>URTU01000005.1 GCA_900550925.1 uncultured Alistipes sp. | reverse complement strand
CAGCCCGCCGTAAAACATGTCTCGGCAACCGTAGGCTCCTCGCCACCGAGATACTATCTTGCAAGTTCGTCGTTCGGCCCCAAGCCAAACTTCGGAAACATCCTCGTCGAACTCTTCTCGGCCGATTCCACCGCACCACTCGAGGCGCGGTTCCACCAATATGCCGTCGAGAATTTCCCCGATGTCTGGGTACGCTCCTCGCTTTTCAAGCTGTCGCCCGCGACGGAAGCTGCAATCGAATTCGGATTCCTCGGCGAGAACATCGACACACTGGCACGGCTTGTGACCCGCGCCGAGGAGATCATGCGACATGACGGCCGTGCCGACAACATCCGCAACAGCTGGGGAAACCGCATCCCGACCTGGCTGCCGCGCTATTCGCAGATCAAGGGCCCGCGCATAGGTATCTCGCGCGGGGAGATGGCGCAGGGGATTACCATCGCCTCCTCCGGCTACAAACTGGGCGAATACCGCGAGGAGGACCGCTTCATGCCGGTGCTGCTGAAGGACGAGAATATAGGCGACTATAACCTCACCAACATGCAGGTGCTTCCGGTTTTCAATCCGTCGGGGCGGGTCTTCGCGCTCGAACAGTGCGTATCGGAGTTCGACTTCGACTACCGCTGCGGTGTTGTCAAGCGCTACAACCGGCAACGCGTCATGAAGGCACAGTGCGACCCCGTCCGCGGGCAGAACACCAAGGAGCTCTTCACCGACCTCCGCCAGCGCATCGAACGCGAAATCAAACTCCCCGAAGGGTATACCATGCGTGTCTTCGGCGAGGAAGAGAGCCAGGCCGAATCGAATGCCGCCCTCGCCGCCAACCTGCCGCTGACGCTCGCCCTCATATTCCTTGTCCTGCTGCTGTTGTTCGACAGCTTCAAGAAACCGGTCGTCATACTGCTCATGCTGCCGCTGATCGTCACGGGCGTCGTGGGAGGCCTGCTGGTCACCGGACGCATGTTCGACTTCTTCGCACTGCTCGGGCTGCTCGGACTGGTCGGCATGAACATCAAGAATGCCGTCGTCCTCGTCGTGCAGATCGACAGCGACACCCGTGCAGGTATGACACCATACCAGGCTCTTGTCAGCGCCACACGTTCGCGCGTGGTTCCCGTCATGGCCGCCTCCATTACCACAATCCTCGGAATGCTGCCACTCCTGTTCGACGCCATGTTCGGAGGCATGGCCGCAACAATCATGGGAGGTCTGCTGATGGCCTCGCTGCTCACGGTATTCTTCCTGCCGGTATGCTATTCGCTATTTTTCAATATCACCGCCGAAAAACAGTAAACCACCATGTCGATCCGATCGCTCATAGCCACCTGCACCGCCTTGCTTCTCTGCGGCACGGCCTCCCCGCAGGATACACTCTCCGTACAGCAATACCGGAATGCCGTCATACAATACAGCCATGCACTGCGGATAGCCCGTGCACAGACCCTCTCGGCCGAGGAGCAGCAACGCCTGAGCCGGACAGGGCTGCTGCCGCGACTCGATGCTTCGGGGATCTTCTCGGCCGACATGCGCCGACACGACGGCATAAAGCCATTCGCATTCTCGCTCCAGCCTGCCATCGTGCAGACCATCTATGCCGGCGGAGGTGCGAGAGCCGCATATCGCAGCGACATGCTGGCTGCCGACATCGCCCTCTGCGAAGAATATTTCACAACCACCGAGATAATCTATGCCGCCGACTACGCCTACTGGAATCTGGCAGCCTCGATCGGTTCATTTTCGGTAGCGCAGCGGTATGTCGACATCATACATTCGCTCAAGCAGGTTATCGATGCGCGGTTTGCCGACGGCTACATTTCGAAAAGCGACGTGCTGATGATCGACGCCCGACTGGGCGAGGCCGAATACGGACTGGTGGCGGCCTCGCTGAACTATCAGAAGGCCCTGCACAATTTCAACATATTGATGGGAGACTCGCTTTCAACAGCCAGCCTTCCGGCCGATTCGATCATGACCGCCGTGTCACTGCCGGCACGTATCGGGCACGCCGAGATTCTCGACCGCCGCAGCGACTATACGGCCGCCATGCTGCGTACCGAACAGGCTGCATGGGATATCCGGTCGGCCCGGGCCAAATACCTGCCCCAGATAAACCTCGGAGCCACCGGAACATGGCAGACACGTTCACCGAACAGCAAATGGGCCACTACGCTCGACGGGATGGCATATATTTCGCTCGACATTCCTGTTTTCCACTGGGGAGCCCGAAACCGCACGGTAGCGATTGCACGGCAGGCAAAAGAGATCCGGCAGTTCGAGGCGCAACAGCTGCGCGACCGGATCTTCCTCGAGGAGGCCGACGCCTGGTCAGCCGTACAGAACAGCCTCCAACAGACCGTAACCTCATATCGCAGCCTCGAAACCGCCCGCGAAAATCTCCAGCTGAGCACCTACTCCTACAACGAAGGGCAGCTCTCGATACTCGACGTACTGTCGGCACAGTTGTCATGGCTGCAGCTATATGAAAATGCGATTGCCGCCGCGCTCGGACTTCATCTCTCCGTCGCCGACTACAACCGCATCACTTCGTCCGAATAACGTCCCCCGCGCTATTCCTGCCGCAACAGTTGCCGCAGCTCCTCGCGCGAATGCGGAATCTCCTCGATCGCACAATAACGGTGCGACAGTTCCCCGTCCTCGACAACAATCACCTCGACTCCCGACGGAGCCTTGCCCAACGGACGCCCCAGGGCGCTCGCCGTAACCAGCTCCATACCGCGATAGGTGCGATATATGCAGGCATGCCGGTGCCCCGAGAAGATTGCCCGCACACCGTTGTCGGCCATCATGTCGAGATAGGTCCGGCGATACTTTCCGGTGATGTGGGTCGAGGCATCCTCGTCATCGATATCCGTCATGAAGAAGGGATAGTGCGTGAAGACCAGCTTCATGCCGTCACCCTCTTCAAGGTTTTCACGCAGCCACTCGGTCTGCCGGTCGATCGTTGCCATGTCGTGGCACTCGTTGTTCAGCAGCACGCTGTTGAAACCCACCAGCACCACCCCGTCGCGCTCGACACGGAACCGGTCGTCACCCCACCGCTCACGGTAGGGCGTCATGTCGACACGCCCGTCACGGCAAACCGCATCATGGTTCCCCGGAACATACAGAACCTCAATCCCCGGGTCGAGCCGGGCAATGCACCCCTTGACAAGCGCCGTCTGGGTCGAATCGGTCGTTTTCTGCACCATGTCGCCCGTAAAGACCACAAAATCGGGTTTCAACGCATTGATTGCGTCGATCGCACGGTTTATCCGGTCGGTCTCCCATGCCAGATCGCCCTCCTCATAGAAGCCGATCTGCGGGTCGGTGATCTGTACGATGACAAGTTCGCCGGCCGAAGCCGCCGTGTGCAGGGCCAACAACAGTGCAGCCCCAAGGATAATCCGTTTCAGAACAGTTTGCATATCAATTTTATTTTCATTACTACCGGTGTGCAACTGCCGCACTCGGCGTTATTTTTTCGTCCGGGCGAGGTATGGCTCCATCCGGTCAACATCCAGGCCAATACACTTCACCTTCACCGTGTGGTCGCGGTCAGTAAGGAAACATGTCGGCGTGGCCTGTGTGCCGTACTTTATCTTCATCGGCGTCGCATCGCCCTTGAAGTCAGAGACAAAATAATAGTTGTCACACTCGAACTCATACTGCTCGCGGGCCTGCTGCAACGCCTCCAGCGACTCGCACGGCCAATAGACGAATACCAACAGGTCATCGCGCGAAGTCTGCTCATAGATCTCTTTCAGCTGCTGACGGCCCCACTCGCCCATGCACGACAACCCGCTGTAGAGCATCAGCAACTGCTTCCCTTCGGCCACCGACCAGTCGAACTCACTGCCGTCGATCGTCACGCACGGGAACTCGACAACAGGGTCTCCCTCCTCGATCTGATCGGTCTCGATATGCCCGCGTATGCAGCGGCCGTAGAACGAATCCTGCATCTCGGCCGGCAGCGAAGCCAGTACACGGACCAACGTATCCTTCGGCATGTAGAGACGCGTCATATACACCCGTTGCAACCCGCTCGGCACCGATGCGTAACGTATTGCCAGTTTCCAATTCTTCTCCAGCACTTCATTCAGTTCCTTGTCGGCAACCAACATCAGGCTATCCTTCTTTTCTGGCGCTTGCTGCATGAGTCCGTACAACTCGTTCATCCGTGCCTCGTAGGAACTCCAAAGAATCGAATCCTCGTGAAGGTACATCTCTTCGGTCAACGGCTGCTGGGCCCGGAGCCCCCAAACAGCGCACAGGCACACTATCAAAAACAGTTTTTTCATCTTCGTGTCCGTTAATATTAAATTACAGGTCCAATTCTGCACAAAGATAACAAAATCCCCCCCTCAATATTCCAAGTCGGAGTTTTTTTTTGTGTGAGGGGGGGGGAGTAAATTTCCGGCATGCCGTCGGACACCGGCCGGTCAGACCTTCGCGTCGGGCTGGTGATCCAGAAAATAGCGCTGCGACTTGAGCAGATTGCGCGACTGCAGCACCATTGTTTTGGTCTCGTTCAGAATCGTCAGGAACAGCATGCTCGAACGCGTACTCGTCTGCCGATCCTTGATGCGCAGCAACTGGTGCTTGATAACCTCGGCGATCGTCTCGAACAGGTGGTCGCGCTTCTCCAGCACCACGTCGATCTGACTGAAATCGTTCGTCTGCAACATGTGGTTGATCTGGCCGTAGATCGCCTCAACCTCGTCGTTTATGTGCATCAGATCCTCGATCTGATCCTTGGTCATGCCCTCATGGTTGTTGTCGATGTGGTCGAAACATGGCCGCGTAATGTGCATCAGCGCCTTCGCAACCTCCGAAATGTAGTCCACTACCTGAACGTAATAGTGGGCCGTATCGATATCGCAACTCTGCAGCTTCTGCAACGTCGGCAACATCTTGTACTTGTGTTCGCGCGACTGGTAGAAGATCTCGTTCGACTCCCTGACCATCTCGCGCAATACCTTGCGGTTCTCCTTGAACACCGCCAGCAGGGTACGGTCATAGATCCGTGTCACCTTCTCCATCGTCTCGCACACCTCCTGCTTGCATGACTCAATGATGTCGGCAGGGGTCTCCTCCGCCGTTTCGTTCCGGTTCTGGAGACTCTCCTCGCGAGCCTTGCGGTTCTTGCGCAGGTTGCTGCGGACAAGCATCCAGCCCGCCAGCGCCGAAACGGCAATTACGGCAACCGTACCGCCATAGATCAGAACCAACCCCACAACATATGATATCAATGCCGCACCCAGGCCCGTCACGAACCAGCCGGCAACGACCGTCATGACGCCCGTAATACGGTATACGGCACTTTCGCGGCCCCATGCACGGTCGGCCAGCGACGATCCCATCGAGACCATGAAGCAGACGTATGTGGTCGACAGGGGCAGCTTCAGTGACGTGGCCACCGAAATCAGAATCGAGGCCGTAGTAAGGTTGACCGTGGCCCGTATAAGGTCGTACGAAGCACCGCTGCGTTCGGATTCGGCAAGGGGTTCGAAGCGCCGTTCGATGCAACTCTTCACCCGCTTCGGCACGACACGCTCGTAACCGGCATTGATGTTCATGGCAAACCGTACCAGCGCCCGCGAAAACAGCGACGAACCGTAACGTTCTTCACCTTCATTCTGATTCGAGAGACTGAGTTCGGTCTGGCTTACCGACAGTGCACGTTTCGAAGTCCACAGCGTGATGATCATGATGATTCCGGCCCCCAACAGCAAGTAGACATTGGCCGGGACATCCGATTTGAGCCCCTCCATGGTCATGTTCATGTCGCCCGAGGCGAATGCCATCCTGTACGAATCGTATCCGGCCACCGGAACGCCCACGAAATTCACCAGGTCGTTGCCGGCAAAGGCCAGGGCCAGCGAAAAGGTTCCGGCCAGAATCGTCACCTTAAGTATGTTGACCTTGAAGCGCTGCAGCACGAAGAGAACCGCACTGCTGACAACCCAGATAAAAAACAGCGACATGGCCGTATTGTCGGCGATGTATCTCATCAGCGCCGTATGCCCCAGGGTATTCTGCAGCCCCTTGAACAGTGCGAAGTAGATGATCGCCGTAAACGAAATTCCGCACCACAGGGCCCCGAAGCGGTTGAAAATCTTGCTGTAATAGAACGTAAATATGAGCCGCGAGACATACATCACCACCGTACCGCAACAGAATGCCAGCACCACCGAGAGCAAGATTGCCGAGATGATGGCCAGCGCCCGCGAGGCATTGATGAATTGCCCCAGGTCGCTCATCGTGACGCCCGCTGTCGAGGCGATCTTGTATGTCGATATTGCGACGGCCGACCCCAGCAGGCAGAATACCAAAGCCACGGTTGTCGAAGTTGGCAGGCCGAGGGTATTGAACAGGTCGAGCAGGATGATATTGGCCAGCATTACAGCCAGATAGAGCATCATGATCTCGTGGAACGTGAACTGGGCCGGATCGAACATTGCGCTTCGGGCCACCTCCATCATACCGCTGGAGGTCACGGCGCCCACGATGATGCCGCACGAGGCCACAGCCATTATGAAACGTTTTGGGGCGGCCTTCGAGCCGATAGCCGAATTGAGGAAGTTTGCGGCATCGTTCATCACGCCCACAAACAATCCCGACACGGCCAGAATCCCCAATATGACAAGGATAACGGTGTAAATTGGATTCATTCCGTCACAAATTGAGTACAGTAGCATGACAAAAATAGTCAATTGCAGCTGTTTTTCCTAATACGACGGCAAGATTATGAATCTTTTCATTCGGATTCGGCCCGCACTCCAGTGGTGGTACGAAAAGCGGTTCGACGCACACACCGCCCGGAGTCATCGCCTCCACTGCCGTACATGCGTCGAACCGCTTATATCCTGAACCGAAATCTTATCTTCGATTCGCACTATTATCTATTCATACACCTACACTACACAATCTCGTCTTCCCCCCCCCACTCTCACCTCACTCACATTTTCTCCACTCGCTGACAACTTCTACTCTCCCACCGGGAGGCTTCAGAGCCTACTCCTCGATATAGATTTCGAAGATCAACGGCGTATAAGACTGAATCTCGGTATAGACCGTCGTCGTACTCTCGGATTCATCCGTACTGGTCGACGTATTGTAGTAATTGTAGTAGTTGTAATAGTCGTAATAGCTGTTGTAGTAACTGTTGTAGTAACCGCTGTAATAGCTCGTGTAGGGGTTGTTATACCAGTTGTAGTAGTCGTAGTAGAAGTAGTCGCTCGACGAACCGCTGGTCGAAGTCGAACCGTTGCGGTACTGCCCGTAACCCTCGTAGCCATAGGCCGACGTACAGATTATACGCGCCCACTGCCCCTGCAACAGGGTCGGAATGGTATAGTTCCAGGCATTGATGAACGACGAGCCCGAAGCCGTTCCGGTCGACGAGTCGATCGAGACTGATTCGTCACCGGTTGGCGGCGTGAATTCCAAAGCCTCACCCTCGGTCAGCACCTCGCCGTAGACGCGCCGCTTGACCGAATCGATGTTTGTATCGAACACGAAGCCATCCAGGAACCGTCCGACATACCAGATATTGACCGTCGAATCCTGAAGTATCGAATCTCCCTTGTAGGCCTCCTCACCCTCGGGCAACCGGTAACGTTTGTCGACATAGAGATACTTCAGCGTATCGCTCACCAGCTGCCACGAATCGTCGCCGGCAATGTAGGCATCCACTTCGGCCTCCTCGGTCTTGACCGGGTCCTTGGTGATGTAGGTTATTTCGAAATCGAGTATGGCCGGGATGTTGCCGTCCAGCGAGAACTGTCCGCCGTATCCGGCATCGTTGCTCGTACCGTAGGCTCCGTATGCCAGCGACGACGGCATGTAGATCGTACCCTTCGTGCCCACATGCAGATTGACATCATTGCCCGCTACATCCTTCAGCGTATTGCGCATGATGTAGTAGGTTCCCTCCAACAGGTTGGAGTTGTAGTCGCCGCAGAAAATGTAATCCGGAACATAGTGCGTATATCGCGTATAGGTCCCCTGCCAACGGGCCACATCCTCCAGACGCGAGAACGAAATGTTACCCCCCAGGTCGCGCACCGTAAAGTTATACTTAACCCACAGGCTGGTATCCTTCGTTGCGATCTCATCCGTATTTCCGAGGTCGGTGATCTCGACCCACATGCCGTTATCCAACCGTACGGCACGTTCGGTCGGCGTATTTATATGTTTTGCCACCCAGGCGTCGAGCGACAACTGTTCGCGCTCCGAATACGACACTTCGTACTTGTCGGCACACGACACCGCGCCCCACAGCAAAACTGCCACAACTCCTATTATCCCAAATCGTTTGACCATATCTGTTTCAAAAAAAAGCTATTTTTCAACACTGTCTATTATCACGAGCATCATCACCGCGGTATTGGCAGCCACCACGCCCATGCTTTTGTCATCGTAGGCCGCCGTCGAAGGCATGAAGACATATACCGTATCTCCGGCCGCACATTGTGGTAACGAACTTTCCAGTCCTTTTAGTATCGGATCGCCGCCCAATCTGACCACGCGCGGCGAGAAATCCCAATAGGTCGTATCGAGACCGTACTCACCGGCCAGTACGGCACCGCTCTCGCGGATGTTCGTCGCAAACGGGATTGTTGCCGGAGCGGTTTCGAAGGTGTACGACTCGTAATGGAACGTCACCACATCACCCATGTCGATCACCTGCGACGGACGATCCGTGCGATAGACATTTGCAATGTAACGGTACGCCTCGCCGCAAACCGTATAATAGGGCAGCAGCTCGCCGGTCAGCGACTGGTCGGCCTCCTCTTCGGTGACCAGCCCGAGGTTCGATTCGAGATACGACACGATGCGTTCGCGCTGAGTCCCGATCAGATCCTCATCCTCGCTGCACCCCACCGGCACCATTGCCGACAGGAGCACCGCCACGGCCAGTATGTTTGCAAAAAGACGCTTCATCCGACAATAAAAACGCAAATCCCGTTTTTAAATTGCAAATATAAGCAAATTTTTTGTCTAAATCCAAAGGCCGGCCCCACAATCGAACGTACGAAAAAAAGTCGGCCGCCTTCCTCAGGCGGCCGACTGATTATCAGGACGGAAACCGGCATCAGGCATTGCCCGTAGCGGCTTCGAGTTTTTTCATTATCGAGAAGATGAACAGCGCCGACAGCAGGCACAGAACGATCAGCACGCTCCATACCATCCACAGAGCCATGCCGCTGGTCCACAGATAACCGATCAGCGAGGTTGCGTAGTTACCGATAGCCGTAGCGGCGAACCAGCAGCCCATCATCATACCCTTGTACTTCGGAGGAGCGACCTTCGACACGAACGAGATACCCATTGGCGAGAGGAGCAGTTCGGCGAACGTCAGCACGAGATATGTCGAGATCAGCCAGTTCTGCGAAACGAACATGTTGCTGACACCGGCCTCGCGCACCTCGACAGGCGACATCAGTCCGAACGAACCGATCGTCAGGATCAGGAAGCCCAACGCTGCGATAACCATACCCCAACCGATCTTGCGGGGAGCCGACATCTCCTTGCCGCGATTTGCCAGGGCCGAGAAGATGGCCACCGAGATCGGGGTCAGGGCAACGACATAGAACGGGTTGAACTGCTGGAACTCCTGCGGCAGGATATGAACCGTTTCGGGAGTCTGTGTCCACTGGTAATAGAGCAGGCCCAGAACCACAACCAGAATACCGCCGCTGATCAGTTTGCCGCGGCTCTTGGTCGACTGGAAGAGTGCCACGATAGCATATACGCCGACGATGATCAGTGCCAGGTTCCAGATATTGAATCCCATACGGGTCAGGCCCGTAGCCTCGGAGGTTGTATAGTCACGTGCGAAGAATGTCATTGTCGAGCCGTTCTGGTGGAAAGCCATCCAGAAGAAGATCACAACGGCGAAGACCAGCATCAGGGCCACGATACGCGACTTGGTCTGAGCGGGAGTAAGTTCGGCATGTTTCACGCCGGCCGTAGCTGCAGCCTGTTCCTGCTGGCGGGCCGTAACGTCGGCATGCTTGAAGGTCTTGCGGAAACCGATATAGATCAGGTAGGAGACGATCAGCGAGACGCACGCAACACCGAAGCCCATGTTGTAGGCCGTCGAGAGCTTGTCGATATAGTGCTGTGCGAACTCGCCCAGATCAGCCACCGGGCCGCTCAACGAAACCGAATTGGCCAGTTCCTGGAACTTTGCCAGCGGTTCGGCGGGCATCGACGAACCCATCTCCATGTACTGGTGCGCCAGGGCCGGGATCTGACCGTTATAGATCAGGCCGTCTTTGGCCAGGAAGTGGTTTGTAATCCAGGTAGCCATACCGGGTGCGAACATGGCACCGATGTTGATAGCCATATAGAATATCGAGAATGCATTGTCACGTTTCGAGGCGTATTCGGGCGAGTCGTAGAGGTTTCCGACCATCACCTGAAGGTTACCCTTGAACAGGCCTGTTCCGCAGGCGATGAGTATCAGCGCTCCGAACATCATTGCCTTGCCGGCGAAGCCCGTACCTGTGGGTATCGACAGCAGCGCGTATCCGGCGAACATCACGAAGATGCCCAGGGTTACCATCTTGCCGAAGCCGAAACGGTCGGCCAGGATACCGCCGAAGAACGGCATGAAATAGACCGCGGCAAGGAATATTCCGTAAATCTGGGTGGTTACAGCCTCCGTATAGCCGAACTTCGCCTGCAGGAACAGTGTGAAGATCGCCAGCATGGTGTAGTAACCGAATCGTTCGCCAGTATTGGCGAGCGAGAGTGCATACAAGCCTTTGGGTTGTCCTTTAAACATAAGCAGTGCTCTTTAGATTAATAGTATCGTTTTTTCAGAGTCGCCCGATTCTTGGCTCCGAATGGCAGCAGCTCGGACGCACATTCCACAAAATTAGAAAAATTTTTCTGATTTTTGCATTTGTACGCCAGTTTTTAGTAACTTTAGTGTGTCGAATTTTTCACCATGACGGCTATGGATACCAATGAAAAACACCTCCCCATTGTCGAACGTGACGAGTGGCTCCTGCCCGTCGAAGGCGAACTCAAGTATCGCAAATCGCTGTACGAAAGCCGCCTGGCCGAAATCGAAAAGGCGTCAGGCTCGATCGTAGACTACGCCAACGGATACCGCTACTTCGGCTGGCAGCGCGATGATGATCTGGCGGGCTGGTGGCTCCGCGAATGGTTGCCCGCCGCATACGAGGTCTTCCTGATCGGCGACTTCAACGGCTGGAAACGCGGTGACATAGCCATGCATCGCGGCGACGACGGCGTATGGAGTACCTTCCTGCCCGATGCCATGTATGTCGGCCGGCTCGTACACGGGTCTCTGTACAAGATCAGCGTACACGGCGCCAACGGCTGGCACGACCGTATTCCGGCCTATGCCTTCCGGGCCGTGCAGAATGAACAAACGAAGGATTTCGCCGCACAGTTCTGGAATCCGGGGCCGTTCGACTGGCAGGGCGACAACTTCGACATCGCCTCGGTCGGAAACCTGCTCATATACGAAACACATGTCGGCATGGCGCAGGAACGAGCCGGTATCGGCACATACACCGAATTCACCCGCAACATCCTGCCTCGAATCCGCCGGGCCGGGTACAATACCGTGCAGCTCATGGCCGTGGCCGAGCACCCCTATTACGGTTCGTTCGGGTACCACGTATCGAGCTTCTTTGCACCGTCGAGCCGCTTCGGCACGCCCGAAGAGCTCAAGGAGCTGATCCGCACGGCTCACTCGATGGGGCTGGCAGTCATTATGGACGTCGTGCACGCCCACTACGTCAAGAACCTCAACGAGGGGCTCAACCAGCTCGACGGCAGCGACAACCAATACTCCCCTGCCGGCGAGGCCGGATACCAGAAGTACTGGGATTCGAAAACCTTCGACTACGACAAGCCAAATGTCCGGCACTTCCTGCTCTCGAACCTCAAATACTGGCTCGACGAGTTCCATTTCGACGGCTTCCGCTTCGACGGGGTCACCTCGATGATATACCATCACCACGGATATACCGAATTCGATTCGCGCGAGAAGTTTTTCGACGATTCGGTCAACCGGCCGGCACTGACGTACCTCACCCTGGCCAACCGGCTCGTACATGATTTCCGCCCCTCGGCCGTCACAATTGCCGAGGATGTCAGCGGCATGCCGGCCATGTGCCAGAAGATCGAGGACGGGGGCGTTGGGTTTGACTACCGGCTGGCGATGGCGATTCCCGACTTCTGGATCAAGCTGCTCAAGGAGGTCCCCGACGAACAGTGGAACATCTGGCAGATATGGGATATCATGACCAACCGCCTGCCCGACGTCGGCACGGTAGCCTATGCCGAGAGCCACGACCAGGCACTTGTGGGCGACAAGACCATCGCCTTCCGGCTGATGGACAAGGAGATGTACACCGACATGAACCGCACGTCGAAGAACCTGATCATCGACCGCGGCATGGCCCTGCACAAGATGATCCGGCTGATGACCATCTCGACCGGCGGACAGGCCTACCTCAACTTCATGGGCAACGAGTTCGGGCATCCCGAGTGGATCGACTTCCCGCGCGAGGGCAACGGATGGAGTTATGCCCATGCCCGCCGCCAGTGGTCGCTGGTACGGAATCCGTTCCTGCGTTACTCGCAGCTGGGCGATTTCGACCGTGCGATGATCAAGCTGGTAAAACGTTATGCGATTCTGGCCGACGGCTACCCCTACAACCTGGCCATGGACGAGCAGAATCAGACGATGGTATTTTCGCACCGCGACCTGATCTTCGTGTTCAACTGGAGTCCGAGTGCCTCGATTCCAGACTATGAGATCCCGGTAGGCCGTCCGGGACGATACCGCATCATTCTTTCGACCGACGAAACCCGTTTCGGAGGTTTCGGGCGGGAGGAGATCCATACGCCGCACTTCAGTTTTCCGCGCGTCGACGGCGACGGGCAGACTCGCCACTACATGAAGATCTACAACACGTCGCGAACGGCCCGCGTCTTCAAACGCTACGCACGATAGTCCGACGGCACGATCCGCACCGGTCAGCCATAATGGCAATGCTGACCGTGCAGACTCTCTCAACCGAACCGCAAGGCCGGAGACCGCCGGACAGCCATACAGGCATACAAAACCAGCAAGCCGCGAATCTCGGTTCGCGGCTTGCTGGTTTCAGTCTATTTCTGGGACTGTCAATGACTCAAAGCACGATCTTGATACCGGCCGTAAAGTTGATTCCGACGGTCGGATAGAGCGGATAGAGCATGTTCCGACGGTTCAACAGGTTGTTGGCCTCGGCCCAGATGGCAAAGCGATCAGCCAGGTCATACTGCAACGACACGCCCAGATCGACGTAGGTCGGCACCTCCACCGTACTGTCGAATGCCACGAACGGAGCATCGGCCGCCGGCACATCCTGCGAGGCGAAGATTCCGCCGCGCTGCCCGACCCGATATTTGCCAACCACATCGGCACGTACTCCAAGCTGCCAGCGCCGCGACATGTTCCATTTCAGATCGAACTTCACATCATATACCGGCAGACCCTTGTTGTCGCCCAGAGCACTCATCTGCGGTCCCATGGTATTCATATAGTAGTGAGCCACCAGATTTGCCTCAACACCCTTTGCCGGGCGCAGCGTCATCTCGCCTCCGAATACCACACGTACATTCTCATCCACCTCCGGCATGTAATAGACGTCGAAAAGATACGGATACAGCATACGGTCGATAGCCCGGAAGCCTGCCCAAACCGAATACGAGAACAATGATGACCGCGTAGCGCCGCTCAGACCCAGACGCCCGCTGTAATAACGGCCGTTACGGGCATTGTAGCCGATCATGGTGTAGGGATTGATCTCGAGCATCGTAGCCGGGTCGTAGGTCACCACACCGCCGTCGGCCTCGACGAACGGCGTCAGCGTAGTACCGTCATTGTAACTCAGCCGCAGGTATGGGAATATGTAAAACTTGTTCTCGGATTCATAATACGGATGGTCGTAAATCGCACGGTAGATCTCCGACTGGCCGATCGTACCGTCAGCCAAAGCGGCATCGATCCGGCCGAAATAGCCCTCACTGTATGCCGCCTTGCTGTCCGACAGCGCAACCGTAACGCCCGCCTGAAGGTGGAATGCACCGTTGTCGAAGAGGTAGCGAGGCGAAGCGGTCAATACCGAACTGCTGTATTCGCAGTCATTCTTGCCTGAGCGGTTTGCATAGTCAACCGACAGATAGAAGCCGTGGCGGCCGAACATCTGTCCCAGCTCGGCGCGGGCATCGAACTTCAGCAATCCGACCTTGACCTTGTCGTAGGCCTGCCGGTCGAACGCATAGATATAGTCCTTGACCGACGAGGTCATGTAATTGGCTCCGACCGTAATACGGAAATTCGTAAACGACATGTCGGTGAAATCGCTTCCGAACCAGACATGCGCACCTCCGTCGACCGTATTCGAGGGGCTGGTCACATCGTAACCGAATATGTCGTCACGGCTGAAGCGGTGATTGTCCGACGACACCCCCGACAGCACATCCCCATAATAGTGGTACATACGGTATCGGCCGTCGAGTTCGATACCGGCCTTATAGTGTTTGCCGACATTGGTGAAGCCGTAGAGCGACAGTTTGTTGTCGGTATGCGAAGCGGTCCGGGCGATACCCTGTGCATCATCGATCTTGTTCCACTGGCCGCGGTGCATCACATCGAGCCCAACACCACCCGCATTGGCCTCGTACCACGAGAAGGCCAGATCGCCCGTCGTGTTGAACGGGTAACCGGCTCCGGCCTTGACATAGAGCAACGGCTGACGGCTGAAGTTCCAGACATAGGTCGAGGCCGCCGTAATGGGTTTCACGTCGAAATGGGTCTGCCACTCGACCGGCGTGATCGAATATGCGAAATCGGGACGCAAGGTTACCGTATCGTCCAACCGAGGCGTTACAGCCAGTTTGTCGGGCGTAGCGAGGGTCGGAGTGTACTCACGCGTCACGACAACCTCCTTTTCGAGATCCTGCGCCGATGCTGCCGCAACACCCACGGCCATTCCCAATATCAATAATATGACTCTTTTCATAATCTATCTTCCGTTTTTACTGATTCAAACTCTCGATACGCTGGCGGGCCTCATCCACAATACCGTCATCCGCAGGCGAATAGCCGTCAACGATACTGCGATATGTCGCCCGGGCCTGGAAATCGTCACCCTTGTCGCGGTAGATGTCGCCCAGCACGATGAAGGCGCGGGCAACCCAGTATGTTTGCGGCGACTGCGCCTCCGACAATGCATAGATCAGCTGTTCGGCCTGATCGGCATTCCCTGCCTTGTACTCGGCTTCGATGACGCGATAGGCCGATTCGGCACCCTCGGCGCTGTTCACCTCGCTGCTCAGACGGCGGTAGATCGCCAGAGCTTCATCCGAACGCCCCGTCCGGTTATAGATCGAGGCACACGCAAAATCGGCCTCACGCAGCGCCGTCTGGTCGGCTCCGCTCATGCCGTGCACCTTCCCGGCCATCTCCAGAATCTTCTGGTCGTCTTCCGTACGCACTGTCGACCGCACGTAACCGCGGATCGCCTCTGCCGCAGCCTTCTCATCCTTCGTCAGCGACGACACAGACAGATAGGCCTCCGCCGCCACGTCATATTGTCCCTGACGGTCAGCCAGTTGCGCCAGCTTCTCGGCTCCGCGCAACGTATAGGCATTTGCCGGAAGCGCCGCAAGGGCCTTGAGGGGCTCTATAGCCTTGTCGGGTTCCGACTGACGTACATGGCAGTCGCTGCCATAGTACAACGCATCAGCCCGATAATTACCCTTGTCGAACTCTTTGAGATATTTGTCGAAAGCCTCGGCCGCCTGGCTCAACTTTCCGGAGGTATACAGCCGCTGTGCCGCCGCATAGGTCAGCGAATCGCGCTGCAGCGTTCCCAGATCGGTTTCGACACCGGCCGTACGCGCATAGGCGAAATATCCGCCCACGTCGTTGTTGTCGACATAGATCCCTCGGATACCGGCCATGGCATCCCGCGCCTGCGACGAGTTCGGTGCCAGCGCCACGGCACGCTTGTAGCTCTCCAGCGCACGGTCATTGTCACCCAGGTTCTGGTATACGAGACCCAGGTCTGTCAGCGCCGCAATGCGGTATTCCGAATCGGGATACTTCGACAGGAACGAGTTGAAGGCATCGGCACCCTCACGGTAACGCTCCTCGGCCACATACGTACGTCCCAGCTCATAGGCCGCACGGTCGACGTAACGGCCCTCGCCCGACGCCACGATAGCCCGCAGCGCCTCGATCTTCGACGGCACCTTGCCGTTCAATCCCAGCACCACGGCCCGCTGATAGAGGGCATAGTCGCGTTCCGGCGAGGCGATGGCCGCCGACTGGTTGTAGGCCTCGATGGCCTTGTCGAACGAACGCTGTGCATAGAGTATGTCACCCTTGCGGTTGAGCGCATCGGCACGGTAGACATCCTTCTGCTGATGCAGCCACAGGAAGTTGTCGAACTGGGCTCGTGCCTGCGTCCGGTTACCGGCTTCGAGCAGTGCATAGCCCAGGTTGTAATATGACATTTCGTATTCGGGTTCGCTCTTGGGGGCAAGCTGAAGGTAACGGCGGAATTTCGCCGCGGCAGCATCGTAACGCCCCTCCCGCATCAGCAGCTCGCCCTGCCAGAAACCTGCCAAAGCCGTATATTTGGCATTGTAGCTGTTTTCGAGCGACTCTTCGAGCAGCGCCTCCGCACCGTCGTAATCGCCGTTATTGTAGAGTTCGAGCGCACGGAAATAGGAGATCTTCTGCAGCGCCGACTTGATATTGTTGTCCGGATTGTCCATCTGCTTGATGGCGCGGTAGGCCGCATCGTAGTTTTTCGAGTTGTAGTAGGCCGCCACAAGATATTCACGGGCCTCGGACAACCGCGGCGAATCGGGATAACGATCGATATAACGCGTCAGGATGTTGACAGCCTCGTTGAACGTCCCGCCGCCAAGTTCATACTGCAGCTTGCCGTAGTTGAACAGCGCATCCTCGGTAATGTGTTCGTCGAAATCGAGCGACGATGCCAGAGCCATCGCCTGCATTGCATGCAGCTTGTCGTTCATCCGCAGGTGGCAGTCTCCCAGATGGTATGCGGCATTCTGCGTCAGGGCGTCGTCGGGTCCGCAAACCGACTGCAGGTATTGTGCGGCGCGTTCGTATTCGGTCATGCGGTAGAGCGAATAGCCCATCAGATACTGCACCTGACGATCCATCGTACCGCCGTCGTCGGAATAGGCCTCCAGATAGGAGATCGTACGCGAATAGTCCCCAAGATGGAACCACGCCTCGGCCGCAATACGTTCGATCTCGGCGCGGCGCACCGGCGTAGCCTTGTCGATCAACGCATCGCAATGCTGGGTTACATAGTCGTAATTCTCCTGCATGAACTCGATCTGAAGCAGATAGAAGGGCACCAGATCGCGGTACGAAGCATCATCCGCCAGCGAAGCGAACCCTGCCTTTGCACTATTCAGGTCGCCGCGCGAGTAGTCGATATACGCCGTATAGTACCGTGCATGTGGAGCATACTCGCCCCGCTGCGACACCCGACCGAACTCATCGTAAGCCTCGTCGGTACGGCCGGCCACGAATTTCGAATGGGCCTCCTTGAAATAGAACTCATCCTGCTGCGCCGCCCCGAGCCGATTCACATCGGTCTGTGCAAAGTACTTCAGCGCCTGGTCATACTCTTTCTTCTTGTATGAGGCGCAACCCGCAGCAAAATGTATTTCGTTGTCATAGACCGAATATGGATACCGTTCCATGTAGCTTTTGAGCAGGGCATCGGCATCGTCGTCACCCTCGGCTATGGCACACAAGGCGATGTAACTGTCGAGCCGCTGCATCGTCGTCACGCCCGAAAGTTCGCCCGAACGGCGGGCTTCGGTAAAGTGCCGACGGGCATCATGCCATTTTCCGGCACGGTACAGCTCCTCTCCGCGACGCAACTCGTCCTCTCCGAGCGGCGCAGTTGCCATGGCGACCGAAGCGGCCAGGCACATACATACTGTCAAGATGATTCCACGCATAAGAAACTTATCTTTAATATCGGCAAATATACGTATATTTTTAATAAAAGAGCCCTGTCGGAGGCGCGATTCTTGCTATTTATCGAACCCGGACAAATAATTCTGACTATGGAAACTGTTAAACTCGAAATGACTTCCGACGGACGTTTCGTCCCGGCCGAAGGGGTACGGCTTTCGGATTACAACCCCAAGGAGCTGATGCTGGTGGCAATGTGCGACTGTGCCGGACGTACTGTTCTGGCAATCATGGAGAAGATGAAGATCTCGCCGCTCGAGATGGAGATCGAGGGGTCGGGACGCATCACCACCGACACCGTACATGCCGAAACGGAATTCACCTCCTTCGAGGTGACCTACAACGTCACCTGCCGCACTCTCAAGGAGCAGGAACACATCAGCCGCGCCATTGAACTGGCTCACGACAAGCATTGCGGCGTAGTGGCCATGATGCGGCACATAGCACCTGTCGAGCGGCGGATCATGATTCACTCGGTCGAGGCGGCCAAGGCCTGACCTCGAAGTGCTTGCACCGGTTTTCGCTAACCGGCAAAGCCTTACGGCTTCCGACATCGGCTGCTGCTGCACCAAAATGACACAAAAGTTAAGGCCGGAAATGCATTTCCGGCCTTAACTTTGTCATGATCGGGAATCCCGACAGAGACTGTGGACTATTGCTCCCCGTTCAAAGCGGCGTGAGCGGCTGCCAGACGTGCGATGGGCACGCGGAACGGCGAGCACGACACATAGTTCAGTCCGGCATAGTGGCAGAACTCTACCGACGAAGGTTCGCCGCCATGTTCGCCGCAGATACCGCACTTCAGATCCTCACGCGTGCTGCGTCCCTTGAATACCGCCTCGCGGATCAGCTGGCCGACACCGTTGCGGTCCAGAATCTGGAACGGGTCGTTCTTCAGAATACCCTTTTCGAGGTAGATCGGCAGGAACTTGGCGATATCGTCGCGCGAGAATCCCAAGGTCATCTGCGTCAGGTCATTGGTGCCGAACGAGAAGAACTCTGCAACCTCGGCTATCTGATTGGCCGTAACTGCCGCACGAGGAACCTCGATCATCGTACCGATCATATAGTCGATCCGGTCGTTGCGCTCGGCGAAGACCTCTTCGGCCGTACGGTCGATGATCTTCTTCTGGTAACGGAGCTCCTTGTGGTTGCCCACCAGCGGAACCATGATCTCGACATGTACCGGAACGCCCGTTGCGCGGACATTCATCGCCGCCTCGATAATGGCACGGGTCTGCATCTCGGTGATTTCGGGATAGGTGTTGCCCAGACGGCAGCCGCGGTGTCCCAACATCGGGTTGAATTCGGCCAGCGACTCGACCTTCTCGACGATCTTCTCGAACGGGATATGCATATCCTCAGCCAGTTCGCGCTGCTCCTTCTCGAAGTGCGGAACGAACTCGTGCAACGGCGGATCGAGCAGTCGCACCGTAACCGGATAGCCCTGCATAACCTTGAACAGACCTTCGAAGTCGCCGCGCTGCATCGGGAGCAGCTTGGCCAGAGCCACGCGACGGCCGGCCTCATCGTCGGCCAGAATCATCTCGCGAACGGCCTTGATACGGTCGCCCTCGAAGAACATGTGCTCGGTACGGCACAGGCCGATACCCTCGGCGCCGAATGCGAAGGCCTGTTTTGCATCCTTCGGCGTATCGGCATTGGCACGAACCTTCAGTACCGAATATTTCGAAGCCAGATCCATCAGTTTTGCGAAGTCACCGCTCAGGTCGGCAGCCTGCGTTGCAACCTGTCCGAGGTAAACCTCTCCGGTCGAACCGTTCAGCGAGATCCAGTCGCCCTCCTTGACAACCGTATCGCCGACATGGATCGTACGGGCCTTGTAGTCGATCTGCAACTCGCCGGCACCCGAGACGCAGCACTTGCCCATACCGCGTGCAACGACAGCCGCATGCGAGGTCATACCGCCGCGCTGGGTCAAGATACCTGCCGCGTCGAGCATACCCTTCAGGTCCTCGGGCGAGGTCTCGATACGCACCAGAATCGCCTTCTGTCCCTCTTTGGAGAGTTTCTCGGCATCCTCGGCGAAGAATACGACCGGTCCGGTAGCGGCACCCGGCGAGGCCGGAAGTCCCTTGACCAGAACCTTGGCATTCTTGACGGCGCTCTTGTCGAATACAGGGTGCAGCAACTCGTCGAGCTTGGCCGGTTCGCAACGCAGTACGGCGGTCTTCTCGTCGATCAGCCCCTCGGCCAGCATGTCCATTGCGATCTTGACCATCGCGGCACCGGTACGCTTGCCGTTGCGGCACTGCAGCATCCACAACTTGCCGTCCTGGATCGTGAACTCGATATCCTGCATGTCGGTGAAGTACTGCTCCAGGTGGTGCTGTATCTCGTTCAGCTCCTTGTATACGTCCGGCATAACCTCCTCCAGCGAAGGATATTTCTCGGCACGCTCCTTTTCGCTTATGTTCTGAGCCTTGGCCCAACGTTTCGAACCCTCGATGGTGATCTGCTGCGGCGTGCGGATACCTGCAACGACATCCTCACCCTGGGCGTTGATCAGATACTCGCCGTTGAAGATATTTTCACCCGTAGCGGCATCGCGCGAGAAGGCAACGCCCGTAGCCGAGTTGTTGCCCATGTTTCCGAATACCATCGCCTGTACGTTGACGGCGGTACCCCACTCCGACGGGATGTTGTTCAGCTTGCGGTAGAGGATCGCACGCTCGTTCATCCACGAGCCGAATACGGCGCAGATAGCGCCCCACAGCTGATCCCACGGCGATACGGGGAAGTCCTCGCCGGTCTGTTTCTTGACGGCGGCCTTGAACTTGACAACCAGTTCCTTCAGGTCATCGGTCGTCAGTTCGGTATCGTTCTTGACGCCGCGGGCCTCCTTCATCTGGTCGATAATCATCTCGAACGGATCCTGATCCTCCTTGCTGACGGGTTTCATACCCAGGACGACATCACCGTACATCTGCACGAAACGGCGGTACGAGTCCCATGCGAAACGCGGGTTGCCCGAGAGTTTCGAAATAGCCTCGACAGCCTCGTCGTTCAGACCGAGGTTGAGGATCGTATCCATCATGCCGGGCATCGAGGCGCGGGCGCCCGAACGAACCGATACGAGCAGCGGAGTCACCGGGTCACCGAACTTGCGGCCGGTCAGGCGTTCGATACCAGCGATCGCCTTTTCGACATCCGGACGCAGCATCTCGACGATACGATCCTTGCCATGCTGATAGTATTCGGCGCAGACGCTGGTCGTAATCGTGAACCCCGGAGGAACGGGGATACCTATCTTGTTCATCTCTGCCAGGTTTGCCCCCTTGCCGCCCAGCAGTTCTCTCATTTTGCCATTGCCTTCGGCCTCTTTGTTGCCGAAAGAATAGACGCGTTTTACGTTTGACATTGCAATATTTTTTTAATTATAGATGTTATGTTCTTGTTGGAAATGTTCGCGAAATTAGCAAATTTTCCCAAAAAACCAAAGAATTACGGCCGAAAAATTAATATTATGGGTAAATGGTCGCTTGCCCCGCCGGTATATGCGCCCGAACGGAATGTCCTGCGCGGACGTACCTGGCCGTCCTCAAAACCCTCCAGAAGATTCTCGACGATATAGACCTGCGCGCGGACATCCGGGAACTTCGTCCTCTCGACCCAGAAATGGTCCAGCATCTGCCAGCGGCCGTCGTAAACCGTCGTACCTTCGCCGCGGCGTTCGGCTTCGAGAAGCAACGGAAACAGAAAGCGCGGCATGATCCTGCGCACGGTACGCTGGGCTGGCGAAGAGTTGAAATCGCCCGCAACAACTATCCGGGCCGAACTATCTGTACGGTGCAGCTCGTCGACGAATGATGCCAGACGATGCATGGCCCGTTCGCGGCGTTCCGCCGGCCCGATCTGCGAAGGCAGGTGGCAAACCACAAGGTCGATCCGCCCGACTCCCTGCAACCGACCGCGCACATACATGAACTGCCGTCCGAAGCCCGACTCGACATCCTCGACGCGGTCGACGAAAAAGCGGTCTCCCTTGTACAACAGTGCCAGATCTATGCCACGGCTGTCGTTGCTCGTACGGTGGATGTAGTTGTAATCGGTCCCGAGAGTCATGACCAGATCCCGAACTACTGCTTCATTCTCGACCTCGGCCAGAGCCACCAGATCGGCCGACACGGCATCGATCACCGATGCCAGGCTCTGCAGCTTGGCAGTGTAACGTTCGCTGTCCCAGCGATAACGCCCCTCGGGAGTATAGTCGTCGTCATGGAACAACGCCGGCACGGTATCATAAAGTGATTCGACATTGTAGAACATCATGGCCGGAGACTGGGCCGCCACCGGCAGGACAACCGGCAACAGAGACAAAAGAAATATGACGGTCCACCTTCCCATTCTCCCCCACTGAAACGGTTATTGCTCGATCACGCCCGAACCCACCAGTTCGTCGCCATCGTACCACGCGGCGAACTGCCCGGCCGTAATGCCGCGCTGCGGCTCATCGAACAGGATATAGAAACCGTCGCCCGCAGCTATCAACTCGGCAGCCTGCAGCGGCTGGCGGTAACGTATGCGCACCGAATAGCGGCGCCGCTCACCCTCGTTCATGCGCAGGTCGGGGCGGATCCAGTGCATCTGGTCGGAGGCGATGTGCAGCGCCATACGGTAAAGCCCCGGATGGTCGTCGCCCTGCCCCACATAGATCACATTCTCATTGACATCCGTGGCGATAATGAACAGCGGTTCCGGACGTCCGCCTACACCGAGCCCCTTGCGCTGACCGATCGTATAGAAATGTGCGCCGTTGTGTTCGCCAATCTTCTTGCCGTCGCGGACCGTATACCGGTACGGCGCCGCCAATGCCCGCAGGTCATCCGGCCGGGGCTGGCGTTCATATCCCCGCCACGTGGGCAGGATTTCGTGAATCGCACCCTTGCGCGAGGCGAGTTTCTGCTGCAGGAACACCGGCAGGTCGACCTTCCCCACGAAACAGATTCCCTGTGAATCCTTCCGCTTGGCAGTGGCCAGATGCTGCTCCGCGGCTATTCGGCGCACCTCCGGTTTGAGCAGCCCGCCGACCGGAAACAGCGCCCGCGACAACTGCTCCTGCGACAGCTGGCACAGAAAATAGCTTTGGTCCTTGTTGGGGTCGCTGCCCGCCAGAAGCCGGTAAACCGGCCGGCCGTCACTGCCCGTCACCACATCCTTGCGGCAATAGTGGCCCGTAGCAACATAATCGGCCCCCAGCTTGAGCGCCTCCTTCAGAAATACGTCGAACTTGATTTCGCGGTTGCACAGCACGTCGGGATTGGGTGTGCGGCCCCGTTCGTACTCCGCAAACATGTAATCCACAACACGGTGGCGATACTCTTCCGACAGATCGACAACATGCAACGGTATGTCGAGCCGCTTGGCAACCATCTCGGCAAAAAGACGGTCGTCATGCCACGGACAGTCTCCCTCGAGCGTACCCGTGGTATCGTGCCAGTTGATCATGAAGAGGCCTATCACCTCATGCCCCTGCTCCTTGAGCAGGTATGCGGCCACGGACGAATCAACCCCGCCCGAAAGCCCTATTACCACACGTGCCATCTATCTCTGTAATAATATCGTTTCTGACAAGAAATGCAGAATGGCAGAACAGCCGCCACAACCTTCACACACCCCTCCCCTCATACTGTTCGCATTCTGTTTGCACTCTCTCCGCCGGCACCGATACTGCCGGCCACCTTGCTCCGACCGTCACTCGAGATCCAACAGACCTTCGGGCAGGACCATCTTAATCATCCGCCCCTCGAAGTCGATATGGGCGATGAACTCCTCTACGGCCGGCACCAGAACCGACCGTCCGTCGAACTCAATCTCGAACAACGGATTGGCTTCACTGTCGTAATAATCGGTCAGCCGGCCGTGCAGCATCTTGCCCTCCTGCACCGTCCCGGCCTCGACCGTAAAGCCTATCAGATCTTCCATATAGAACTCGTCGTCCTCCGGCTCCACCTCGCTGTCACACTCAATGCAGAGCTCCTTG
Source organism: uncultured Alistipes sp. (assembly GCA_900550925.1). Classification (GTDB taxonomy): domain Bacteria; phylum Bacteroidota; class Bacteroidia; order Bacteroidales; family Rikenellaceae; genus Alistipes. The sequence goes on along the minus strand of URTU01000005.1, from coordinate 24,362 downwards.
CCGACCAGTTCGGCGGCCCGTTCGACCGTATCCAGATCCTCGAACGACGCCAGCGCGCCGCTTACGCCCCGACGTTCGAAACCGGATAAAAAAAGAGGAACCGTCAGTGAATCGATCTCCACCATCAACGGTTCCTCTCGATTGAAATTGTCGGGGAACGTGTCGTAGAGGCTTATAATCACCTCGCCCTTCCGTCCGAAGAGCTTCGACACCTTGCCCACCGGCAATAAATCGGCCATGAAACTATTCTGCCGGAGTCTCCGGAGCAGCTTCGGCAGCAGCCTCTTCGGCGGCCTCCTCGGCAGCGGCGGCTGCAGCGGCAGCAGCTTTTTTCTCGGCAACGGCTGCGGCACGTGCCTCCTTGACCTTCGATTCGGCGGCGATACGGGCCTTGTCGGCTGCTGCGGCGTCGCTCGAAATCTTATTGGTCTTGGCAGCGATCTTGGCCGTCTTCTCGTTCATCCACTTGTTGAACTTCACTTCGGCATCGGTCTCGCTGAATGCGCCTTTGGCCACGCCGCCGAGCAGATGTTTCTTATATAAAACACCCTTGTACGAAAGTATCGCACGGCAGGTATCTGTGGGTTGTGCGCCTTTTTGTAACCAATCAAGTGCTTTGTCGAAGCACAGGTCGATTGTAGCAGGATTCGTGTTAGGATTGTAGGTACCAATCTTCTCGATAAATTTACCATCACGTGGCGCCCTGCTGTCTGCAACTACGATATGATAGAAGGCATAACCTTTCTTACCATGTCGAGCCAATCTGATTTTTACAGGCATTTGTCTGAATTTTTAATTATACAACTCTTTTATGCGAAAGGCGTTTACGCACTTTTCGGCCTGCAAAAATAGCAACTTTAACCCGAACCGCAAAATATTTATACCCCTAATTCTCCCCAATCGCAAAAAAAGTCGATGCGTCCGCCCCCACACGACACTCTCCGCAACCGTCAGCGCACTTTAAACGTTTCCGGGCGGCGATGTTTCCGAGCGGCGGCCGTTACTGCTCTGCGGCTGCGCAGCCTGTCAGCTCGGCAATGCGGCGATCACCGTCGAACAGGTGCAGACGGTCGCCGTCGATCCTGTAACGGTCGACACGGTCGAGCGCACGAACGAATTCGGTTTCGAGGTCCATGTTATGGCACGCCATACGCGTCATGCCTACCGACAACAGCCGAAGCGAATCCTTGCCTCCGCTCTCGTAGCTGCCGAAAAAGCGATTGCAGGCCCCCACGCCGTTGAGCGAATGGTTTTCGGCGTCGAGCGTGAAGTGGAACGTATCGGCGCTCTCCGCAAATGCTTCGTGTTTTACGCCGTTCAGCTCGACCAGTTTCCATTCGGTGCCGGCCAGCGGCATGTTGTACTTGCTAGAGCACGAGGCCAACAGCCCCGCGAAAAGCATCACAAAAAACAATCTTTTCATAATGTCAATATAAGTTTTATCTGTCATCTCCATCCATATACAAAGGTGGGGCCGAAATACGCACCCCACCTTCGCAATTCAAACAAATATTCTACTCTCCGAAGATCAATACTCCATCTTGGCCAGACGCTGATAGGTTGCGTAACGCCACTTGGCATTCTCCTCGGCAGCCTTGAACAGTTCGCCGGCTTCGGTCGGGAAGGTCTTCATCAGAGACGTATAGCGAACCTCCTTCATCAGGAAATCCTGGAACTTCGACCAGTCAGGCTCCTTCGAATCGTATACGAACGGATTCTTGCCCTCCTTCTCCAGATCGGGGTTGAAGTGCCACAGGTGCCAGTATCCGCATGCAACAGCCTCCTTGCCGACGGTCTGCGTGCGGGTCATGCCGCCCTTGATACCGTGGTTGATACACGGTGCGTAGGCGATGATCAGCGACGGTCCGTGATATGCCTCGGCCTCCTTGATCACATTGAGCAACTGGTTCTGCGATGCGCCGATCGAAACCTGTGCAACGTAAACATATCCGTAGGTCATTGCCATGGCGCCGATATCCTTCTTGCGAATGCGCTTGCCGCTCGATGCGAACTTGGCAACCGCTCCGATCGGGGTAGCCTTCGACGACTGTCCGCCCGTATTCGAGTAGACCTCCGTGTCGACGATCAGGATGTTGACATCCATTCCCGATGCGATGACATGGTCCACGCCGCCGAAACCGATATCGTAACCCCAGCCGTCGCCGCCGATGATCCACTGCGACTTCTTGACCAGGTAATCCTTCATCGAGAGCAGCTCCTTGCAGTCGTCACAGCCGCATGCCTCAAGCATCGGAAGCAGACGTTCGGTGATCTCGGCGCTGCGCAACGTCGAATGGCGGTTCTCGATCCACTCCTTCATGGTTGCCTTCAGCTCGTCGGAGCAGCACGTGCTCGTCTCGATCATGCTCTGCATCTTCTCCTGGATACGGTCGCGAAGCTTCTCGACGCCAACATGCATTCCCAGTCCGAATTCTGCATTGTCCTCGAACAGCGAGTTTGCCCAAGCCGGTCCGCGGCCCGCATCGTTGGTGCAATAGGGAGTCGACGGAGCCGAGCCCGAATAGATTGACGTACAGCCCGTAGCATTGGCGACCATCATCTTGTCACCGAACAGCTGGGTAATGGTCTTGATATACGGAGTCTCGCCGCAGCCTGCGCATGCGCCCGAGAACTCGAACAGCGGCTGTGCGAACTGACTGTTCTTGACCGTCTTGGTCGTATCGACAACCTTCTTGTAGCCGACCTTCCCGACCATGTAGTTCCAGTTTTCGGCCTGCTGCAACTGTGTTTCGAGCGGTTTCATTACCAGAGCCTTGTTCTTGGCCGGGCAGACGTCAACGCAGTTGCTGCAACCGGTACAGTCGTACGGGCTCACCTGAACGCGGAACTTGTATGCCTTCGTCTCGCCGAGACCCTGCTTGAATGCAGCACCTGCGGGAGCCGCTGCAGCCTCCTCATCTGTTGCCAGGAACGGGCGGATCGCAGCATGCGGACATACATACGAGCACTGGTTGCACTGGATACAGTTCTCAACCTGCCACTCGGGGACGTTCACCGCGATACCGCGCTTTTCGTAAGCGGCCGTACCGTTGTCCCAGGTACCGTCTTCGCGACCCGTGAAGGCGCTCACCGGAAGGTCGTCGCCCTTGAGTGCGTTGATCGGATCGACGATGTTGCGCACGAACTCCGGACGGCTCATGTCAACGCCGTGATCTGCACCCTTATCCTCGATCGAAGCCCATTCGGCCGGGATCTCGACCTTCTCAACGGCCGAACCGCCGGCATCAACAGCCGCATAGTTCATGTTGACGATATCCTCGCCCTTCTTTCCGTAGGACTTCAGGATGGCGTGCTTCATCTCCTCGACAGCCTTGTCGAACGGAATGACGTTCGCAATCTTGAAGAAGGCGCTCTGCATGATGGTATTCGTGCGGCTGCCCAGTCCCAGGTCGGCTGCGATCTTGGTTGCGTTGATGATATAGAAATTGATATGGTTCTTGGCCATGTATGCCTTCATGTGGTCGGGCAGCGTCGCGCAGGTGGTGGCAGCGTCGTGAACGCTGTTCAGAAGGAACGATCCGCCCGGCTTCAGCCCCTTCAGCACGTCGTACTTGTCGACATACGACGGAACGTGGCACGCCACGAAATCAGGTGTGGTGACCAGATAGGGCGACGTAATCGGCTTGTCGCCGAAGCGGAGGTGCGACGAGGTGTAACCGCCCGACTTCTTCGAGTCATACGAGAAGTATGCCTGGCAGTACTTGTCGGTCGAACCGCCGATGATCTTGATCGAGTTCTTGTTGGCACCCACCGTACCGTCCGAACCCAGTCCGAAGAAGAGTGCCTCGAAGGTTCCCTCCTTGGCCAGCGAGATCTCCTCGCCCACGGGCAGCGACGTATGGGTAACGTCGTCGTTGATACCCACCGTAAAGTGGTCCTTCGGAGTCTCGGCAGCGAGATTCTCGTACACGGCCAGCATCTGAGCCGGAGTGGTATCCTTCGACGAGAGTCCGTAACGGCCACCGATGATCATCGGGCGCTCCGGGCAGTTGTAGAATACGTCACGCACGTCGAGATACAACGGGTCGCCGGCAGCTCCGGGCTCCTTGGTCCGGTCGAGGACGCAGATGCGTTTCACGCTCTTGGGCAGCACGTTGAACAGATATTTTGCCGAGAAGGGGCGGTAGAGGTGAACCGTAATCACACCGACCTTCTTGCCCTGCTTGCGCAGATAGTCGACCGTCTCCTTGAGGGTTTCGGTCACCGAACCCATTGCAATCACGATGTTTTCGGCATCCTCGGCACCGTAGTATGTAAACGGCTTGTAGGTGCGGCCGGTGATCTCCGAAATCTGGGCCATCGTCTCGGCCACCATATCGGGAATTGCATCGTAGAAGCGGTTGGCAGCCTCGCGGGTCTGGAAATAGATATCGGGATTCTGCGCCGTACCGCGCGTTACGGGGTGTTCGGGATTCAGTGCACGGGCACGGAAGGCGGCCAGAGCCTCACGGTCGAGCAGAGCGGTCAGGCGAGCCTCGTCGATGAGTTCGATCTTCTGGATCTCGTGCGAGGGGCGGAAACCGTCAAAGAAGTGCAGGAACGGTACGCGCGACTTGATGGCCACCAGGTGAGCCACTCCGGCCAGGTCCATCACCTCCTGTACGGAAGATGTTGCCAGCATTGCGAAGCCGGTCTGGCGCGTAGCCATAACATCCTGATGGTCGCCGAAGATCGACAGCGACTGTGCAGCCAGGGCGCGAGCCGAAACATGGAATACGCCGGGAAGCAACTCGCCGGAGATCTTGTACATGTTCGGGATCATGAGCAGCAGGCCCTGCGAAGCGGTAAATGTCGTGGTCAGGGCGCCGGCCTGCAGCGAACCGTGAACGGCACCTGCGGCACCTGCTTCCGACTGCATCTCAACGACCTTGACCGTTTCGCCGAATATGTTCTTGCGACCGGATGCCGCCCATTCGTCCACCAGTTCGGCCATCGTGGACGACGGTGTGATAGGATAGATCGCCGCTACCTCGCTGAACATGTAAGCGATATGCGCAGCGGCATAGTTGCCATCACACGTGATGAATTTTTTTTCAGACATCTTGTGTAAATTATGTTAGTTTAATTATTTGTTTCCAACTTTCCTGTCAGAGCGGTTTCCCATATAGTCACCGCTGTTGCCGAGGAGCATACAACAGCCGATCCGTCAAGGATTTCGCCGCCATATTACAGCTATTCGCCTTAAAAAATTTTGCACAAAATTACACACAATTATTCGAATTTCCATGTTTTATCCCCCATATCTCCTATTTTTTATCCTTTTTAACCACTCCCGGCTCAGACCCTGAACCCGACGATTTTCAAAAACTTTCCTGCAGGCTGTTTGCCTCTCCGGGATATTCCCTATTTTTGCACTCCGTAATACAACATACACTCCATTGATAACATTCGAAAAACATACCCTCGCCAACGGACTGCAGGTGGCCGCAAACCGCGACCGATGTTCGAAAATGGCAGCCCTGAACCTGCTCTACAAGGTCGGCGCACGCAACGAAAACCCCGAACAGACCGGTTTCGCACACCTGTTCGAACACCTCATGTTCCGCGGCACGCGACGCATCCCGAATTTCGACGCGCCCGTGCAGATGGCATGCGGCGAAAACAACGCATTCACAAACAACGATTATACCGATTACTATATCACGCTGCCGACTCCCAATATCGAAACGGCCTTCTGGCTCGAAAGCGACCGCATGACAGGGCTGTCGCTCTCCCGCCGAAAGCTCGAAACCGAAAAACGGGTCGTCCTCGAGGAGTTCAACCAGAGATACCTCAACCAGCCCTACGGCGACATGACAAAACTGCTGCGCGAGATGGTCTACCGCGTACACCCATACCGCTGGTGCGCCATAGGCCGGACGCCGGAACACGTTGCCGCCGCAACGCTCGAGGATGCCGAACGGTTTTACCGCCGCTACTACCGCCCCTCGAATGCCATCCTTTCGGTGTCGGGCGACATTGAGCCGGAACAAGTATTCGCTATGGCCGAGCGATGGTTCGGCGAGATTCCCGACACTCCGGCACACCACGACCCGCTCCCGGCCGAACCGATGCAGACATCGGCACGGCGTCTCAAGGTCGACCGCGACGTGCCCGCTACGGCAATCACCATTGCCTTCCCGATGGGCGGACGGCTGAGCCGCGACTACTATCTGCTCGACCTGATCTCCGACCTGCTCTCGGGCGGCGAGTCGGCACGGCTTTACGATTCGCTCATCCGGCGTCGCAGGCTGTTCAGCGCGATAAACGCATACATAACCGGCGACATCGACCCCGGAATGTTCATCATTACGGGCCAGATCATGGAGGGGGTCTCCGAACAGCAGGCCGAAGAGGCACTGTGGGAGGAGCTGCGGCAGCTGCAGGAGGTTGCCGTCGGCGGCTACGAGCTGGAGAAGGTCAAGAACAAGTTCGAGGCGGGAGTCATGTTCGGCGAGCTGAATGTCATGAACAAGGCGATGAACATCGGCTACTACCTGATGCTCGGACACCCCGACCTGATAAACAGCGAAACCGACATATTCCGTTCGATCAACGCCTACGACATAATCCGTGAGTCGCGCCGCATATTCCGCCCCGAACTCAGTTCAACCCTGATATACCGCAAAAGACAATGAGACCACGCAAGCCCTCGATAACGATTCCGAACCACGTGGAGGTTGACAATCCACATACGCTGACACTCTCGAACGGCGTTCGGGTGCACCTGCTCGAGAATCACGAATACCGTGTCATCCGGCTCAGCCTGATCTTCGGGGCTGGGTCGTCGCGGCAGGAGGTCCCCTTCTCGGCCACAACCACCGCAAACCTCCTCAGCGAAGGCAGCCGGTCGCATACGGCACGCCAGATCGCCGAACGGCTCGACTTCTACGGCTCCTATTTCGACATTTCGACCGACCGCGACGTAACGGTCATCAGCTTCTGCGCACTGAGCAAATTCTTCCTGCCCACGCTCAAGGTTGCCGAGGAGATTCTGCTGCAACCCGCCTTCCCGACCGACGAGTTCGATTCGTACCGAATCAAACGCCGCCAGCAACTGGCCGTCGAACGTACGAAGGTCGATGTCCGGGCCCGCGAGGCGTTTGCCAGGGCGATGTTCGGCGAGAAGCACCCCTACGGAATCTCATCGCCCGAATCGGCATACGACACCCTGTCGCGGGACGACGTCGAACGGTTCTACCGCAGGTTCTACACCGCCGGCAACTGTTTTGCGGTATGCAGCGGCGACATCGGTCCCAACGAGCTGGATGCCATCACAGAGCTGTGCAACCGCCTGCCCATGACCGGCGATACCCCCGCACCGGTATTCCCCGCCCCGCAACAGACCCCCTGCATCCACCTGCCGCACGACGGGGCCGTACAGTCGGCAATCCGCATCGGGCGGCTGCTCTTCCCGCGCAACCATCCCGATTATGTCGGCATGCAGGTCGTTGCGTCGATTCTGGGCGGGTACTTCGGGTCGCGGCTCATGAACACCCTCCGCGAGGAGAACGGCCTCACATACGGAGTCTTTGCCGGAATGGTGACGCTCGAACAGGCCGGATACATGGCCATCGTCACACAAGTCGCCCGCGAAGCCCGCGACGAAGCCCTGCGGCAGATATACACCGAGATAGAACGCCTGCGCAACGAGCCGGTCGGCGAACAGGAGCTGACGCTGGTCAAGAACATGATGGTGGGCGAGATCATGCGGATTCTGGACGGGCCGTTCGGGATTGTCGACGTCACGATCGAGAACATCCAGTGCGGATTCGACAACAGCGCCATCGGACGCACCGTGAATGCCATCCGCGAATGCACCCCGGACGACATCCTGCAGCTCTCGGACAAATATCTCCGTGCCGGCGACCTGGTCGAGGTTACGGTAGGCTGACGGCCTGACCGCGATTCGGCCCCCTGACCGCGATTCGGCCCCCGACAGCCATTCCGGACCGATTGGCAATTACCTTATCCACGGCCTGAAGATCATTCTACACACAAAAAGAGCCGGCGGCAATGCACCGCCAACCCTTTATCTGCATTTCAGCCTCCGCACACGGAGGCAACACATCATATCTTAACGGCCGGTTTTCCCGTCCGGCGCATCTTCCCCCTTCAGATCAACGCGGCAGAACCTCGACATGCAGTTTCGCGTATGCCCGTTCGGCCTTTGCACGTGCCTCCTCGACCGTGTCGGCCGAGGCGAGTATCACGCCCATGCGCCGATGCCCCGAGACCTCCGGTTTGCCGAACAGACGGATCTGCACATCCTCCTCGGCCAGCACCTCCTCGAGATTGCCGAATACCACCTTGTCGGTATCGCCTTCGACCACGATGGCCTTCGAGGCCGACGGACGATAGAACCGCACCGACGGAATCGGCAGTCCCAACACAGCCCGTGCATGCAGTGCGAACTCCGACAGATCCTGCGAGATCATCGTCACCATACCCGTATCGTGCGGACGCGGCGACACCTCGCTGAAGATTACCCGATCGCCGCACACGAACAGTTCGACACCGAAGATGCCGTAACCGCCCAGCGCACCCGTAATGCTTCGGGCAATCTGTTCGGCCTGTTCCATCGCTGCCGCGCTCATCGGCTGCGGCGACTCACGGTAGTCGCCGTCGACCTGATGGTGTCCTACCGGCCGCAGAACCGTCGTTCCGCCCGAATGGCGCACCGTCAGCAGCGTGATCTCATAATCGAAGTTGACGAACCCCTCGACGATCACACGTCCCGCACCGGCACGCCCGCCCTCCTGGGCATAGTGCCATGCACGGTCGATGTCGGCCGCCGAACGGATCACGCTCTGGCCGTGTCCCGACGAACTCATCACCGGCTTCACCACACACGGCATTCCGATCTCGGCCACCGCCTCGTCGAACTCCCCGCGCGTGCCCGCAAACCTGTACGGCGATGTCGGCAATCCGAGCTCCTCGGCCGCCAGCCGCCGGATACCCTCGCGGTTCATGGTCAGCAGCACCGCCTTGGCCGTCGGCACCACATTGTAACCTTCCCGTTCGAGTTCGACCAGAACTGGCGTGGCTATGGCCTCGATCTCAGGAATAATGTAATCCGGTCGCTCCTGCTCGATGATCTCGCGCAGGCGCTTGCCGTCGAGCATCGACAAGACATACGACCGGTGCGCTACCTGCATCGCCGGCGCATTGGCATAACGGTCCAGGGCCACCACCTCGACTCCGTAACGCTGCAGTTCGATGGCGACCTCCTTGCCCAGTTCGCCCGAACCGCACAGCAGAGCCTTCCGCCCCACCGTTGTGAGTGTTGTTCCTATCTTTACCACTTTCGGAAAATGTTTTAAAAGGTTAATTTGATCCTCAAAGTTAACAATTCCGATCCGAAAAAATGCAATCCCGAAACTCGAAATCTACGTTTTGCGCAAAAGTTGCACATTCGGAGCAATAGTCGTAAATTTGTAGTGAGCAAAATTTTTACAACCATGAAAGGATTCGAAACAATCGACCCGACACGCATCTCCGACAACTTCATCGATGCCATCGCCAACCAATGGATGCTCGTGACCGCCGGCACGGCCGACGACTGCAATACGATGACGGCCAGCTGGGGCGGTGTCGGCGAGCTGTGGGGCGGACATGTTGCATTCGTGTTCATCCGCCCGCAGAGACACACACATATCTATACCGAACGCGAAGAGCGGATGACACTCAGTTTCTTCGACCGCCGCTACCGTCAGGCTCTCGCCTACTGCGGTTCGCACAGCGGCCGTAACGAGCCCAAAATCGCAAATGCCGGTCTGAGTGTCACAACGACCGACGACGGTGTTCCGGCAATCGCACAGGCACGGCTGATACTCCAGTGCCGCAAGCTCTACGCCGACACCATCCGGCCCGAAGCGTTCGTCGACCCTTCGTTCTGCGAAAAGATGTATCCCGAAAAGGATTTCCACACGGTCTACGTCGTCCGCATCGAAAAAGCCTATATTGCAAACCAGTAAAACATAACAGAGTATGTACAACTTCACATTCTGCAACCCCGTAAAACTGATCTTCGGACGCGGCACGATAGCGCAGCTCGCCAAGGAGATCCCCCTCGACAAGAAAATCATGATAACCTTCGGCGGCGGCAGCGTACGTCGCAACGGCGTCTACGAACAGGTAACAAAAGCTCTCGCAGCTCATAACTGTATCGAATTCTGGGGCATCGAGCCGAACCCCAAGATCGAAACCCTCCGCAAGGCAATCGAGAAGTGCCGCGAAGAGAAGGTCGACTTCCTGCTGGCCGTGGGCGGCGGTTCGGTTCTCGACGGCACAAAGCTCATCGCCGCTGCCGTAAACTATCAGGGTGATGCCTGGGAACTGGTTCTCAAAGGCCACCATTTCGAATCGGTACTTCCCTTTGCGGCAGTCATGACACTCCCCGCAACAGGTTCCGAAATGAACAACGGCGCCGTGATCTCGAGCGTGGAGAAAACCGAGAAGTTCGCCTTCTACACCAACTACCCGCAGTTCTCGATCCTCGATCCCGAAACTACCTACTCGCTGCCTCCGTACCAGATCGCATGCGGCATTGCCGACACCTTCGTACACGTCATCGAACAGTACCTGACCGAAACGGGTGTCTCGCCGCTCATGGACCGCTGGGCCGAGGGTATCATGCAGACTCTGGTCGAGGTTGCCCCGAAGGTGCGGGCCGACCAGCACAACTACGACAACATGTCCACCTACATGCTCTCGGCCACGATGGCCCTCAACGGTTTCATCGCAATGGGCGTCAAGCAGGACTGGGCTACCCACATGATCGGGCACGAGCTGACTGCGCTCCACGGCCTGACGCACGGACATACGCTCGTAATCGTACTTCCGGCGCTGATGGACGTGATGCGCGAGCAGAAGGGCGACAAGATCCTCCAACTCGGCGAACGCGTATTCGGAATCAGAGAAGCTGACCGCAATACGGGTATCGACCGCACGATCCGCGCCACCGAGGAGTTCTTCCGTTCGCTGGGGCTCACCACCCACCTTTCGGAGGAGAAGATCGGACGCGAGACGATCGACGAAATCGCCCGCCGTTTCGAGCAGCGCGGCACAAAACTCGGCGAGAAGCAGAACATTACGGGCGAAGTTGCACGCCGCATTCTCGAGCGCGCACTGTAACCTTCCTCCGACCTGCCTCTGCGTCCCACACTCACGTGCCGGCCGACGGCCGCGAGAAGGCAGGCGAGGTCAAGAGGGGCAAATAGGGAGGAACAAACCATGCGAAACGCAGGCCCAGGGATGAACGCCCGTCCAAAAGCTCTAAACCAGAGAAGCCATGGGAGGGGTGGGGAGATGAAAAACTAAAAACAAATCCCGCGATGGCTGCAGGCATGGCCTGAATACAAACGGAGCCGGATCTTTCGTGTAAGATCCGGCTCCGTTTGGTTTATGCAGTTCCGACCGACTACTCGCGGCCGTACTTCTTGCGGACATATTCATCTATGGCCCGGGCAGCCTTGCGGCCGGCACCCATCGCCAGAATAACCGTTGCAGCGCCCGTTACGGCATCGCCGCCAGCAAAGACCCCTTCACGCGTGGTGCGCCCCATATCGTCGGCAACGATACATCCGCGGCGGTTGGTCTCCAAACCCTCGGTCGTCGAGGCAATCAACGGATTGGGTGAGGTTCCCAGCGCCATGATCACCTCCTCGCACTCGATCTCGAACTCCGAACCGGCCTTCGGCACCGGCGAGCGACGTCCCGACTCATCCGGTTCTCCCAACTCCATCTCGACGCACCGCAATGCCCGTACCCAGCCCTTCTCGTCGGAGAGTATCTCCACGGGATTGGTCAGCATGCGGAAGGCTATACCCTCCTCCTTGGCATGATGGACCTCCTCGCGACGCGCCGGCAACTCGATCTCCGAACGGCGGTAGACGATCGTCGCCTCGGCCCCAAGACGTTTGGCCGTACGCACCGCATCCATCGCAACGTTGCCGCCGCCCACAACAACCGTACGGCGGCCGACAAAGATCGGCGTATCGTAAGTCTCATCGTAGGCGTGCATCAGGTTTGTTCGGGTAAGGAATTCGTTGGCCGAAACCACTCCGTTCAGATTCTCGCCCGGGATGCCCATGAACCGCGGCAGGCCGGCCCCGGAACCGACAAATACCGCATCGAAGCCCTCGCTGTCGAGCAGCGAGTCGATCGTGAATGTCCGTCCGGCAATTGCGTCGGTCTCGAACTCGACACCCATCCGGCGCAGCGAATCGATCTCGCATTCGACGATACGATCCTTCGGGAGGCGGAATTCGGGAATGCCGTAAACCAGCACGCCGCCCACCTTGTGCAGCGCCTCGAAGACATGCACCCGATACCCCATCTTGGCCAGGTCACCGGCACACGCCAGTCCCGACGGGCCGCTGCCGATAATCGCGACACTGTGACCGTTGGGTTCGGGACGCTGCTCGTCGCGACGTCCTTCGGCGATATTCCAGTCGCCCACGAACCGTTCCAATTTGCCGATAGCTACCGGCTCGCCCTTGATTCCCAGGATGCAGGCACCCTCGCACTGCGTCTCCTGCGGGCATACACGCCCGCAGATGCTCGGCAGCGAACTGTCGCGCGAAATGGTATCGGCAGCACTCTGCAGTTCGCCCGCCGCCACATGGGCGATAAACTCCGGTATCGAAATCGACACGGGGCAGTGCGCCACACAACGCGGATTCTTACAGTGCAGGCAGCGCGAGGCTTCAAGTTTCGCCTCGGCCAGGTCGTAACCGTAGCAGACCTCTTCGAAATTGGTCGCACGGACCTCCGGTTTCTGTTCGCGAACCGGCACGCGTGGTATTTTGTTAGGCATCGTTCAAAATCTTTTTTCGATCGTGTTGAAGAGCCCGAAACTCCGCAACCCATACTTATTTACTATCCTCAATCCACAGCCATTACTTGTCCAGCCCGATACGGCACTTGTGACCCGCTGCGCGCTCGGCCGCAATGGCATTGGCACGCTCCTCGAAGCTGCGGTACATACCCTGGCGGCGCATAGCCTCGTCGAAGTCAACCTCATGTCCGTCGAACTCCGGCCCGTCGACACACGTGAACCGCGTGCGCCCCCCGACCGTGACACGGCACGCTCCGCACATGCCCGTACCGTCGACCATCAGCGCATTCAGGCTCACGATGGTCTTCAACGAATACTTGAGCGTGGTCAGCGCCACGAACTTCATCATGATCATCGGCCCGATCGCCACCACAACGTCGTAATGCTCGCCGCGATTGGCAATCAGTTCGTCGATCATGCCCGTAACCATGCCCTTGAAGCCTTCGCTTCCGTCATCCGTGGCGATATAGAGATGATCCGCCACCGCAGCCATCCGTTCGGTAAAGATCAGCATGTTGCGTGTTTTGGCACCGATTATGACATCGGCCCGCACGCCGTGCTCCCTAAGCCACCTCACCTGCGGATAGACCGGTGCCGTGCCGACACCGCCCGCAACAAACAGGAAACGTTTCCGGCGCAACGTCTCCGGATCCTCCGAGACGAACTCCGACGGACGGCCCAGCGGTCCTGCAAAATCGGCCAGCGACTCGCCGACCTCCTTTGCGCAGATCTTGCGCGTCGAGACACCGATCGTCTGTGTAACGATAGAGACCCATCCGGCTTCAGCATCGTAATCGGCCACCGTCAACGGGATACGCTCGCCATGGCTGTCGGCCCGCACGATGACGAACTGTCCGGGCAGTGCTGCCCGGGCCACACGCGGAGCCGCAATATGCATCTCCCATATACCGGCAGCCAGCTCCTTTTTATACAATACTTCGTACATATAGCTTATTATGTTCACACAGCCCCGACGCACCGATCGGCCGCGTCACACAGCTGCTTCAAAAATCCATTTTATATAGTTTTTTTCCCCCCCCCACACACATCAGCCTTCGCCCCTGGGTGGCTAACGGCCGGCCTACATCAGCAGTGACAGGTCGTCGCCAGGATTGAGCTCGACCGTCGCACGGCCGTGCTTGAACAGCCGCATCGGACGGCTGCCGATCAACTCCATGCGTCCACCTTCGATACGCAGCATGCACCCCTCGCGCAGTCCGACAACATACCGGCGCGGATTGGCCTCGATATATTCGAGGATGCGCTGCTCGCGTGTCTCCCCGGCGTGACCCTCGGGATTGGCATCGAGATAGTGCGGGTTGATCTGGAAACGAACCGCCCCGATTGCCGAAAATGATTCCGGCTGCACGATGGGCATGTCGTTGGTCGTGCAGATCGTCGGGCAGGCCACATTGCTGCCGGCACTCCAGCCCACATATGGGATTCCCTTGGCTATCCGGCCGCGGATGGCCGTCATCAGTCCCTGCCGCTGCATCATCCGCGCCAGAGCAAACGTATTGCCCCCGCCGACACATATCGCCTCGGCCTTCAGGATCGCCTGACGGGGGTTCCGGGCCTGATGCACCGACGATACCCTGATTCCAAGTTCGTCGAAGCGGCGCTGAACCTTAGCCTCGTACTCATCGTACGAAAACGTCACGGCAGCATAGGGCACGAAAGCAACCTCGCGCACCCCGCGCAGAAAATCGGCTATCTGCGGCATCGGATACTGCAGATACGGCTCGCCGGCATTGGTCGAGTTGCTGATCAACAAAAGTCGCATGTCATTCATTGTATATCATCTGTTTTTGGATTTCACAATCGGCCTCAGGAGCGTCCCGTTATAAAACGTTCGATCGTCGGCGGGTAATATTCATGTTCGAGCCGGTGGATCCTGGCCTCGAGACTCTGCGGAGTATCCTCGGGCGTCACCTCGCACTCGTACTGCGCAATGACCGACCCGTTGTCATAGTGTTCGTCGACCTGATGGATTGTTATTCCGCTGCGGCGGCAACCGGCCGCAATCACCGCCTCGTGGACATGGTGTCCGTACATTCCGCGCCCGCCGAAAGCCGGCAGCAGCGACGGATGTATATTCACGATCCGCCCCCGATATGCCTCGACAATGTGCGCAGGCAGCAGCCACAGCCATCCCGCCAATACTATATAATCAATATCTCGACTTGCCAGGATGTCGGCCAGCCCGTGCGGGTCGTTCAACTCCTCGCGCGAGGTCACGATCGCCTCGATACCGCACTCGGCGGCATGTGCCAGCACCCCGGCCCGCGGATTCGACGACACCACCAGCCGCACCCGAATCACGGGCGAACCGGCAAAATAACGGGCAATATTCAGCATATTCGACCCTGCCCCCGAGGCGAATATTGCGATATTCTTAATACTCAAGTGATTGTCCATAAAAAATCCGACCAATCAACAAAAAATTCCGTTGATTTGCCAAAAGTAATAAAAAAAGTGTTACTTTTGCGCAAAATTATGAAGTGAATTTTGTAAATTTAACAGCTAAATATTGTTTAACCAAAAATTTGAAAATTATGTCAGAAGTTGCATCTAAAGTAGTTGAGATTATCGTGGATAAACTTGGCGTAAAAGAGTCTGAAGTAGTTCCCGAAGCAAGTTTCACCAACCACCTCGGCGCTGACTCGCTCGATACCGTTGAGCTGATCATGGAGTTCGAGAAGGCATTCGACATTCAGATCCCCGACGAAGACGCTGAGAAGATCACCACAGTCGGCGACGCTATCTCGTACATCGAAGCTAAGAAGAAATAATTCTGATCTCTCGAAACATTCACCCGCATCGCAGACTGCGTATTAAAGTCATTCAACCTTAAACCAAAAATTATGTCAGGAAGAAGAGTAGTTGTTACAGGTATAGGAACCATTAACCCTCTGGGTCACAACATTGAAGAGTTTTTCTCAAATCTTGAGAATGGCGTCAGCGGTGCCGCCCCAATTACTCGATTCAACGCGGAAAAGTTTAAAACGACGTTTGCGTGCGAAGTAAAAAATTACGATCCCGCCCAATATTTCGACCGTAAAGAAATCCGTCTCTACGACCTCTATACGCAATTCGCGCTCATCGCGGCAAAACAGGCCGTCGAAGATGCCAAGATCGATCTCGACAGCATCGACAAGGAGATGGTTGGCGTTATCTGGGCTTCGGGTATCGGAGGTCTGGAAACATTCTTCCAGGAAGTTAAGGGCTTTGTCGAAGGAGGTTATACTCCTCGATTCAGCCCTTTCTTTATCCCTAAAATGATTGCCGATATCGCAGCCGGTCACATCGCCATCAAATACGGATTCATGGGACCTAACTACTGCACCGTATCGGCTTGCGCATCATCGAACCACGCAATGATCGATGCGCTCAACTATATCCGCCTCGGAAAGGCCGATATTATCGTCACCGGAGGATCGGAAGCTGCTGTAAATGAACCCGGCGTAGGCGGTTTCAGCTCGATGAAGGCCATCTCGACCCGTAACGACGACCCAAAAACCGCTTCGCGTCCCTTCGACGTCAATCGTGACGGTTTCGTAATCGGCGAAGGCGCCGGTGCTCTTATCTTCGAGGAGTACGAACACGCCAAGGCCCGCGGAGCCAAGATCTATGCCGAAGTCGTAGGCGGTGGCTTGAGTGCCGATGCTCACCACTTCACCGCACCGCACCCCGAAGGTGTCGGCGCTATGAAGTCGATGAGAGACGCTTTGAAGGACGGAGGCATCAAGCCTTCGGACATCGATTACATCAACGTGCACGGAACATCCACTCCGCTCGGCGATACCGCTGAATTGAAGGGCATTGCAGCCGTATTCGGAGATGCGATCTACGACCTCAACATCTCGTCGACAAAATCTATGACCGGTCACCTGCTGGGCGCTACCGGTGCTGTCGAGGCCCTCGCCTGCATAATGGCTATCGACAACGGTGTCATCGCTCCGACTATCAACTGCGAGGAGCTCGATCCCGCGATCGATCCAAAACTCAACCTCACGTTGAACACCGCACAGAAACGAAACGTAAACTACGCCATGAGCAATACGTTCGGATTCGGCGGGCACAACTCGACGGTCATTTTCGGCAAGGTTCGTTAAAAAACTTTTTGCCGTGTTCGATCTGATTAGGCGTTTTTGGAAAAAGCGTTTCGGCCCCGATCGCGAATACTACTCCGTTATAGACGATATTTTCGGAATCTGTCCCGAAAATATCGAGCTTTACAAGCTGGCTTTGATTCACAAGTCAGCTTCTTTGTTTCTGGACGACGGCAGGCAGCTGAACAACGAACGGCTCGAATTTCTCGGCGATGCGATTCTCGAATCCATTGTCTCGGACTATCTCTTCATCGAGTATCCCGATGCATCGGAGGGGGCTCTGACACAGTTGCGTGCAAAGATCGTCAGCCGGCATTCGCTCAACCAGCTGGCTGTCCGAATCGGTCTGGACAAGCATGTGGTATCGCATTCCAACGGCCAGCTGTCTCAGAAACACATTTTCGGTGATGCCCTCGAGGCGATGATCGGTGCCATATACCTCGACAAGGGCTACAACCTCGTAAACCGGCTCGTGATAAACGACCTGATCGGGCACAACATCGATCTCGACGAGGTGGCGACCGAAGAGTGCGACTTCAAGAGCCGGCTGATCGAGTGGTGCCAGAAGAACCGCCAGAGCATCTCGTTCCGCACCACGCCTGCCAGCAACTATTCCGAAAGCCATCCGGTCTTCGTATCGACGGTCGTGATCGACGGCATAGATGTCGGCCAGGGTTCGGGCGACTCGAAGAAAGAGGCCGAACAGAATGCTGCCGGATCGGTCTGGCAGATAATGTCGGACAATGAGTTCGGGGACCAGCTGCTCGAATATGTCGACAAATATTCCTCAGAATAACTGATATTTTCACACTCCGGAAAATGGCTGACGGCGACGGACTGACCATACGCGACAAGATCGCAACACGCGGCGTTGCATCGCTCGACGATGCCGAACTGCTGGCCGTTGTCATGGGCGAGGATACCTCGTCGCCTGCGGCGGCGGATAGTGCACGCAGCCTTCTGGAGCGCTACCCGACACTGTCGGAGATCAGCCGTGAAGAGACGGCCCGGCTGCGAATGGTCGCGGGACTCGGACTGAAACGTGCCGAACGGATCGCCGCAGCAACCGAATTCGGACAACGCCTCCGTTCGGCCGAAGCCGATTCGATCCGGACCGTCGAATCGAGCGACGACATTCGCCGCATCTTCACCCCAATACTCGGAAACCTGCGCCACGAAGAGAGCTGGGCAGTATATCTCACCGCCTCGAACCGTATCATCGACCGCTGCCGGATCGGCCAGGGAGGTGTCCGCGAAACGGTCATGGATCAACGGCTCGTGGTCAAACGGGCCCTGGAACTGCTCGCCACCCGTATCATCATCGTACACAACCACCCTTCGGGCACTGCACAGCCAAGCGACAACGACCGTACGATAACCGCCCGCATCAAGGAGGCCGCCGCGCTGTTCGACATTCAACTGCTCGACCATATCATCATCGCACGCGACGAAGAGTTCAGTTTCCTCCAGGCGGGACTGCTCTAATACGTCCTCACACAGACACCCGATCGAGACACACAACCTCGACAACCGACGCATTGAAGGTCGGACAACGGGAATCTTTCGTTCGTCAAGACGTGCAAAATCCGATTAAAATTCCTATTTTTGCATGTCAAAACATTCAGGCAAGAATATATGAAATACGCTGTCATCCGCACCGAAAAAGGCGACATGAAAGCCGAACTCTATGAACATGAGACCCCGATTACGGTAGCCAACTTCTGCAAACTGGCTTCAGCCGGATTTTACGACGGGCTGACATTCCATCGCGTAATTCCCGATTTCGTCATCCAGGGCGGCTGCCCCTTCGGCGACGGTACCGGCGATGCCGGATATACAATCCCCTGCGAAACATCCGCCCCGCGCCAATATCATGACCGTGGCGTAATGTCGATGGCCCATCGCGGAAAGGATACCGGAAGCTGTCAGTTCTTCATCTGCCTCAACCGCGAAACAACCAAACATCTCGACGGCGTTCATACGGCATTCGGACGCGTCGTGGAGGGTCTTGACATTATCGACGACATCCGTGCCGGCGATACCATCCTGAGCATAACCATCGAGGAAAAATAATCTGATAAAACCATGGAATTCGAAGGAATAGTCTACAAGATACTGCCCAAACAACACGGTACGGGCGCACGCGGCGAATGGACCAAAATGTCGGTAATATTCGAAATGCCGAGTGAATTTTCACGCAAGGTATGCGTTTCGTTCTTCGGCGACAAGACCTCCTATGCCGAATCTCTCAGGGAGGGCGACCGCGCTCTGGTATCGATCAACATCGAGTCGCGCGAATACAACGGCCGCTGGTATACCGATGTCAAGGCATGGAAGGTACAGAAGATAACTCCGGAATCGACCGCTTCGGCCCCGATTCCCGACCTGCCTCCGCTCGACGGCAACGAACCTTTCGAACCGGCCGGTCAGAATGCAGGTACGGTAGACGACATGCCATTCTAAACAGCGCCAGATGTCAGAACTGAAAAAGATCATCCGACCGCTGTTGCTGGTGGCAATCATCGGAATAATGGCCGGATGCATAATATCCAATCACTCCGATCAGCTCAGGCTGCCCTCCACGGATACGAAATACCGCCGCGCCGTCGAGCGGCTGAATTCCGAACTGGCATCGGTCAGCAACGGCGATGATATTGCGGTCGACTCGGCCGAGTATGCCGGCAACCACACCATACGCTTCTTCTACACGCTCAAGCAGAACGAGCTTTCGGCACAGGCCCGGAAAGAGTTGATCAACCAGCTCGACTCCGAACTGAATGAACGTTTCGCAAAGAGACGGATATCCGTCTCGCACTCCGATCCGCTCACATTCGAGTACGTCTATCGCTATCCGTCGGGCAAAGAGGCCTTCACACTGCGGCTGCCTACCGAAAAATAATTTCTCGCCGGTCACATCCCCGCACTACAGTAAAACGGTCTGACACATACCGGTACCGGGAATAACCTGCGCTCCACGGACAGCACTGTCGGTACAGCACCCGAGCATATGACAGTAAAAACAGTAAAGCCCGTCTCCTCGAGGAGGCGGGCTTTGCCAATCATAAGCGCAGATACCTAATCCGCGCTGTGAGTTGTTACTCGTTCGAAGCCAGCGGTGCAGCTACACTGTAGGTTCTGGCACCCAGCTCCTTGTCGATCATATACAAGCCGAACTTGTTACCTTCGACCATCTTCAGCTGATCGATAATCTCACGAGCATTCTCCTCTTCCTCAACCTGCTCGTCGACAAACCATACGAGCATGTTCTTCGTGGCGATATCCTTCTCGTCATCGGCCAGCTGGAACAGTTTGTTGATCATCTCGGTCACCTGCTTTTCGTGAGCGAGCGTATCCTCATACATTGCCAGCGGCGTTGCCCACTCGGTCTGAACCTTCGCGATCGGAGCCAGCACAACACGGCTGTTACGCGAGTTCAGATAATTGATCAGGATCTGAGCGTGGTCCTGCTCCTCCTTGAACTGGATGGCAAACCAGTTGGAGATACCTTTCAGGCCCTGAGAAGCGGCATCCATCGACATCGACAGGTAAAGATAAGCCGACCAGAATTCGGCATTGATCTGCGCATTGATAGCGTCTTGCAATTTCTGACTTAACATGGCTTTAAGATTTTTATTTGTTATACGTTTTTCTGTCTCTTTTTCTACGTTGCAAAGATACTCAATTCAAATGCATGATATACATAAAAAACAGCAAAAATACGTTTATATTTTTTTATATCGTCATAAGCAAACCCTATAGCATATACATATATTCTCTGGCGTCCACGCCACAGGGCCAATAACTTAGCAATACATACCGAACCGCCGGGTTACCGCTCTATTCAGGAGGCCGCCGATGTCCGCACACCGGCATCCTCCGAAGGCATACGCTGCAGACGTCCGGGTCCGGCATGTCACCCAAGCCCGCAAATCCATAACCCGGCTACAAAATACATGCCTCATCTTTCGGCCCTGCACTCCTGTTCCAAACCCTTCGCGACCCGGTTTCGGCACAACATTCCAACAAACTTCGATGAAAAAAGTTCATTTTTTTTGCTCTTATCAAAAAAGTTAGTAATTTTGTGCTCCGAAAAGTTCGGGATGTAGCTCAGCCCGGTTAGAGTACACGTCTGGGGGGCGTGTTGTCGCTGGTTCGAATCCAGTCATCCCGACAAATGACAAAGCTTGATAATCATCTGATTATCAAGCTTTGTCGGTTTATATGACATGACTGAAAAGGTTCGGGACCTCTCTTATGGATTTTTCAACGCGCCCGATGCCGTAGTATCCGATACAACACCAGAGGCTGTCGTATCGACACACTGGAGCGCTCCCGTATCATTGTTTTCGAAGTCATGCACGAGCAGGGTCAGCGATGGCCGCACAGCCCCGATAAACAGTATAAATATCCCGACAAGAATCAGTATGAGATATCTGTTGTCATCATGGGTTTTGTCATCCGGATCCATCACATCATGGCTCATGCCATCCAACTCCGATATGGCCGTCATGTAAAAAAAGGAAAGTGTGGATTCTCGTTCATAACCACCAACCTCGTACCGCAGCAGATACGCAAGTTATACGGCGACAGGATTGCTGACAGGCTGAACGAGATGGTGGACAAGATTGTATTCGACAACCCTTCATTCAGGAAACAGAGGGAAGAATAAAAGCTGACAGAAACAGGATGCAAAAAACATTTTCCTTTGTTCAATTATCCGGCACTCCACTGGCACCAGTCTGTTTTGGCTGTGGCAAGCGGACGGATGGATTGACATGGAACGTCAGCGTTGAGTTGCGAGGTATGCCGAGGTATTACCGTCTTCGGACAGTAATACCACGACGCCCTCGCAACAGTCCGGCAGACTGTTGTCCTTGCCGCTCGCAGGCTCGCATCATCCCTCTTTTAGAAACCGTTTCACGACTTTTCAAAGACATCTGTTATATATGGAATACGAAGATACCTCCAGTCAGGAGCATGAGCAAAAGAAGCTCGTTATAAGGCGCGACAAGGTGGTTGTCACCAAGGTCACGGAACAGGAGCTTTCGCAAATCAAAGAGACCGCTAGCCGGTGCGGCATGACACGCAGTGATTTCATCCGGGCAAGGGTACTCGGCTACAAGCCACGGCAAAGGCTTTCCGACAGGGAACTGGACGGTTTGCGTCAGCTTGCGGCCTGCCGCACGGACATGGTGAACTTCGCCAACGCCCTGCACGGACTGACCGACAACGAGAAGCTACGCCTTTTCCGGCACGAAGAGACCATGCTTGAATGGTACGAGAAAGTGGCCCATGTCACGAACCATGTCGCCGACTTCCTGCAGTCCACGCAGACGGCGAACAGCTATCCGGCAGGGACAACAAACCAAGAAGCTAAGGAGGACGGCGCATGATAGCCAACGCAAAGGCGGTAGCCCACGGCATAAGGGCGATGCTCTATGTATCGGGCGAATCGAGGAACAAGAAACATCCCGAAAAGATAACGCGCATCTGCGACAACTTCATGCCGCAGGGCATGGACGCTACGGGAATATGGACGGAAATGAAGTTCGCTACCATGAACCACGCAAACATCAAGAACAATGTCATCCGCATGGAGATTAGCCCGGCGATGGAACATACCGAAGACTTCACCTTGGATGACTGGCGGCAACTGTGGTACGACTTCGCGGCGGCTTTCGACGAGCAGGAAATCCGGGACAAGGACGGCAATGTTGTTTCCCCACGCACCAACGTATCGGGCAGCAAGTCCAGCGTCTGGTTGCACGAGGAATCCAAGAGCGGCATACCGCACCTCCATGCCATTGTCTGCCGGGTGGACGAGGACGGGAACATCAACAACGACCACGCCATCCACTTACGGGCACAACGGGCAGCTGAAAAGGTCGCACGGCAAAGGGGCTGGACTACCGCCATGCACATACACGAGGCGAACATCCCACAAGTCAGTGCCGACTGCATGGAAGCCTTGCGTAAGCTTGACGAATGGTCATGGGACGGTTACAAGGAACTGCTTGCCGCCAAAGGATACGATTTGTACTTGCGCAAGGACAAGAAGGATGTGATACGCGGCTATGTGCTTTGCAAGGGCAACACAAGGTTTAAGGCATCGGAACTTGGTAAGGGGCGCAACCTGACTGCATCACGCATCAAGCAGACATGGGAGAAGCTGTATCCCGAACAGGACAGACAGAAAGCAAAACAAGCAAGCCCAACATCCAAACCGACCGCCACAGCAACACCGAAGCCATCCGTTCCTAATGAAGCCCGACAAAAGCCACAGCCATTGGTACTGCGAAACAACTCGGTTTACGAGGACTACACGGACTATAAGCCGAACCGCCAGCCCACGGAGTTTGAACATGACGGAAAAACCTACAAACGCTATCTGCCCGACAAGGTGCTTGACTTCTTCAACAACGAGTTCGACTACCAAGAACTTACCAACTGGCAGGACTTGCAGAACTTGGCGATGGCTTACTTCACCCTTATAGCGTCACCCTACGAGATGACATCCGGCGGCGGTGGAGGCGGCTCGCAGTAAGACCTCAAATGGGGACGCGACCCGGAGGAGGACGAGATAGAGTTTGCCCGCCGTTGTGCGCGTGAGGCTTCGCATAGGCTCGGCACACAGAAGAAATCAGGAATGAAACGCAAATGACAAACCCAATAAACAACAGAGGATATGAAACAACCCGATACCGCCGCCCTGCGTGAGCGGCTTGCCAATTATACACCCGAAGAGGAGTTGAAACAGGATATGCAGGAGCTTGACGGACTGCTTCAAGAAGTCAACTGTCAAATAGTTGGACTTCGCAATCTGCTGAATGAAATCCAAGCCTTGAAAGAAGAACTGCACGGCATACACGGCAGCCTAAAGCACACCGTCCAACGGGAACGGGCGGCTTTCAAGGCTCTGGAAGCAGCCAAGGAAAGTGCCGACAACATTGTGGACGGTATCAGCAACGCCATTGTCAAGGCGGAACGAAACACCGTCATCCGTGCTAAGGTTGATAACAGTAAACTTGCTAAGGTGAACCAATGTTCTGCCAATCACATCAAGACAGAGAAAAAACTCTTGGAGGAACATAGTAAAAAGTTAGCCAAACACCTTCAAAAGAATGAAGGTATTTGGCTATCAAGTTTTTGGACGAAAATTATGATGTCCTTTTTTATATTTTACACTATTCTACTTCTTATTTATGCTTACATAAAATAAAGTCCAAAGTATATATTGGATATTGTAAAATCTCTAAAAATAGGTATTGCCGGATAAATTTAAGCCCCGTACATTTGCAGAAACAAAATCAGAAACATTGTTCATTATAAATGCAAGTGCTGAAAGAGGACATACGGGGTCGGATATTGACGATTGCCAGGCAGCAATTCGAGAAGAAAGGCTATTCCAA
>URTU01000004.1 GCA_900550925.1 uncultured Alistipes sp. | reverse complement strand
AGGTGAACCCCGAACGGAAATCCTCCGGCAGCCAGTTCTACATCGTCTGGGGCAAGCCCTTCGACGGCGCGACGCTCGACCGGATTCAGCAGAGCGTGACCGCTGCGACGAACGGGGAGATCGTGATCCCCGATTCCCTGCGGACGATCTATGAAACCACCGGCGGCACGCCGTTCCTCGACGGACAGTACACCGTTTTCGGCCGTGTGACCGAGGGGCTTGAGATCGTGGAGGCCATTCAGGGCGTGGCGACCGATTCGGCCGACCGGCCGCTGGAGGACGTGCGGATCATCCGGGCCGAAGCGGTTCGAAAATAGACTGAACATGAAGAAGACGACCGGAAAAATCGCCGTGATGGGCGCCAGTTTCGCGCTTTTCCTCTGCGGGGCCGGGGCGCTCCAGCTGGAGCGCGGCACGGCGCGGACCGTGATCCTCGCGGTGGTTTTCGCGGGTTTGCTGACGATTGCCGGGGTGCAGACCTTCCGGCGTATGAAAAATAAGGAGTAAAATGCGTTTTGCGGACATTACAGGACAGGAGGATTTGAAACGGCATCTGACGCAGTCGGTCGATGCCGGTCGCGTGAGCCATGCCCAGCTCTTCACGGGAGAGTACGGGAGCGGGACTCTGGCGCTTGCGCTGGCCTACGCGCAATACATCAACTGCCGGCACCGCCACGACGGGGATTCGTGCGGCGAATGTCCGGACTGTGTCCAGATCGGAGCCTTGGCACATCCGGATCTTCATTTTCTGTTTCCGGTCAACCGGCAGGGGAAGAAATCGGGCGACAAGATTCTGAGCGACGATTTTCTGCCGGCATGGCGGGAGCAGGTATTGCAGACGGGCGGCTACTTCAACGAGACGATGTGGAACGAACGTCTCGACCTTGGGAAGACGCTCAAGGCGATCATTTCGCTGCCGAATGCCAACGAAATGGTTCGGAAACTGTCGTACAAGAGTTTTTCGTCGGAATACAAGATCGTTCTGATCTGGCAGCCGGAGACGATGGTTACCGAAGCGTCGAACTCGCTTCTCAAGATACTCGAGGAGCCGTGGGACAAGACCCTCTTTCTGCTTGTAAGCCGGCAACCGGGGTTGTTGTTGCCGACGATCGTTTCGCGCACGCAGGAGATACCCGTTCCGCGCATCGGCATCGAGGATCTGAGCCGCAAACTGATGGAAGAGACAGGCTGCGATGAGGATCGGGCGCGTATTCTCGCCCGACTTTCGGAGGGGAACCTGATCGAGGCACGGCGGTTGGCATCGGGCAACGACGAGACCTCGGCGGCGAACTTCGAGATGTTCTGTTCGCTGATGCGTCTGAGTTACAGCAACCGCATCATCGAATTGATGGAGTGGGCTGAGAGTTTTTCGGCCCTGACCCGCGAGCGTCAGATCGGATTTTTCAGCGACATGCTTCGGCTTCTGCGGGAGAGTTATCTGCTTCATGCGGGGATGTCCGGGATCAGTTACCTGTGGGGAGATGAGGCGACGTTTTGCCGCAACTTTTCGCCATTTGTAGGCAATCACAACATCGAGCGGCTCGTTATAGAGACAGAGCGGGCCCGCAGCCAGATCGTCCAGAACGGCAACTCGCTGATCGTAATGACCCATTTTGTATTGATCATGAGCAAATTGATAGTAAAGATATAGAGTTATGGCACGAGCAGTCTTAATCACGGGCGGCAATCTTGGAGATGTCAAGAGCCGTCTTCAGCAGGCCCAGCGCCTGATCAACGACCGTGTAGGGATCGTTTTACGGTGTTCGCACCGCTACAAGAGCCAGCCGTGGGGATTCACGGCCCAGGAGCGTTTTTCGAATCAGGTACTCGAGGTCGACACCGAGTTGTCGCCGGACGAGCTTCTGGATGAGGTACAGGCCATCGAGAAGGAGTTGGGTCGTGATCGCGAGGAGGAGCGCCGCCTTAAGGAGCAGAGCGGAGCTCCCTATTCGTCCCGCATGATCGACATCGACATACTCTTCTACGACGACCTGATCATCGAATCGCCACGGCTGACCATTCCCCATCCGCTGCTTCAGGAGCGGGATTTTGTGTTGGCACCACTGTGCGAGCTGATGAAGAACAAACGCCATCCGGTATTGGGAAAAACGGTCGAGGAGTTGCGTGCCGAGCTGCTGTCGAAACGCGAAAGCGAAGTTATAGGCAATGAGAACGAATAGGCCGTCCTGCATATTGAGACTTGCGGTGTTTTTTGCGCCGTTTCTGTTGTTGCACGGGTGCTTCAAGGATGTGAAGACCGAATGCAACTACACTCTCATGCCCTACCTTCAGGCCGAATCGGGCGGGGAGACGGTCATTGCGGATGATGTTATCGCCTATGCGTTCTATGCCGATTCGACCCATTGGACCGTATCCTCCTACGAGGATGCACTTGCGGGCATCATCACCTCGAAACAGAGCAGTTCGACGACCGCCGGTTTCTCGCTCTCGACCGAGGAGCGTAACGATGACGGGCGGCTTGTTCTGACGCTGACCTCGTCGCCGGCGATCATCGTAGTCGTAGACCGTGCCAACAGGGTTTACGCATGGCGGATGACCGAGGTGGTTCCCAATGTGAGCGACCTGTATGTCAGTGTGACCTTCCGGCCGTGGCAGGCGGCATCATACTACATCGAGAACGAGTGGCGGATGGTCAACCAGTTCTATACGCCGCCGGCCGAAGAGCCCGGGGAAGAAACTGGTGATGGCACGACCGAAGGTGAAACGCCTGACGACACTACGGAAGATGGAGAGCCGTCTGACGGCGGCACTTCGGGAGATGGAGACACGGCCGTACCGGCACAACAAAATTAACGATCACAAGCAAAGCGAATGATACGCGACAATAGACATTGGCAATCGATTATCCGTCGGCTGTTTCTCTGCGGAGCGCTCACGGCGGTATTGGTATCGATGTTCGTACGGTGCGCCAACACCATGACGCCCCAGGGAGGTCCACGGGATACTCTTCCGCCGGTTATTACGGTCATGACACCGGGGAACTACCAGACCAATTTCAACCAGAAGCGGGTCTACATCGAGTTCAACGAATATGTACAGTTGAAGGACCAGCACAAAGAGTTTTTCACCTCACCGCGGATGAAGACCAAGCCGACGCTGTCGATCCGAGGGCGCGGCGTACTGATCAACATCACCGACACGCTGCTTGAGAATACGACCTATGCCTTGGATTTCGGGGCGACGATCCGCGACAACAACGAAGGCAATACGCTACATTCGTTCCGGTATGTTTTTTCGACGGGCGACAGCATTGATTCGATGTGGATGTCGGGTTATACGGCCGATGCCCAGACCTCCGACAGTGTAGACAAGAGCTATATCTACTTTTACATAGCCGATTCTCTTCCGGTCATCGACGGGCCCGATTCCACGCTGATCAACCGTGCTCCGGACGTTATCGGGCGGGCGGAGACGAACGGTATCTTCCTGGCCCAGAACCTCAAGCCGATTGCTTACCGGCTCTACGCCTTCCAGGACAAGAACGACAACCAGATGTACGATCCGGGGACCGATCTGGTAGGGTTCATCGACACGGTCTACAATCCGGCCGACATGCCTGAATTCGGGATCTGGTACGATTCATTGCGACGTTACTGGAGCGGCGAACCACAGTTGATGTTCCGCATGTTCAAGGACGGGACGTTCCGGCGCCAGCTGCTCTCGTCGAGCGAACGTCCGAAGAGCAATATGGCCCAACTGATTTTCGGGGCGGAGAATCCACAGATCGACTCGTTGATTTTCGACAGCATTCCCTCCGAGAAGGTTATTCTGGAATATCCGACCCGCGGCCGCGATACGCTGTTGTTGTGGTTCGACGTTCCGTACAAGGAGCTTCCGGACACCATCCGCGGGCGCATTGTCTATATGAAGCACGACACGACCAATACTCTTCAGCCTACTACCGAGCAGTTGGCACTGACCTGGCGCTTTATCGAGACCAAGGAGCAGGAGGCCCGCCGCAAGAAGGAGGAGCGGGCCCGGGCGAAGGCCGAGGAGGCCGGCGAGGAGTACACGCCGGAACCCGAGCCGAACCCGTTTGTCTGCACGATCAAGGGAGCCGACAAGGTCAATCCCGAACAGGGGCTTACGCTCGAGTTCGAGTACCCGCTGACCAGGCTTGACTCGGCATCCGTAACGTTGGTCAAGACCGATGAGGATGAGTTGCTCACGCCGGTCAAGGTACGTTTCGACCGCGATACGAGCAACATGCGTCTGTGGCGGCTCAACACCGACTGGGAAGACGGGAGCAAATATTCGCTCAAGATACCGGCCGGGGCCATCTCCAACGTTGCGGGCCACACGAACGACACGATTTCGAAGGATCTGACCACGTTAGCGCAGGATCAGTTTGCGAAGGTGATTGTCAACCTAAAGGGGAAGAGCGATACCTCCCGATACATTCTTCAGCTGACCAATGCCGACGGCCGGAGCGTACTTCAGCAGAAGGCAGGCGTCACCACCGGCAGTCATACGTTCAATTATGTTCCGGAGGGCGAGGTCCGGCTCCGCATAGTAGAGGACCGCAACGGTAACGGAAAGTGGGATACGGGCAACCTGACGGAGCATCTTCAGCCGGAGCGTGTGGAGTTCTACCGCAGCGACAAGAACGAGGAGGCCATAGCGACGAAGATGAACTGGGACGTCGAGATCGAAGCCGACATGAACCGGTTGTTTGCACCGATCACCATGCGTTCGCTCATCGAGTTGCTCGACAGCCGCGAGGAGGCCCGTCTGATCAAGTATTACGAGGAGTTGCGCAAGAAGCGCGAAGAGGAGCGCAAGCAGCAGGAGAAGGGGCGCACGAGCGGTGCGACCAATCCGTTCAACAACCTGACCAACAGATTTTAACCATTAAATCCGACTTATCGATGAACCGACATAAGATCATCTATCTGTTTTCACTCATAATAACCGTTTTCGCCGTAGCGCCGGTCTACGGGCAGCACGTCATCGGCGTTAAGGGGGGCTACGGATCATCTACGGCGCGTTTTTACCCCAAACAGGAGACCCACTCGATCTGGGGCGGCTATACGGGCGGCATCACGTGGCGTTACTACACGGCCCAACGATATGTCGGGGCTATCGGAGCCGATCTGGAGTTCATCCAGCGCGGTTTTTCATTCGAGCCCAACTCGCTGGAGGAGGGGAAGCGCTACACTCGCCACATCAACTCGCTGATCATGCCGATCGTCTGGCAGCCGCACTTTTACATTGCCGACATGCGTTTGCGAGCCTTCATAGACCTTGCGGTGACCTTCTCCTACAACATGTCGTCGACCTACACGAACGACCTGAGCGGCACGGGCGGCAACTATCCGTTCAAGACGGTCCGCGACAACCGCTGGGGTTACGGGCTTGCGGGCGGCGGCGGCATCGCCTACCTTGCAGGGCGTCTGGAGTTCAATGTTTCGGCGCGTTACTACTTCGGGTATTCGGACATTCTCCGCAACCGCAACAAATACATGGACAATGCTTCGGACGACTCCGGACAGAATCCCTTTGCGAGCACCCCTCTTCGGTCTCCGCTGGACAATATCTACATAACGTTCGGCGTCGGCATCCGTCTGGGCAAGGAGAAGGAATTCAAGAGTTTCGAACCGCTGCGACAGTTCAGGGAGCAGCGGCGGCTGAAGGCCATCGAGCGGGAGTTCCGGAAGGCCGAGTCCCAGGATGGGCAGCAGGGCAGTACGGGCAGCACACTGGCCCCGATCAACACGCAACAATCGAAATAAACGACACATATACATTACTATGGAAAGTACACGACAGGCCAAGATGGCCAGGCAGATACAGAAAGACATTGCCGAGATACTTCTGAAGGAGGCGGCACCGATCGTACACGGGGTTGTGGCATCGGTCACGGCGGTTCGCGTCTCACCCGACCTGAATTATGCCAAGATCTACTTCAGCATTTTCCCGTTCGAGGAGAGCCGCCGCGTCATGGCAGCACTTGAGGACAACAACTGGTTCATCCGCAAGACACTTGGGGCGCGCATCCGCAATCAGGTTAAGAATGTTCCGGAGCTGCAGTTCTTCCTCGACGACTCGCTCGAATACATAGCCAACATCGACAACCTTCTCAAGGAGGATTAACCGGGACGTTTCCAAACACTCCGCGACATGTTGTGGCTGCACTTTTCCCGCCGGTATCTCTTTTCGGCCAAGTCCCACTCGGTGATCAACATCATTTCGGGTGTGAGCGTCATAGCCGTGGGCATACCCGTTGCGGCGATGATCATCCTGATGTCTGTTTTCAACGGTTTTTCGGGGCTTGTCGACCGGATGTACACGGCCTTCGACGCTGATTTTCAGATTTTGCCGCACGAGGGCAAGACGTTTGAGGTTTCGGACCTCGACACGGCGGCATTGAGGCGGATCGAGGGAGTTTCGGCAGTGTCGGCCATACTCGAGGAGAGTGCACTGGCGGAGTACAACGGACGGCAGGCCGTGGTAACGGTACGCGGTGTCGACGACCACTATCAGGATGTCCTGCCGATCGAGGAGTGCATCACCACAGGGAGCTACGACCTGCAGTTGGGACAGATCGAGCAGGCCGTAGTCGGACAGGGCATAGCCTACAATCTTGGAGTGCGGCCGGTTCTGGATATTCCGATCAGGCTTTACGCACCGCGCCGCGGTCACATTTCGACCCTGCTTCCCCTGAATGCCTACACTACGCGACGCGTCTGGCCGGTCGGCATCTACACTCTCGACAGCCAGACCGACAGCCGGTACATACTGACCTCGCTCGATTTCACGCGTACGCTGTTCAACTATCCCGATCGGGCCACTTCGCTGCTCATACGGCTCTCGCCGGGCGCCTCACCCGAGCGGGTATCGCGGGAACTTTCGGCCGTTACGGGCGAAAGGATGGATATTCGGACGCGGGAGGAGCAGCAGCAGACCATGTACCGCATCATGAAATATGAGAAATGGAGCATTTTTTTCATTTCGCTTCTGGTTCTCATCATCGCGTCGTTTTCGATGGTCGGCTCTCTTGCGATGCTCATCATCGAGAAGCGCAACGACATCTCGACCCTTCGGGCGATGGGAGCCCCCACGGGTTTCATCCGCAGGATCTTCACCGGCGAGGGCATGCTCATCGGCGGTGCCGGAGCACTTGTCGGCCTGGTTCTGGGCATCGGGATCTGCTGGCTGCAGCAGCGTTACGGCGTGGTTGAGATTCCGGCCGAGACCTTCATCGTCAAGGCCTATCCGGTCGAGATGCGATTTGGAGACATATTGACAATAATAGTTTCGCTTGCGGCGATTACGTTTGTGATCTCACGTCTTACGGTCTACAGCATGATCCGCCGCGGCGAGACGGCACAAGATACAATGGCATGAAAAGGATATTCTTGCTTCTGGTTACGCTATTTTCGGCCGCCCTCACGGGGTGCGACAAGCCCAAGGTCATTCCGGATTCCGAACTGGCAATGATCTTCCACGACGTCTACCTGACCAATGCCTACATCCAGCGTGAGGGGATCCGCGTAGACAGTCTTCAGGTTTACGAGCCCATTTTTGCGAAATACGGCTATACGGTCGAGGATCTCCACCGGACGATCAACAACTTCTCCAAGCGCAAGAGCGCCCGGCTGTCGGATGTTGTCGAGCAGTCGATCAAGATGCTTGAGAGTGAGTCGGACCGCCTCAATGCAGCAGTTGCGGATCTGGACACGATTGACAACATTGCCCGGCGGACCTTTGCCCGGGTCATACATTTCGATTCGGTCATCCGGGTCCGTGCAGTCCGGGACACGTTACACACCCGGCTTGAGATCCCTATTGCGCACGAAGGTGATTACCAGGTCGATTATTACTATTACATCGACTCGACGGACAAGAACACCAATTACCGTACGGCGGGCTATCTTCTCGACCGCAACGACAAGCGTTCGGGTTACTATTCGGTACGTTACCGGCGTCCGATACGCGACAAATACAGCCATACGTTCACGGCCGACACGTCCGACCGCTCGCTGGTTATCGATCTACTGCTGACGGGCGACGGGTTCCGCAATCCGAACTTCACGATCGACTCCCTGACGGTCACCTACTATCTGCCGCGAGAGGTGGGTCGGGATTCGCTGACAGCCCGGGATTTCGGGTTCCGGCTGCTCCGCGAGGGATTCTACGAACCCGCTCCTATCGAAGACAGCGCCCTTTACATGGCCGAACCGCCAAGGATCCGATAGAGCGACCAGTCACGGACGGGGTTCCGTGGCAAGGCCGGGACGCTGTTCGAACCGCAGCACAGCGCCGACAGCGACCAGTCCGCACACCTGACCGAAAACCGATATGCGCCACGCCCCAACGCCCGCAACAAGCGAATAGATTGCACTGAAAAGAGCTCCCAACCGATATCACCTTAAACCCAACCTTAACCCATGCCCAAAATAGCCTTCATACACAACTGTCCCTTTCCGTTCGGAGGCGCCGAACGTGTATCGTCGCTTGTAGCGACGATGCTTCACCGACGCGGTTTCGAAGTGTGGATCTTCTGTACGGAGGTCGACAAGAGCCGACTTTCGTCCGAGGAGCTGACGTCAATCCGTTTCGAGACCTGCGGCAGCTTTTCAGACCAACACGATTTTGCCGACAAGGTCCTCGAATTCGATTCGCGCCACCACTTCGATGTGATAGCCGTTTTGAGTTCGCTTTTGCGCGGCATCAACCGCATAAGCCTCCATACACCGGCCCGCATCGTCTATTTCCAACACAGCACCCCCTTCTGGGAACTCCGCTACAAATTTTCATCCATCCAGCGGCGCGTCGCACACAACCCATACGAACGTCTTCGTCTGTGGCTGCTTGAGAGTGTTCTCCACCGGACCGAACGCCGCATCAAGACCCAGTACCTTCGGGCCTACAACAGTTGTGATGCATTCGGGGTCCTGTGCGAAGGTTACCGGCGTCGTTTCGAACAGACATACGGTCTCGGGCGTCCGAATCGGTTGCGGGTCATCCGCAACGCCCTGCCGCCACTTCCGGCGGAGTACGTTCCCGACAAACGGCACGAGGTGTTGTACATCGGCCGCCTGTCGTACGAAGACAAACGCCTCGACCGGCTGCTTGAGATCTGGCGGCGCACCGAGTCGAGGTTTCCCGACTGGCGGCTTCGGATTGTCGGTCAGGGCAACGACAAAGAGCGTCTTCAGGAGATGGCCGTACGCACAGGTCTTCAACGCGTCGAGTTTCACCCATTCACGACCGAACCCTGGCGTTACTACGCTACGGCCTCGATCTGTTGTCTCACGTCGGATTACGAAGGGTGGCCGCTTGTGCTTGCCGAGGCTCAACAGACCGGCACCGTACCGATTGCCTTCGACTGTGTCGAGGGGATTTCGGATATCCTGGCGCCGAACTGGGAAAATGGAGTACTCATCCGTCCGTTCGACCTCGACAGCTATACCGAATCGCTGCAACGACTCATGAGCGACAGTTCGCTACGTGAGCGCATCTCCTGCCGCTGCATCGAAAAGGCCCGTGAATATTCGCCCGACCGTATGGTTTCCGAGTGGATCGACATGCTCGATACGCTTCTTGCGGAGGGGCCGAGGTCCGTCGGCAGACGCGACTGAAGTGTAAGTTGTTTTCGTACAGCATCGGTCAGGCCCCGCACCGCCCCTCCCGACAACAATACGATCTACAGGATTGGCCTGGCGGACATACCATTCCGCCACACCCGTTGCGCCACATCCGTTCCGCCACACCGCACCCGTCTCCGCAAAAAAACAGCATGCGACGGAAATCGGTTGACTCCGCCGCACGCTTACCGGCACCAGATGCCGGCCAGGCTAAATATCGAATCAGAATTGCACTATTTCATCAGTTGTGACGATTTAAACTCTCCCTGTTTGAATATCAGGATGTCCGTCACCGGATGGTACTCATGCGGGATGTACTCCTGCACCTGAGCCACGGCCACGCTGTCGCTGTCCGTCGCATATATTATCACCAGCACGCTCGAGCTGTTGCTTCTGGGGATCGCTTCGAGAGACTTGAAGTCTCCGGCCTCGACCAGCGCCACGATACGGTTGAGATCGACCTTGTCGAACGAGAGTTCGGTCCGCTGCATCTTTTCTGACGAAGGTTTGTAGTAGGGGTGAGTCGAGTCGCCGAACAGCCAGTATGCCACCATAGTTGCTCCGACGACCAGGACGCATATCGCTCCCATCATCATCCACTGGTGCATTTCGAGGTTCGAGGCGAAGGGTTCGATGAAAGAGTTTACGAAGAACATTGCCGCACCGATCGCGGTAATTATAATTCCGAGCAGAGGGTTATATCGACGTCCAACGATGGTGTCGCTCGAGATGGAATATATCATCTCGTCAATATTGTTTTGCATTGTTTCTTGATTATTTAACGCGTTGTTTTTGGGTAAATGAGTTTGTTTCGGGGACCATGCCCCTGAATCGGGAAACGCATGCCGGTACGGCCACGGGATGTTGCCTTCCGTGGCCGTCCGAGCACGTCCTATACGCGTTAAATAACTATTCTCCCCAACGAATAGAGGTGCATTGTTTTCACTTTCGAGGGGGAGAGATGGTGCATGCATGCACTGTTTGCAGATTTTATTCTGATGTTGAAAGAGTGGTCGCACGCCTCCTGTTCGGGCGAATCGCCGTACGAGCCGACCGTCCTCACGCCGCCATTGTTTCGGGCGAGCTGGCCGGACATCGACCATGTCGAGGGCGGGATCGTAAACCGTTCATTCGCCTCGATCATCATATCGATCGCCTCATGCTGGTCGTTCTGGCAGAGCAACAGGGTCTCGCGGGTATTCTCTTGGCCACCGGGAGTATTATACCGCTCCCCGCCCGCCACATATATCGTGGCGAACAACGCAATCAGAAAGATTGCCCGCAAAACCCGTTCCGTATACTGTTTCATTCTTCTGCCAGCCATTACAGATCGACTGCGATCGTCGTATTACGGTGTTTTTCAGCTCTTATTCTGTGTATTCTGCCAAATCAGGGCAGCCGCGCCGAGGATTGCCGCATTCTTGTCCTTCGGGATTCCCGACGGGATTATTTCAACCTTGTTGCGGAATATCGAGAGCATCGACTCTTCCATATACCATTTTGTTGGGTTGAATATGAGGTCACCGGCCTTTGCCAGTCCACCGAACAGGACGATCACCTTCGGGGATGTCAGCGCAACGACATCGGCCAGGGCATGGCCGAGCATTTCGCCGGTAAACCTGAACGCTTCGAGAGCGATCGGGTCACCGTGCTTTGCAGCGGTCGACACCATCACGGCATCGAAATCCTTGTAAGCGATGTCGCGCAGTTCGCTCGGGGCCGTATTTTTTGCAAGCAGGGCATATACTGTACGTTTGATACCGGTAGCGGAGACGTATGTTTCGAGGCACCCCCGCCGGCCGCAACCGCATTCACGGCCGTTTCGGTCGACGCAAATATGTCCGAGTTCGCCGGCAAAGCCGTCATGGCCGTATATGAGTTCGCCGTTTGATACGAACCCGCTTCCGAGGCCGGTTCCGAGCGTCACCATCACGAAATCCTTTATACCTTTTGCATTACCGAACACCATTTCGCCGATAGCGGCGGCATTTGCATCGTTCGTAATAACGACATGCACGCCGGGGAAATTTGCTTCGATATCCTTTGCTATATGGAAAACCCGCAACGCATCGTCAGTTCTGTCGTCGTTTGGAGCGAAATGCCAGAGGTTGGCGGGCGTCACGATATCACCGGTATGGAAATTTGCATTCGGAGCGCCGATTCCTATTCCGATAAGTTCGCACTCGAAGCTGATGCTGTCGATCAGGGCATGCATTGCCTCGCAGAGGCTTTTGATGTAATCTTCGTAGTCGGAGAAGTACTTGTATTTTTCGGTTGATATTACCGATTCGCCGTAAATATCACCGACCTCATCCACCAGGCCGAAAGCGGTATTCGTACCGCCGATATCGATACCCATTGCGAGTCTTTTCATGACAAAAGAGTTTTATAAAATTTTTAATTCCCAAAGATACGTAAAAATTGAGTTTTGCCAATAATTTTTAAGAATTTTGACATTATCTTTGTTCATTGATAACATAAGGAGTATCCAAATGAAACAATCGACACTTTCCACACTTCTGCAGGAGATAGAGAACTATCTGTCCCAGGCCGAGTTGAGCGGAGAACCATCCCAGCTTTACGCACCGATCAGCTACTCGATGGAGCAGGGCGGCAAGCGTATCCGACCGATGCTGACACTTTTGTCGTGCGGGATCTTCTCGGACGAGACCAACAAGGCTATGCCATGTGCGGCGGCTCTGGAGTTTTTCCACAACTTCACCCTTCTGCATGACGACATCATGGACAACGCTCCGATCCGTCGGGGCAAACCGTCGGTATTCCGAAAGTGGAATCAGGATATCGCCATACTCTCGGGCGATGCCATGTTGGTATACGCTTATCACCTGCTTGAGAAAACCCCTGCAAAGTTGCTGCCGAAAATTTTCGAGATCTTCAACTATACGGCGATGCAGGTTTTCGAGGGGCAGCAATACGATATGGATTTCGAGGATCGTGACAACGTGACCATCGAGGAGTATATCCGCATGATCGAGTTGAAGACGGCCGTTCTGATGGCTGGAGCCGCACACATCGGGGCGCTGATCGGCGGAGCGGACGATGATTCGTGCCGCAAGCTCTACCGTTTTGCCAACGAACTTGGGTTGGCCTTCCAGCTGCAGGACGATCTGCTGGACAGTTACGGTACGGAGGAGCAGTTGGGCAAAGCCATCGGCGGCGACATTCTCGAAGGCAAGAAGACCTTCCTGATGATTTCGGCGCTCGAGCACCTCAACGAGGAGGACCGTCACGAGTTGCAGTCGCTGCATCTGAGCACGGCCCTGATCCCGCAGCAGAAGATCGAACGGGCGCGCCAGCTCTTCGACAAGAGCGACGTGCGTACGCTGACCGAACGGCGTATTTCGTTGCATTTCGACCGTGCATTGGCGGCTCTCGACTCGCTGGAGGTGGACAAGGAGCGGACGGAACTGATGCGCGAGTTTGCCGAGAGCCTGGTCAACCGCAAAAAATAACAATTCGAATACCGCACCGACATGACCGGACAAAAGACCATTCGCCGCAGCGACATCGAACTGATGGCACCTGCCGGCTGCTACGAGTCGCTTCTGGCGGCTATCGACGCAGGGGCCGATTCGATATATTTCGGAGTGGGGAGTCTCAACATGCGGTCGGCGTCGGCGGCCAATTTTTCGGTCGAGGACATGGGGCGCATCGTCGAGACGGCCCACCGGCACAACGTTAAGGCCTATCTCACGGTCAATACGATCGTCTACGACAACGAGTTCGACCGCCTGCGCGAGTTGCTCGACCGTGCTGCGGCCTACGGCATCGATGCCGTAATAGCTTCGGATCAGGCAGCGATACTGTATGCCCGCGAACGCGGCATCGAGGTACACCTGTCGACGCAGCTCAACATCTCGAACAGCGAGTCGCTGGCATTTTACTCCGCATGGGCCGACGTGGCGGTTCTGGCGCGCGAACTCTCTCTCGAGCAGATCGCGACGATCCACCGCAACATTGTCGAGCGGAATATCTGCGGGCCGTCGGGCCGGCAGATGCGGATCGAGCTCTTTGCCCACGGGGCGCTCTGCATGGCTGTTTCGGGCAAATGCTACCTCAGCCTGCACGAGACGGGCTGTTCGGCCAACCGCGGAGCCTGCCGGCAGATCTGCCGCCGCAGCTATACGCTCACCGACCGCGAAACGGGAGCCCAGCTTGCAACCGAGGGGCAATGGATCCTCTCGCCCAAGGATCTGTGTACGATCGATTTTCTCGACAGGATAGTCGATGCGGGAGTACGCGTACTGAAGATCGAGGGGCGTGCCCGCGGCGGCGAATATGTCAAGCGTGTGGTCGAGTGCTACGACCGGGCCTTGCGTCTGCTCGAACGCGGCGAGTACGACCGTCAGTATGTCGAGCCGTTGCGCGAGCGGCTGACCGAGGTCTTCAACCGCGGCCTGTGGGGAGGGTATTACCTTGGCCGGCCGATGGTCGAACACAGCGAGCATTACGGCTCTTCGGCCACCCGACGCAAG
Source organism: uncultured Alistipes sp. (assembly GCA_900550925.1). Classification (GTDB taxonomy): domain Bacteria; phylum Bacteroidota; class Bacteroidia; order Bacteroidales; family Rikenellaceae; genus Alistipes. Next base: position 44,549 of record URTU01000004.1, on the reverse strand, counting down.
GTTTACGTGGGCAAGGTGACCAACTTTTTCAAACGGATCTCGGTTGCGGAGATTTCGGTTGAAGCGGCGACGCTGGACCGCGGTGACGACATCTTCTTCATGGGCGAAACGACGGGCGTGGTCGAGCAGCACGACATCATACCCTACGTCGACGACCGGCCTGCCGACACGGCACCCCAGGGGATATTGTGTTCGGTGAAGACGGAGCGGGAGGTTCGGCGCGGCGACAAGCTCTACAAGTTCGTGCCGACCGATTCGGCAGCAGCAAGATACAACGAGACCGGACGCCGTGATTCGTAACGCGAGGTTCTAATAATAAGGCGCTTCGCCTCCGATTGTGCCGGGCGGGCCGTTCCCGATACGATAAAACAAACATTCAAAAACTTACAGATATGTTTTCAGCCAATGTATACGCAGCGCGGCGCGCCGAGTTGTGCCGCAGAATCGGCAAGGGGTTGATCCTGCTTCCGGGCAACTTCGACTCGCCGAACAACTACCCCAACAATGCCTACTATTTCCGACAGGATTCGACCTTTCTCTACTATTTCGGACTGAACCACCCGTCATACATCGGCACTCTCGATGCCGAAACAGGCGAAGCGGTACTCTATGCCGATGACCTGACGGTCGACGACATCATCTGGACAGGCCCGCAGCCGGCGGTATCGGACCTGGCAGCCGAAGTCGGGGTGAGCAAGACCGCACCGCTGTCGGCGCTTGCACCGGCCCTGCGCAAGGCCATCAGCCTCAACCGCCGCATACACTACCTGCCGCCCTACCGCGGCGAGAGCAAACTGCTGATCGCGTCGCTTCTGGGTCTTACGGCCGACATGCTTCACGAGCACAAGTCGATCGACCTGATGTTTGCGGTTGCGGAGATGCGCGAGACAAAAAGCGCCGAGGAGATCGAACAGCTCGAAGATGCCTTCCATATCGGCTACCGGATGCACACCGAAGCGATGAAGATGTGCCGTGCTGGCATCATCGAGCGGGAGATCGCCGGGCAGATGGAGGGCATTGCCAAGTCGATGGGACTTGGGGTATCGTTCCCGTCGATCGTATCTCAGCATGGCGAGACGCTCCACAACCTCAACTCCGACGGACGGCTCGAAAACGGGCGACTACTGCTTGTCGATGCCGGCGGCGAGAACATGATGAACTACGTTTCGGACCACACGCGCACCTATCCCGTGAGCGGGCGCTTTACCGACAAACAGCGTGAGATTTACCAGATCGTTCTCGACACGCACGACCACATAGCCTCCATCGCACGCGCCGGGATGCACTACATGACCGAGATCCACCGCGCGGCCTACCTGAAGTTGGCCGAGGGATTGGTTTCTGTCGGGCTGATCAAGGGTTCGGCCGAGACGGCTGTCGATGCCGGGGCGATGTACCTGTTCATGCCCCACGGACTTGGGCACGGCATCGGTCTGGACGTACACGACTGCGAGAATATCGGCGAACGGAGTTTCGACTTCTCTCAGATCGCCGAACGGGCCGCGCAATCGGGGACATGCATCCACCGCGAGACCTGGCGTCTGCGCCCGGGGACCGTCATGAGCGACGAGCCGGGCATCTACTTCATCCCGGCGTTGATCGACAAGTGCCGTGCCGAGGGCAAGTTTACGGGTATCGTGAACTACGGCCTGCTTGACAGCTACCGCGATTTCGGAGGCATCCGCATCGAGGATGACCTGCTGATTACCGACAGCGGCTGCCGGATCATCGGTGACCGCCGCATACCCATCACGGTCAGCGAGGTCGAGGAGTTCATGGCACGCTGACCCGACATCCATACAATAATAGCTGAGGCCGGACTCTCACAAAAGTCCGGCCTCAGCTATTAAATTACGCCATAAAGGTTACATTCAGGGCCCGGGGGCTCATGGTCTCTGAGCATCTCATAAGATCAATGGAATCAGGTTCATGAAGGCCGCTGGGGACGCCGAGTCTTCGCAACCTTTTCCCGTTCCTCACCGGCCCCTGCCGGCAACACTATTTTATACCGCACTTCTCCTTGATCGAAGCGGGGATCACATTCTTGTTTACGACGATATTCAGGGTCTTGTAAGCCGCGAACGGATAGGAGAAGTAGTAATAACCCTCATACGGACCTACCACACCCCACGAATTCTTCACCTTGAAATAGCGGTTTCCGGCCTGGTCTACGGCACGGCCCACGATCAGCATTCCGTGGTCGTCGGTAGTTTCGTAGTTGTCGTAAGCCACCTGGCGCATCTGCTGGTCGATCGCGAGTTCCTGCCCGGGCTTGTCGAAGCTGTACATTGCGGCCTTGCGTTCCGCCTCGGTCATCTTGCCCCAGCGCTCTGCCTCGGTACCCTCGAGACTTTCGAGATCGACTGTCGGGATGATTCCGATAGCCTTAACGCGGCTGAAACCGGGCTCGCTGATGTCGGTAGCCCAATATACCGAATGTCCGGCATCGAGCGAAGCGTCGAACAGCTGCATGAACTCTTCGAGAGGGATGTTGTAGGATTTGCCCCAGGCCCAGTTGTCAGGCACTTCGATAGCGAATGTCGTATAGAACGGGTGGTGCGTGAACGAGGTGAACGAGACATAGTCATCGAGGTTTATCGGCAGCGATTCGGCATACGATTTCGGGGTATACTCCTTTCCTTCGTAGACGAAAGTTTCGGGCACGGGGCCGAGATATACATCCAGAATGGCATTGAACCCATCTTTCCAAACGGGCGAGAGGGTCTTGTTTTCGATTATCGACTTGAGATAAGCGGCCAGAGCCTCGTCGAGTTCATAGTGGTCATGCTTCTCTTTTCCGTAGTTGAGACCGGGATAGACCTCTTCGGGGACGATGCCGTATTCGCGGATAGCGTCTATAACGTCATGCGTGGCGCCGCCCTGGCCGAAGTTCATTTTACCGTGCAGGCGGACGAATTTTTCAGCCTTTTTCTCATAGCAGTGGCGGACGATCCACATTTCGGAGAGGTCGGTCACGGGGCCTCCGTTCTTGAGGATTTCGCTTTCGAGGAATGCCGTACCGGAGAAGCTCCAACAGGTACCGCTGCGGCTCTGATCCTTGACAGGAGTCACCTCGACGCAGTCCTTATCGGTGAACTGGTATCCTTCGGGCATTGCCGCATCACCCGAATCCTGAGCCGACAGCGAGAAGGCCATGCTCAGAAGGGCCAAAGTTAAGAATAGTTTCTTCATATCAATTTGGTGTTTAAGGTTGTTAACTTTTCGTTGCGCAGGGCTCTCACTACCGTCCTCTTTTCTGCTCAATCGTGGAGAAGCGTCGAAACAAGCCCCGTGTCGTTCATGGCAAACTTCCGGCAACTCCTCTCTACTCCCCCCCCCACCTTCTTACAACGGTTGCCATGCCTGTGCGGGTACCTGTACTCCTCCTCCCCCTCTCCGCTGCCGGCAATGGTTATTTCTTGCTTTTCTGAACGATCTGCAGGCAATCCTCCAGCGAAAGCCCCTGCGGATCGGTCCCTTTCGGGATGCGGTAGTTCTTGCCCTTGTATGCGATATATACGCCGTACCGGCCGTTCTTGACGAGCATGTCCGGATCCTCGGCAAAACTCTTGACCGGTTGATTTGCGGCAGCCGTCTGGCGTTCATGCGCCTCGATCAACTCTACGGCGCGATCATATGTCACCGTATATGGGTCATCACCCTTCGGGAGCGATGTAAACTTGCCGTTATGCCGCAGGTATGGCCCGAACTTGCCTCGTCCGACCACGATATGGTCACCGTTCCACTCGCCCAGGTCACGCGGCAGCGTAAACAGCTGCAAGGCCTCCTCGAGGGTTATCGAAGCGATCAGCTGTCCGGGCTTGAGGCTTGCAAAGCGGGCCTTTTCGCCATTCTGGCCGCCGATCTGCACCATCGGGCCGTAGCGGCCGATTCTTGCCGAGACCTCCTGTCCGCTCTGCGGGTCGATACCGAGTACGCGCGACCGGCCGGCATTCGACGAATGAGTTTCGAGCGCCTGCTCCACCGTCGGGTGGAACGCCGTATAGAAAGCACTTATCATCCTGTTCCACTGCAGTTTCCCCTCGGCAATCTCGTCGAATTGCTTCTCGATATTGGCCGTAAAGTTATAATCCATTATTGCGGGGAAAGCATCTTCGAGATAGTCGTTCACCAACATTCCGATATCGGTCGGCGAGAGGCGGTTACGCTCCTTGCCGACATTTTCCGACATCATTTTGGATTTTATCCGGCCTTTTTCTAGCGACAGCTGTTCATATCCTCGTTTTTCGCCGTCCCGGTTCTGCTTGATTACATATCCGCGATTTATGATCGTGGTGATAGTCGGGGCGTATGTCGACGGGCGGCCTATGCCCAACTCCTCGAGACGTTTTACGAGCAACGCCTCGTTGTATCGTGACGGTGACTGCGTAAACCTCTGCGTAGCGCTTATCGTCTCGGCCTCGAGCGGATCGCCGGCCTTCATCGGAGGCAGGAGTCCCTGCTGAGCGGCATCCGTCGACTCGTCATCCGACGATTCGGAATATAGCTTCAGGAAGCCGTCGAAACGAATTACCTCACCGGTAGCGGCAAACTGAGCCTCACCATTGTTCATATCGACCGTCACCACCGTGCGGTCGATTTCGGCGGCGACCATCTGCGACGCCACGGTCCGTTTCCAGATCAGGTCATAGAGTTTTTTCTCGGCAGCCGAACCGTCGATCGACATACGGTCGAGGTACGACGGACGGATGGCTTCATGCGCCTCCTGCGCGCCCTTTGACTTGGTTTTGTAGTTTCGGCGCTGATAATAGTTTTCGCCGAAGAGCTTCACCACCTCCTCTTTAGCCTGAGCCAGAGCCTGCTGCGAGAGGTTTACCGAGTCGGTACGCATATATGTAATCAAACCCTGCTCATAGAGTCTTTGGGCGACGGACATTGTCTGCGAGACCGACATACCCAATTTACGGCCGGCCTCCTGCTGGAGCGTCGAGGTCGTGAACGGAGGGGCCGGGACACGAGTCGAAGGCTTCTCCTCGCTCTTGACCACCTTGAAGCGGGCACCTATACATCTCTGGAGGAACTTTTCGGCCTCGTCGCGGTTTTCCAGGCGATGGTTCAGTTCGGCCCGGAATTGCACCGGATTGTCTCCCGAGGTTATGAACTGGGCCACGACGCGATAATACTCCACCGGCTTGAAAGCAATGATTTCGCGTTCGCGCTCGACAATCAGCCTCACCGCGACACTCTGTACACGTCCCGCCGAGAGGCTTGGTTTGACCTTTTTCCAGAGCAGAGGCGAGAGTTCGAATCCCACCAGCCGGTCCAGTACCCGCCGGGCCTGCTGGGCATTCACCAGATTCATGTCGACGGTTCTCGGCTGTTCGATAGCATTCAGGATCGCCTTTTTCGTGATTTCATGGAAAACGATACGTTTTGTTGTATCCACAGGCAGGCCGAGCACCTGCGTCAGATGCCATGCAATAGCTTCACCCTCGCGGTCCTCATCGGAAGCGAGCCATACGGTTTTTGATTGTTTTGAGAGTTTTGCGAGTTCCGCGACGACCTTTTTCTTGTCATCCGGGATTTCGTACACCGGTTTGAATCCATCCTTAATGTCGATTCCCATATCCTTTTTGGAGAGGTCCCGAATGTGGCCGAAACTCGATTTTACCACAAACTCCTTTCCGAGAAACCGTTCTATTGTTTTCGCCTTTGCGGGCGACTCCACAATTACCAGATTATCCTGCATATGTCACTCATCTACAAATTCACGCCGACGACTTCTGCGCCGGACCTTTCCTCAAAATAGAAAACCTAAGGCTTTTGAAGGCTCTTAGGTTGTTTTTCCGCTGTTCATGGTGTTTGGAGGCTGCGCGGTGTATCGAGACAGCCTACTTCAACAGCGTGTATGTTAGCACGACCCGGATATTCTCATTACCCTTGAGTGCGACCTGCTTGAATGTAAAGAGGTCCGTAGCCTCCGGGGCGATGAACAGTGAACGGTCGTCAATTTTGCTCACATCCCCGCCGTTGTCCTGCAGGGCGACCCACATGCGCTGTACGTATGAGGTTATGTCCATCGTGTAGCTTGCCAGCGAACGGTTCATGTAACCGTCATAGGGCAATGTATATTTCGAGCCGTAATATGACGTCATGTCGGATTCGTACTGATGGTCGTAATCCGGTATACCGGTCAGGGCCTTATAATTTGTATATATTCCAAGGCGTTCCGGGGCGGCATTCAACAGCGGGGTTATCGCCTGCAGGTTATTTTTGTCGCCGTCGACCGGGATATACATCATTGCCTGATTGATCGCAAGATTCGAATATCCGCCGTTTGCAGCCTCGTCGCTCAGTTCGCCGAGGATCTCGACGAAACGGTCCGTCACCTTCATGTACCCGGTCACGCCGCCCAGGCCTTCGACATAAATCGTACCGTCGGTCGGGCTTGTCGGGAGAGTGTCGTTCACGCCGGCTGCACCGACGAGGCTTCCGGAGTAGTCATGCGAGACGATATTTCCGGAGATGTTCCCGATCGTAGCATCCGAAGCGAAGCATACGTACGAAGCCGATATGGTATCGTAAATCAGGTTGTGGTCAATCGAGTCGTGGTCGCGCAGCCACAGCTGGAGTCCCGTATACGAAAGGCCTGTCTTGTATAGCGCCGAAGATACATTGTCCTCGGCCGGCACGATGTACAGGCCATGGAACTTGTTCAGCCACAGCGTATCGTTGTAATATGTCGTGGTATCGGTTTCGAGCAGCCGCTTTACGTATTCCTTGCCCTTTTCGGTAGGTTTTGCAGTTACGGCCGTTTTCGAGGGGCTGTTGAATTCGAATTCGAACAGAGGTTCCGCAGAGATGTATGGTGCGGGGTCAAAATTGACATAGAAGGCCGAATCCTCGGGAATGAAGTCATCGCTCAGCACCTCGTATACGAGGAATCGCTGTGCGACAGTCGTATCACCGATATAGTCGTCGATCGAGAGTGTGAACTGCACGGAGTCGAATATGGGGTCGAGACCGAATCCGGCGCGATACGGGAGGCTCGAAGGGAGCACCTGCGAAATGAAGCTGCAACGTCTTAGGCCGAACGTATCGTTCTGCATGTGGCCCATGTATCCGTATCCGAGGTCACCGGAGCTTACCGAGTCGGTCTGGGTAATGTATGTGAAGAAGTTGTCCAGAGTATCGATCCTGATCTTCATTTTCTGGTTTTCCGGGATCAGGTCGCTGCCGATCGTATCGTTTACGTCGGTACAGCCGCCAAAAGTCATCAAGCCGGCCCAAGCGAGGATTGTGATGGCCACCAGGCCGAGTTTATAATTCTTACAACAGTTGGTCATAGAAATTTTCGTAATTATCCAAATACTGTGCCGACTCCTTCTCCACATATGGCAAAACGTTTTTATTCGACTGCGCCAGATGTTGGGCGATTATCGGATCGAGGTTTGTGGTTTCTACCACAATACCGTCCGCGTAATCAATAACGAGTTTCATAAGATTTTGGTATGAAGGGTGGTCAAGAAAATCGAGTTTTTTATCCTTGACTCCCTCATTTTCGATTTTTTTGCGCATCTGGGGGTTCAGTTCGCCCTCAAAGGCGTCGTCGTACAGCGAGACGACGATTTTGACGTTTTTGAAAATCGGGTCATCTGCGAAAACGTGTCTCAGATATATCGGCACGAAGCTTGAGAACCAGCCGTGGCAATGGACGATATCGGGTTGCCAGCGCAGTTTCTTGACGGTTTCGAGGACGCCCCGGGCGAAGAATATTGCACGTTCGTCATTATCGTCGAAAGGTTTTCCGTCGGCATCCGTCAGGGCGGCCTTTCGTGCGAAGCAGTCGTCGTTGTCGATGAAGTATATCTGCACGCGGGCCGAAGGAATCGAAGCGACCTTGATAATCAGTTGATGGTCATTGTCGTCGATAATCAGGTTCATACCCGACAGGCGGATCACTTCATGCAGTTGGTTGCGATATTCGTTGATACAGCCGTATCGGGGCATGAACGTACGTATTTCATTTCCGCGTTCCTGCATACCTTGGGACAGAGCGCGGCACAGGGAGGCCATATCCGATTCGACCAGATATGGTTTTATCTCCTGACAAACGTATAAGATTCTCTTCTTGCCCATTTTTCGTCCAGTTACCGATTTTGCAAAGGTACGAAAAATTTTTTAAAGAATCAGCATTGCATCGCCGTAAGTCCCGAATCTATACCCCTCTTCGCGGGCCACGCGATATGCATTCATTACGGTATCGTAACCTCCGAAGGCGGCCACCATCATTAACTGGGTCGAAAACGGGAGCTGGAAGTTCGAGATCATGGCATCGGCGACCGAGAATTCGTATGGTGCGAAGATGAACTTGTTGGTCCAGCCTTCGTACGGTTTCAGCAGGCCGTTTGTCGAGACGGTGCTTTCGATGGTCCGCATGACGGTCGTTCCGACGGCAACCACGCGGTGTCCAGCCTCTTTGGTACGGTTTACGGCGTCGGCGGCTTCGGGCGTAACGAATATCTGTTCCGAGTCCATCTTGTGCTTTGTAAGATCCTCGACGTCGACCGTCCGGAAGTTTCCGAGACCCACGTGAAGGGTTATTTCGGCGACATTGATCCCCTTGATCTCCATGCGTTTGAAGAGGTGTTTCGAGAAGTGCAGGCCGGCAGTCGGGGCAGCCACGGCGCCTTCGTACTTTGCGAATATGGTCTGGTAGCGCTCGGCGTCGATCGGTTCGACCTTTTCGCGGATCCATTTCGGCAGCGGGGTTTCGCCGAGTTTGTAGAGGGCGGCCTTGAATTCGTCGTATGACCCGTCGAACAGGAACCGGAGCGTACGTCCGCGGGAGGTGGTATTGTCGATCACCTCGGCCACCAGCATGTCGTCGTCGCCGAAATAGAGTTTGTTGCCGATTCTGATTTTGCGGGCCGGGTCGACCAGCACGTCCCAGAGTCTCAGATCCCGATTCAGTTCGCGCAGCAGGAATATTTCGATTTCGGCGCCCGTTTTCTCCTTGTTTCCATGGAGTCGGGCGGGGAATACCTTGGTATTGTTGAGGATGAATATGTCACCGGCGTCGAAATAGTCTATGACGTCCTTGAAAATCCGATGTTCGATGGCGCCTGTTGCACGGTTGACCACCATCAGGCGCGATTCGTCGCGATTTTCCGTCGGATATTTTGCGAGCATCTCTGGCGAGAAGGGATATCCGTACTGAGAAAGTTTCATTTGTGTATCCAAGATTTTAAGCCGAAAAAAATAAAACGTATTAAAGATAATACGCATCAAAATGTATTTTGTTTCACTGGCTCAAAGATTTTCAAGCATCTCCTCCATGCTTCGGGCGCTCTGGAGGGTGAAGCCGCCGCTTCGAGTACGGCGCAGCGAAGTGAGATGTGCACCGCTGTCGAGTTTTTCGCCTATTTCGCGGGCCAGCGACCTGATATAGGTACCCTTGCTGCAACGCACGCGCACCTTGATCTGCGGCATGTCATACTCGAGCAGTTCCATCTCATAGATGTTGATCAGCGCGGCGCGGACCTTGGCCTCTTCTCCCTCGCGGACATATTCGTAAGCACGGCGGCCGTCGATCTTCTTGGCCGAGTAGACCGGCGGCATCTGAAGACGTTCGCCGCACAGCTCCTGCAGGGCCTTTTCAACGGCCTCGCGGGTTATGTGTTCGGTCGGGAATGTGGCGTCGACGGGATGTTCCATGTCGAAACTCGGGGTTGTTGCGCCCAGCATGATACCGGCCACATACTCTTTCTCCTCGGCCTGGAGTTTCTCCACCATTTTCGTGGCCTTGCCCACGCAGACGAGCAGTATTCCGGTAGCCAGCGGATCGAGCGTACCGGCATGACCCACCTTTATGTTTCGGAACCCCAGCCGCCGCAGATGGAACTTGATTTTGCGCACCACGTCGGTCGAAGTCCAGCCGTAGGGTTTGTCCACCACGGCAATGTAGCCTTCATTGTAATCGGGCCTCTGTTCAGTTGTATTATCGGAGATGTTTCGGGTCGATTGGATCATATGGTCATCGTGGTCGGCAGCACGACCCACGGCATTCGTTCATCGAGCGAAAGCCTCGCGTCATGCGCTCCTTCCGGATCAGTTCCGGCCAGGGGCCTGCCGTCTGTTTTTTAGCAAATATATCCTATGATAGCCACGGCACCGGCTATGGCGCAATATACAGCGAACCAGATCAGTTTTCCGCGGCGGACGATTTCGAGCATGAACCGGCACGCCAGACACCCCACGACGAATGCCGCCACAAAACCAGCGGCCATCACGCCGGCGGACACACCTGCACCCAGAGCCTCGCTTCCGCGGAGCAGGGTCAGCAGCGCCTCGCCGAGAATCGGGGGCAGCACCATGAGGAACGAGAATCGTGCGACGGTCGACTTGTCGTTTCCGAGCAGCAGTCCGGTCGCTATCGTGGAGCCTGACCGCGAGAGTCCGGGCATTGCGGCGCAGGCCTGTGCGCAGCCGATGATGAAAGCGTCGCGATACGATATGTTTTTCCCCTCACGCGGTTTTGCCCGATAGGCGAAAGCCAGCAGCAGGGCCGTCAGCAGGAGCATTGCCCCGACAATAGCCAGTATTGCGGGCGAAGCGAGCATTTCGTTCAGCTGGTCCTTGAATGCGAAGCCCACGATACCGATCGGAATCATCGAGACCACGATTTTCAGTATATAAGCCGTCTGTTCGTTGTATTTGAATTTGAAGAGCCCCATTATTAGATCGGCTATCTGCTTCCGGAGCACGACGATCGTACTCAGGACCGTTGCGGCATGGAGCGCCACGTCGAACGAGAGGTTCTCTTCGAGCGAGACGCCCAGCAGCTCCTTAGCCAGCTGGAGGTGTCCGCTGCTGCTGACGGGGAGGAATTCGGTGAGGCCCTGTACGATGCCGAGAATGATTGATTCGAGGTAGTTCATCTTTTAGGCGTCCTGTTTTTTGTTTTTGAAGTTTTTCATGATAGCGTATATCTCGAAGGCGAACCCTCCGAGTACGAGGATCGGGGCGAGGGTGATCCTCCGGAAGTTGAACATTCCGTAGTCGAACTCATCGGGGGAGTCCGAAGCGCCGCCGGTCATCAGCACGAACCCCAGAACGATCACGGCGAAACCGATCAGCATCAACCGGTAGTTTCCGGTCGAGAGGGGCATTTTGTTGTCGGAGGGCTGCTCCTGGGGCTTGTTTATTTTGTTTTTCATCAGTACAGGTGAATTTTATTTGACTTCATGTTTACGAACTTGTTGACTGCAAAGGTAGTGAACAAAAGCGAAATTACAACGCCGCCGGCGATCATTGCCGCCAGGATGACACCGGTTTGCGAGAGCTGTGTCAACGAGTTCAGTTCGGGCATCGACCTGTCGATCCGCCACACGACCGTCACGAAGAGGATTGCGGCGGCGACGCCGGCCCAGAGACCCTGAGCGATGCTGCTGGCCAGGAACGGACGCATGATGAACCACTTTGTTGCGCCGACCAGCTTCATGGTATTTATGATGTATCGTTTCGAGAAGATCGAGACCCGGATAGTGTTGTTGAGCAGGATGAGCGAGATGACCAGCAGCACGGCGCCGAAGACCAGCAGTACCAGCCGGACACTGGAGATTGTCGAATTTATCTGTTCGACCATTCCGATCGGCACGACCACATCGCTGACACCCTTCATGTCCTTCACCTCTCCCACGAACCGTTCCATCTGTTCGGCATCGATCGCCGCGCCGTCAAGCAGGATCTCGTATGAGTCGAGCAGCGGGTTTTCACCGAGTACCTCTTCGAAATCGCTGCCAAACATTTCGCGGAACTGCTCATCAGCAGCCTTGTCCTCCTTCGAGGAGAACTCGACGCTCGAGACGAACTCTTTTGCGGCGAGTTGTTTTTCGATGCTTTCGCGCTGTTCGGGGAGGATATCGCGTTTGAGTTCGACCGTCACCATTGCGCGGTTCTGAAGCGAATCGGCCGTTTTGACCGCCGCCGAGAGCAGATAACCCACCGTACCGAGCAGGAAGAGCACCAGAGCGATGCTTACCGTCGAGATGATATACGAATTTCTTACACGACGTTTGAGTCTCTTATTTTCCTTCATTGTCGTTTATGTTTGAGGAGTTTTTGTTTCTGGATTTTCGGCGGCGCACCACGGCCACGGCAACCACGGCCACCAGACCGCCGATGATTATCAACGAACATGTGAGCGTAACGCCCTCGACAAGGCCGAAATCCGGAGCGCGGAACCGCCACTCGACGGTATGTTCCCCGGCCGGGAGCGACATGCCGCGCAACAGGTAGTCGGCGCGGAAATAGGGAGCCTCCACACCGTCTATGTATGCTTTCCAGCCCTTGTCGTAGTATATCTCCGAGAATACGGCCACGCCCTGTCCCGAGGCGCTGTAACGGTATTTCAGATAGTTGGGACGATACTCCGTCAGCTCTATCCGGCCGTCACACCCGTCATTCGTATCGAACCCGTCGAGCTGCTCCTCGAACTGCCGCTCGACGGTAGCTTCGGTATGCGGGTCGATCTGCCCGAGGGCATCCATCTCTTCGCGCGGGTTTTCGACCAGATAGATACGGTCGACGAACCATGCCGCCCCGCATGCCGCATCATTGACTTCGACGCCGGTCGGACGGATCAGGTATTTGGTGTTGAGCATGTCGAGCACCTTGCGGGCCGACGAGTCGATCCCGTAGTTGACCATACTCAGATAGTTGTCTATGAGGTCCTGGTAACGGCTCAGCTTGGCGCCGTGGTATCCACCCACCGAGCGGTGGAAATATGATGTCGTGGCATCGTTGAAGGGCGATACCGTAAGGTTCAGCACGCGGTATCCCAACGTCGTATCGGCCATGATCATCCGGTCGGCCTCGGTCGGGGAGATCTTGACGGACCTTTTGCTGACGAAGGTATCCTGCGGCAGGAATCGCAGGTCGACCGGGATCAAGTCGACGGCCACAAGGACCACCAGTGCTGCGGCCGTAACCGAGAAGCGCATCTTTCCGCGCAGGTAGAGCCACAGTGCCGCGGCGGTCAGGAGTACGAATATCAACGACCGCCACGCATCGGCCGTCATCACATCGGCCCGTTCAGCGGCCATTGCCTCGGCCGAGACGATACCCAGCTCTTCGTGCAGACCTGCATCGACATATTGCTGTGCACCCGAATAGGAGAGCATCTGTCGCCACTGTTCGGTCATCATCTGTTCGGTTTCGGATCGTCCGAAGTCGAAGATCGAACCTCCGAATAGGGCTATTATAAGGCAAATGCCGCCCACTATTCCGGCCGAGATTCCGAGGTTTCGGATTGCCCGCCGGCGGTCGTACGACTCATCGGCGAGGCGCGAGACAGCCAGAGCGGCCAGCAGCGGCACGCACCACTGTACTACGACGAGTATCATCGAGACCGTCCGGAACTTGTCGTATCCGGGCAGTATCCTGAAGCACAGTTCGGTGAACCACATCATGTTCCGGCCCCAGGCCAGGAACACTGCCAAAATCGCTATCACGATGATCCACCACTTTTTGCGTCCGCACAGCACCAGGCACCCGAGGACGGCGAGGAAGAGCACCGTTGCGCCCAGATATGTCGGTCCGGCGGTATAAGGCTGGTCACCCCAGTACATCGGCAGCTGCGAGGCCCCCTGCCTCAACCCGTACCGGTCGAGCGCCTTGGCCAGTTCACCGTCCCGGGCGAATGTCGTTGTCGATGAGCCGCCCATCAGGTCAGGGATCAGCATGTTGAGGCTTTCGGTACGGCCGTAGCTCCATGCCGTTGCATACTGCAGGTCGAGGCCCTTGCTGCCATCATCACCCTTTTCGGCGAGCACCGACCCACCCCGAATCGTATCGGGAGAGTGCTGGGCCGTGTACCAGAGCGGGGAGAAGTTCGAGCCGACGGCAAGAATACCCGCCGCAGCCACGACCAGCGTCGTGCGCCAGAATCGCGGCATACACTTTTCACGGATGGCGGCTACGAGATAGTTGACCCACATAGCGGCCAGAACCAGTATGAAGTAATATGTTATCTGTGGATGCCCGGCGCCGATCTCGAGGGAGGTGAACAGGGCAGTCATTGCGCCTCCGACCCACATGTTTCGCCGGAAAGCGTAGTCCACGGCCCCGACCATCAGCGGGGCATAGACCAGGGCCCACATTTTGGTAATGTGTCCGGCGCCTATGATCAGCAGGAAATATGTCGACAGACCGTATGCCACGGCCCCCACGATAGCCGCCTGCCGGCGAACGCCCATCATGAGCAGCATGATCCAGAAGGCGGTCATGGCGAAGAAGATGAACGACATCGGTTGTCCGAAGACCTTTACTATCTGGCCGAAAGAACCTTTCACGGCTTCGGCCGGATAGGCCGTATTTATCAGGTATGACGGCATTCCGCCGAACATGTTTCCGGTCCACTGGGGATCTTCGCCGAACTGTTCGCGGCAGTCGAGAATATCCTTTGTCATACCGGCATATTGCTGGACATCGTGCTGCGGGAGGACCTTGCCTTCGAACTGCGGGGCGAAATACCCGGCAGCGAGCACGAAAAACAGCACGAGCGGCAACAGGTAATCGAGGCCGAATCGTTTTATTTTCAAAAAATCCATAAGCTGATTTCCACTTAATAAAGTGCAAAGTAACGAAAAATAGTTGGGAATAGGTATTCCGTCCCGAAAAATAAACGTATATTTGCCGAACATAAAACCAAAACCTCTATCATGTCCACGCTATCTGCCATCCGGCGCCCCATCGAAGATGATCTGCAACAATACGAAGCACTCATACGCAAATCGTACGTGGCAGAGAGCGAGCCGTTGCATTCGATCATCGAGTATGTCATCGACAACCGGGGCAAGGGGATACGGCCGATGCTTGTGCTTCTGAGCGCCGGCATGGCGAAGGGGGGCGAGCCGTGCGGGGCAAGCAAAAGGAGCCTTCTGGCGGCGATGCTCGTGGAGATGATCCACACGGCTTCGCTCGTACACGACGACGTGATAGACGAATCCGACATGCGCCGAGGCAAGCCGTCGGTCAATGCGCGGTGGCAGTCGCGCAATGCTGTTCTGGTCGGGGACTACCTTCTGGCCGAGACGATGAACATCGGCATGCGTAGCGGCCAGTTCGACATTGTACGGCATATCATAGCATCGGTTTCGGACCTGTGCGAAGGCGAATTGATCCAGAGCACCCGCAGCCGTTCGCTCGACATGTCGCGGAAGACATATCTCGAAATCATCTACAAGAAAACGGCCCGTCTGATCGGCACGAGCGCATCAGTTGGCGCACTTTCGGTTGGGGCTGACCTTCAGGAGGTCGATACGCTCCGCCGCTTCGGCGACGCCATCGGCATGGCGTTCCAGATCAAGGACGACATTCTCGACTACAAACCCTCCTCCGAGACGGGCAAACCCTCGGGCAACGATCTGGCCGAACACAAGATTACGCTACCGTTGCTGACGGTTCTGGAGCACAGTTCCGAGGATCGGCGCACCGAGATCATAGACGAGATCCGCCGTTCGTCGACTCCCGAGTCCATCTCGCGCATACAGCAGATGGTCATCGAGGCAGGCGGGCTGGAGGAGGCCGAGCAGGTCATGCGCACATATATCGACCGGGCGCTGCAGATCCTGTCCGGGTATCCACAATCAGTCTACCGCGATTCGCTGGCCACGCTGTGCGGCTACATCAGCGAGCGCGAAAAATAATCCACTCCCTCCCCAAAAACCACCATTTTCACAAGAGAGTCCGGGCCTCTGTTCGGACAAGCCCCTTCGTTCGCCGGACACGTGATCACGTAGCCGTCGCGTCAAGCAGTGCCATGATTGACGCCAGACCGCATCCACACCGCCGTTTGGTGTGCATTGCGTATGCCCGCCCCACGGAGCACACTCCGTAAACGGACAATTACGATTCGTAATATTTCCGTGCGGCAAAATTGTTGTTATTTCACAAAAAAAGCTTACATTTGTTAGTTGTGCACATTCGGAAAACAACCTAAATCTCAACATATCACACATATGGAAACAAAACAACAAAAATTTGTACTGCCGATCATCGTGATGATCTTTCTGTTCGGCATGATCTCTTTCGTGACGAATCTGGCATCCCCGATGGGCGACATCCTCAAGTACCAGTTCAACGTCCCGAACTGGATGAGTACGCTTGGCGTCTTCGCCAACTTCATCGCCTATGCTATCATGGGCTACCCCGCAGGCAGCATGCTTCAGCGTTACGGCTACAAGAAGACGGCTCTGATCGCCGTCAGCGTCGGCTTCATCGGCGTCGGCATCCAGACCCTTTCGGGTACGGTCGAGAGTTTCGGCGTATATCTTCTGGGCGCCTTCATCGCCGGATTTTCCATGTGTTTGCTCAACACGGTGGTGAACCCCATGCTGAACAAACTGGGCGGCGGCGGAAACAAGGGTAACCAGCTGATCCAGACCGGCGGTTCGTTCAATTCACTCTGCGGCACGGCCGTGATCATTCTCACGGGCCTTCTGATCCCCGAGGGCATCAAGAATGCACAGATCAGCAACGTCTTCCCGCTGATGTATGCGGCCCTGGCCATCTTTGCCTTCGCCTTCATCGTTCTGGCTCTGACCAGGATTCCCGAAAACAAACCCGAACCCGCAATCGACCGTAACGCCTCGGCTTCCAAATACGGACCGTTGTCGTTCCGCCACTTCATGCTCGGCGCCGTTGCCATCTTCATCTATGTCGGAGTCGAGGTCGGCATTCCCAACGTCCTGCAGAAATGGCTGCAGAATCCCGACCTGAATGTTCTGGGCAGTGAGGTCAACGCCGAAGCCGTCGCCGGATCAGTAGCCGCAACATATTGGTTCCTGATGCTCATCGGACGACTGCTGGGAGCAGCGGTCGGCAGCAAGGTCTCGGCCAAGAGCATGTTGACGGTTGTTTCGGGCGTCGGTCTGCTGCTGACACTGGGAGCCATGTTCTCGTCGCCGTCGGTACTGGTCAACCTGCCGGTTTTCAACGGTTCCGAGGGCTTCGGACTGGTCAACGTTCCGATCAATGCGGCGCTACTGGTATTCGTCGGGCTCTGCACGTCGGTCATGTGGGGCGGCATCTTCAACCTGGCCGTCGAAGGCCTGGGCAAATATACCGAGAAGGCGTCGGGCATCTTCATGGCACTGGTTTGCGGAGGCGGTATACTGCCGCTGCTGCAGAATGCGATCGTCGACTTCACCGACGGCGGCATGGGCTACCTGAACAGCTACTGGGTCATTGTCATCGGCCTGCTTTACCTGCTCTACTACGCCCTGATCGGTTCGAAGAATGTCAACAAGGATATTCCGACCGCCTGATCCGCAATCGAATTCCAACCTTACAAACATATACATGCAAAGGTGCGACCGTCAATGGATCGCACCTTTTTTTGCGCTTTTCGGGCACAGCGCCGTCGGCCCGGACACCCCGAGGATGGCAAAACCGCACCATCGGGTCATGAAAATTGAATGTTACCTGTCCGCATTCGAGGTTAAATTCCTACCTTTGCATACGACAAACCACATTATACGATGGACATAGCACAAAACCGTCGGCGCGAGAACATCGCCGAATACATACTTTACCTGTGGCAGATCGAGGATCTTCTTCGGGCGCTGCAGTTCAGTCCCGAAGCGATCTGGTCGCAGCTGGTAGCCAAGCGGGATGCCGATCCCGAGCACAAGCAGGAGATATTCCTGTGGTACATGGAGTTATGCAACCTGTTGCGCGAGGAGGGCAAGGAGCAGAACGGCCATCTCGACCATACGCTGCATCTGATAGCCGATCTACAGAACCTTCATCTTCAACTGATGCAGCTTCCGGTCGGCGAGGAGTACCGGCGGCGCTTTGCGCGGCTGATGCCGGCCCTGCCGCGGCTGCGCGAGGTGCTGCACAAACCCGACACGAGCGACATCGAACTCTGTTTCCGGGCGCTGTATGCCGTGATGCTCTACCGCATCAAGGGTGACGGAGGCAACCGGGCCGTCACCGACACGATCGAACTCATCTCGCCGGTCATAGCCGAACTGTCGAAGATCTTCCGGCAGGTCGAGCGTGGCGAGATAGATTTATTCAAGGGGGAGTAACACATTTCATTGGGGCCGGATAGCGGAAATTCGAAAAAAATTCGTATTTTTGAAAAGAACCGGTCATCCCGCCCGGCCACAATCCGCCACCTTGCGGCGGGCATTCGGCGATGGCGGGCACACCTTAAAAACAGAGATTCGTTATGGCAGTTTTCGAAGTACACGGCGGACGATCGCTGAAGGGCGATATTACGCCTCAGGGGGCAAAGAACGAAGCATTGCAGATACTTTGCGCGACCCTCCTGACCAAAGAAAAAGTCATCGTACACAACATTCCTCAGATCCTCGACGTACAGCAGCTGATCGAGCTGCTGGGGCTCATGGGGTCGAAAGTCGAACGTCTCTCCGAAACCAGCTATTCGTTTCAGGCCGAGCACATCGACCCCGACTACATGAAGAGCGAAGATTACCGTAAACGGGCCTCCCGTCTGCGCGGTTCGGTCATGATCATCGGGCCGATGCTTGCGCGGTTCGGGGTCGGCTACATCCCCAAGCCGGGTGGCGACAAGATCGGACGGCGGCGCCTGGATACACATTTCATCGGATTCCAGAAACTTGGTGCCAAATTCGATTTCGATGCCGGCGAGGGGTTCTTCAGCGTCGAGGGGCACAACCTCAACGGGTGCTACATGCTTCTCGACGAGGCCTCGGTTACGGGAACGGCCAACATCATCATGGCGGCGGTTCTGGCCAAAGGCACCACGACCATCTACAATGCGGCCTGCGAACCCTACATACAGCAGTTGTGCCGGATGCTGAACCGCATGGGGGCACGTATTTCGGGCATCGCCTCGAACCTGCTGACCATCGAGGGTGTCGGCGAACTGGGAGGGACCGAACACACGATGCTTCCCGACATGATCGAGGTCGGAAGCTTCATCGGACTCGCGGCGATGACCAAATCCGAAATCACGATCAAGAATGTCTCGTTCGAGAATCTGGGCATAATTCCGGCCCAATTCGCCCGCATGGGCATACATTTCGAGCAGCGCGGCGACGACATCTTCATTCCGCGGCAGGAGCACTATTCGATCGAGAGTTTCATCGACGGTTCGATCATGACCATTGCCGATGCGCCGTGGCCGGGTCTTACGCCCGACCTGTTGTCGGTCTTTCTGGTCGTTGCGACGCAGGCCCGCGGTGAGGTTCTGATCCACCAGAAGATGTTCGAATCGCGCCTCTTCTTCGTCGACAAGCTGATCGACATGGGGGCCAAGATAATCCTGTGCGACCCGCACCGTGCAACGGTCATCGGACTCGACCAGATGATCCGTCTCCGTGCCACCCGCATGTCTTCGCCCGATATCCGGGCGGGCGTAGCGCTGCTCATTGCGGCGATGAATGCCGACGGGCGCAGCATCATCCAGAACGTCGACCAGATCGACCGCGGCTATCACGACATCGACGGCCGCCTCAACCGCATCGGAGCCAAGATCATCCGCTGCGTCGAATAGTACAGGATAACTTGCTGCCGGCCCATATCTTCGCATCGGCGGCAATTAAATATCCGGAAATAAATCCCGCATCTGCGAAAATAAAACGGGCGGCCCAGGACTGAGGGTCGCCCGTAATTTTTTGCCGGCCTGCAACCGCAGGGGGACTATTTGCTGCGCGATGTTCCGAACGAGAATTCGAGTATCATCGGAAGCGCCGAATTCCAGTATTTCCAGGAGTGTGAACCGTCGCGAACGCGGAACTCCATCGGCACGCCGCAACGCAACATCTCGTTGAAGAAGTCGAGATTCGGGCGTATCAGGAAGTCATCGTCGCCGCAATCGGCCATCCAACGGACGGTTTTCAGACGTTCGATCGCTTCGGGTGTTGCATTCTGCATGTAAATTACGGGAGAGTTTGCCACCACCGACCAGAGGAACGGCACAGCATAGTGCGGCGAGATGCCCTTTCGCGGGAACATGTTGAGCAGACCGCTTGCCGAATAGGCGGCACAGAAGAGTTCGGGATGGTGCTGGGCATAAGCCACGGCACCGCCGCCACCCATCGAGAGACCGGCAATTGCACGGCTTTCGCGGGCCGTGTCGACGCGGAAAGTCTTTTCGATATACGGGATGAACTCCTCGAAGAAGTAGTCCTCATACGGCCACCCCTCGACATTGAAATAACCCATGTTCTCACCGGCGAGGTTCTTTGCCACACCCCGAGCGTCGGGCATCACCACGATCATCGGGCGGACGCTGTCGGCGGCAATCATGCGGTCGGCAATCAGTTGCAGATCGGCATGGGTATGCCAGTCGGTATTCTGGCCGAAAGCGCCGTGCAGCAGATACAGTACGGGGTATCGGGTTGAGTTGTCATCATCGTATCCATCTGGCAGATAGACCGAGAATGTTTTTTCGACGCCGAGGATCTCGCTCTTCATTGACCGCTCCTCGACGCGGCTCTGCGCCGAGATCGAAACGTTAGCCAAAAGCGAAACGAGCAGGGTAAAAAATACTTTTTTCATGGTTTGTGACAAATTATATCAAGTAAATTTGAGCAAAAATAAAATATATTTGGAGTTTTTACAATTTTTTGCTTACCTTTGCAACCGCAAAGAGACGAATAAGTCGCATTTGCGGTACTGCCCAGGTGGCGGAACTGGTAGACGCGCACGTTTCAGGTGCGTGTGCCGCAAGGCGTGCAGGTTCGATTCCTGTCCTGGGCACCGGGAACCCCGTTGGAGGAGACTCCGACGGGGTTTGTTTTATCATACATGTCTTCAACGGCATATACTCATGTCGAATCACAACGTAATAATTGCAATCTAAAATAAAATTCGTATATTTGTAACAGGAGCATTAAGCTCCACAGACATGCGGAAAGTGTTTTTCGGGCTTCCTCGTTAAAGAAATGTGGTAGTTTCAACGACTGGAGGAAAAACGGACAAACACTCATATCTTGTTAGAATATGGACTGGCATACAATCTGTATGTATCCCATATCTATCAGGTGTGGGGTATTGTATCGTTTATTTCAGTCAGGGTCTTACCACAACCTCTTTAACGAATAGACGAAATCGGCTCCACACTTTCTTTTTTTAATAACATATTACATATCGTATGGAGCCAACGGTAGTTCACCCCAAATTCTCACAACCATGAAAACTTGGATTTTAACAGGATTTCTACTTATTGTGTTGGCCTGTACACAAATGGCTGTTGCAAATTCCCAGGAGCCTGAAATCGACAGAACAGAATTAAGAGAGCAACGCAAACAAGAACGCGAACAGCGTAAACAGCAACGGCAACAGCAGCGGCAATTGCGCAAAGAGTCAAAATTGGAAGATAAACAACGTAATAATGATCAATCGGCACCCACTGAATCAAATCCTCCCACACAAACCCCCGAACAGACAGAGGGTAATCATACCAAATCTCCCGAATATGACCAAATTATTGAACAAGACAATGAAAAATCCACCGATAATTCCGCAGACAAATCCAGACAATCAAAACAGATGTCTGAACCTTTGCCTACTAATTCCAACTATTCTGCCGTTTCTGATACCCCTAAACGAAATGAACATCCTGTCAACTTACCATCCGAAACCTCTCCTTCAAATAATATCACGACATCATCTAGAGACAGCAACCCTCCTACAACTCTAATTATAATAGGAGTCATAATCTGTCTATTCTTTTTATTTCTTAAACACCGATATTCAGGCAAATGTCCACACTGCAAAAAATATCGGGCTATGGTAGAATTGGACCAAGCCTATCTGGGACGAATAAAAAGAGAAAAAGTCAACAATGAATATATATACCACAATAAAATCCAGGTACACCGCAAATGCAGATATTGCGGATATGAAGATTACATCACCAGAATAGAAAAGGGCAAATAATACCGGCACGAATTTTTTCGTGCATAGATATAGATATTCCGCACAAATATTACATGTCATAAACAGTTGGGCGAACGACCTGAATATCGTTCGCCCAACTTTTATTACTCCTCGGCTAAATACTCGGCCACCTTCTCACCGATCCCCTCGCCATAGAGGTCACGTGCCAGGATCGTACCGTCGGGCCCGAAAAGTATGATCTCCGGAATGCCGCGTATGCCATAAATCTCGGCCGGACGCGCCTCGGCTTCGAATATCACGGGCCACGTGATCGGGAGTTCGGTCATTGCCTTCTCCGTATCGGCACGCTTGTCGTACACGGCTACTCCCACAATCTCGAACCGATCGCCCTTATATTTCTTGTAGACCTCGGCCAGGTTCGGAATCTCCATACGGCACGGGCCGCACCACGAGGCCCAGAAGTCAACCAGCACATACTTGCCTTTGCCCACATACTCCGAGAGCGATACCGCCGACCCATCGGCCGCACCGTTCTCGAC
Source organism: uncultured Alistipes sp. (assembly GCA_900550925.1). Classification (GTDB taxonomy): domain Bacteria; phylum Bacteroidota; class Bacteroidia; order Bacteroidales; family Rikenellaceae; genus Alistipes. The sequence continues at coordinate 22,146 of URTU01000004.1, read as the reverse complement.
CGTGAAATCGGTAAACATCCTGCCTTCGGAGGTCTTCTTCAGGTTTTCATAGCGTACGCGCTCCTTCTCCACACCTGCATCACGTCGGACAATATCTCCGGCAACCGAATATAGCGAGTCGAACTGTCCGGCATCCTTCGCCATGCTGAGCAAGGCAACGGCTCCCAGCACATTGTTCGTGTTGGAAGCGAAAAGCTCTTCGTTCAATACACGGTTGTTTTCGGCATATACCTCGAACGCTTCGTTCATTTTCGACTCGCGCTCCTCTTCCGTAAGCTCCGTCTGCTCCCGCAAAGCCATGTAAGACTCCATATAGGCGGCGGATATATCTACCATCCTCTTGTTATAGGCGTTGTAGGCCTCGTTGAGCGGGGTTCCGCCGCACACGGCTGTCCTGCCGGTGAAATCCATCGTCGGGGTTCCAGGCTCGAGGACCAACTGTCCGCTTATCTGCCCGTCTCCCCTGGGTATCGAAATCTGCGCCACAACCGCCGTGTCGATACTCCCCTCAAAGGTAAATGTTCCGTCCACCACTTCGACACTGTCTGCCACCGAACCATATGTCAGGATTGCCTGCGCCCCGTCATAGAGCGTATCGACCGCCCCCTGCAGGGTGAACTTCGAGGCATCTCCACGGCAGGATGCCAACATCAGCGCCAAGGCAACATAAGGAATAGCTCTTTTCATTTTTCTATTATAAATCAAGTTTGGTTTGTAATCGATGGTGCTGCTCCGGCAGAAACAGGTAAAATCTGTCCGCAACAGCATATTTATAAAAAAACAGGGCGAATGCTTGAAAATCATTCGCCCGATAACTGTTGCCCCTCGGCCGTATTGCTTATGCGTACTTGAAAGTAGCTTCGTCCGATACGGTCAATTTTTTGCGGCCCTTAGCGCGGCGTGCAGCCAAAACCTTACGGCCGTTAGCGGTCGACATTCTCTGACGGAAACCGTGCTTGTTGATTCTTTTCCGGCGCGAAGGCTGGAATGTTCTTTTCATTGCCATATCTCAATCGTTTTATATTTATATTCGAAATTTTACCCGTTGCGGAGTGCAAAGGTATAACATTTTTGGCTTTTCCAAAAATTTTATACCAATAATTTGCAAATTGATGTGCAAACATACGATTTCTGTCCGATCGCCGACGACGACCGAACCCTCGATTCGGGGATCTTTTTCATCCGTTTACGGGCGGCGCGGCCACAATTGCCTCCGCACTCGCGGCCTCCCCACACTTGCTTTTTCCGGATAGCCGATCTTCTCCTGTTTCACCCATTCACTTTTCCGCCCCTTCCCATACTCGATCCTGCCCCGGCATCAAACACCGGCAACATACCGTGTCATTTGTTTCGGAGAGGGACGACAGTTAGCCGTGTTTCCTGCGACAACGTCACGCTTCGCCGAGGTTGAATCCCATTGTCAACTGTTCATCCGAGGCCGGGCGGTGCGACGGGATTATTATTTTGCCCACGTTGCTTTCGTAACGGGTTATATTGTCCTGCAGCGACAACAGCAGGCGTTTTGCATGTTCCGGAGTCAGGACGATACGGCTTTTCACCTTGGCTTTCTGGACGCCGGGCATCACGGCTGCGAAATCGAGTACGAATTCCGACGTTGAGTGCGATATGACGACCAGATTCGAATATTGGCCCTGAGAGGTAAAGTCATCCAACTCGAGGTCTATACCGCTTTTTTTCTCTTCCGACATAGACAAATCTTTTGGTTAGGGCAAAATTATCGATTCCGGCCTTACGAAATTCCGGTCTTGTCAACAATTTATTTAATAATTATCAACAATCGGCGACGATTTTATATTGCATGGTCCGTGTGTCGTAAGGCGACGACACACTTCCGGAAGCATCATCCGGACCCGGAACAAGCGGTTGCAGAGCCTCCGCCAGCCTCAGAACTCGCTCGTGAAGTGGAAACGTATATCCTTGAAATTCTCCTGGGCCAGCGCCAGCGAGTAGCTCGTATCGGCCAGGAAGACATCACGCCCGTGCTTGTCGACGGCCATATTGGTATGTTTGCGGCGTTTGAAGTCGGCCAACTGCTCGGCGTTGTCGCTCTCGATCCAGCAGGCCTTGTAGATCGAGATCGGCTCGTAACGGCATTTTGCACCGTACTCGTGCTCCAGACGGTACTGTATCACCTCGAACTGCAGCGCCCCGACCGTACCGATTATCTTGCGGCCGTTGAGCGACGAGGTGAAGAGCTGCGCCACACCCTCGTCCATCAGCTGGTCGATACCCTTGCTCAGCTGTTTGAATTTCAACGGGTCGGCATTTTCGATATACCGGAACAGCTCGGGTGCGAACGAAGGTATTCCCGTGAAGTTAAGTTTCTCACCCTCGGTGAACGTATCCCCGATCTTGAAGTTACCCGTATCGTGCAGACCGACGATGTCGCCCGGATAGGCCGTATCGATCACCGATTTCTTGTCGGCCATGAAGGCTGTCGGCGACGAGAACTTCATCTGCTTGCCGCTGCGCACATGCAGATAGTTCTTGTTTCGTTCGAAAATGCCGGAACAGATCTTCAGGAATGCGATGCGGTCGCGGTGGTTCGGGTCCATGTTCGCATGTATCTTGAATACGAAACCGGTCATCTTATCTTCATCCGGCATTACGATTCTCTGGGCCGTTGTCGATGGGCGCGGCGAGGGGGCTATTCGGATGAAGCACTCCAGCAGTTCGCGCACACCGAAGTTGTTTATGGCGCTGCCGAAAAATACCGGAGCCAGTTCACCGCGCAGATAAGCCTCGCGGTCGAAGGGTTCATATACGCCGTCGATCAGTTCGACATCCTCGCGCAGCCGCTTTGCATACTGTCCGATATAGCTTTCCAGTTCGGGGCTGTCGAGCTTTATGTCGACGGTCTTTGCATCGGCGGTCAGCTTCTCATCGGTCAGGAACAGCGACAGGTTGTTTTCGTAGAGGTTGTAGACACCCTTGAATGTCGGGCCGTCGCTGATCGGGAATGCCAGCGGGCGCACCTTGATATCGAGTTCCTGCTCCACCTCGTCCAGCAGGTCGAACGGATCCTTTGCCGGGCGGTCGAACTTGTTGATGAAAACCATCACCGGAGTCGAACGCATACGGCAGACATTCATCAGCCGTCGGGTCTGGGTTTCGACGCCCTTCGCACCGTCAATGACGATAATTACGCTGTCGACAGCCGTCAGGGTACGGTATGTATCCTCGGCGAAGTCCTCGTGACCCGGGGTGTCGAGAATATTGATCTTGCAGCCCTCGTACTCGAATCCCATCACCGACGTTGCGACCGAAATACCTCTCTGGCGTTCGATCTCCATGAAGTCCGATGTTGCAGTTTTCTTGATCTTGTTGCTTTTGACGGCGCCGGCGACATGAATCGCACCGCCGAAGAGCAGCAGTTTTTCTGTCAGGGTTGTCTTACCGGCATCGGGATGGCTTATGATTGCGAACGTCCGGCGTCGGGTGATCTCTTCCTTTAACGTCATATCGAAAGTCGTAAAATTATCTTTTGGAGGGGCAAAGATACAAAATTTTAAGTCGCAAATGCTCCCTGCGACCCGATTTATGCTTCGTCCACCGGCAAAACCGGCATCCGCACCACACGGGCATTTACCGACCGACCCGCAATCAGATGCGGGCCTGTCGGTAAAAACTTATCTTCGCCAAGTCTATTCGTTTGCCTTGTTTGGGTAGTCGACGTTGTAGTGGCAGCCGACCGACTCCTTGCGTTCGCGGCCCTGCTTGATGACCAGGTATGCCACGGCGATCATGTTTCGCAATTCGCACAGTTCGCGGTTCGGGGTTGTCTTGTTGTAGAGCTCCTCGGTTTCGTGCCACAGGATCTCGAGACGGCGCATGGCGCGTTTCAGATAGAGGTTCGAGCGCACGATGCCCACGTAGTTCGACATGATCTGCTGCATTTCGCGCTTGCTCTGGATGATGAGCAGCATCTCCTCGGTATTTGACGTACCTTCGAAGTTCCAGTCGGGAATACCCTCCTGAATCTGCGTGCTGTCGAACAGCGAAGCGGTATGTTTTGCAGCCTGATCGGCATATACGAGCGCCTCGATCAGCGAGTTCGAAGCCAGACGATTTGCGCCGTGCAGGCCTGTGCACGAGGTTTCGCCGAGCGCATACAGACGACGTATCGAAGTCTGGCCGTTCAGGTCGACCTTCACGCCTCCGCAGCAGTAGTGTGCCGCCGGTGTAACGGGGATATAGTCTTTCGTGATGTCGATTCCGAGCGAGAGGCACTTGTCGTATATGTGCGGGAAGTGGCTTTTGACCGATTCGGGATCCTTGTGTGTGACATCGAGATAAACGAACTCTTCGCCGCGGATCTTCATTTCGCGGTCTATTGCACGGGCGACCACATCACGCGGGGCAAGTGACCGCATCGGATGGTACTTGTCCATGAACTCCTCGCCGTTCTGCAGCCGGAGTATAGCGCCGAAACCGCGCATTGCCTCGGTGATCAGGAACGAAGGCCGTTCGCCGGGGTTGTAGAGTGATGTCGGGTGGAACTGAATGAACTCCATGTTTGCCGTAACGGCCTTTGCGCGGTGGCACATTGCGATACCGTCACCGGTAGCGACGATCGGGTTGGTTGTGGTGCTGTAAATGTTTCCGCAGCCGCCGGTAGCGACGATCGTAAACTTCGAAAGAATGGTTTCGATGCGGTTGGAATCCATGTCGAGCACATAAGCGCCGAAACATGCCAGGCCTCGCGTATGGCGGGTGACGAACTCACCGAGATGGTGTTGTGTGAGCAGGTCTATTGCGAAGTGGTGCTGGAGCACCGTAATGTTCGGATGTTTTTTGACCTGTTCAATCAGGGCGCGTTCGATTTCGGCACCCGTCAGGTCCTTGTGATGCAGGATACGGTGTTCGGAATGGCCACCTTCGCGGTTCAGTTCGAAGCGGCCGTCGGGAGTCTTGTCGAATCGCGTACCCCATTCAATCAGGTCGGCGATAAGTTCCGGTGCCCGTTTCACGACAAGTTCTACGGCATCGCGGTCGCAAATACCTGCACCGCACACCAACGTATCCTCGATATGTTTTTCGAATGTATCCGGGGCGTATGTCACCGAACAGATTCCGCCCTGAGCGTAATTGGTATTGCATTCGTCTATTTCTCCTTTTGTGACGATTGTCACATGACCTTTTTCGGCGGCCTTGAGGGAGAAACAGAGGCCGGCAGCGCCGCTTCCTATTACCAAAAAATCAGTTTTCATATCGTGCAGATGGACTTTTTCAGACATACAAAGATACGAAAGTCAATCGTAAAAAAAACGTACAATACAAAAAAGTTGCTCCAAACCTCTACCAAACCGTTGTTTGCGACCTGCTTATGCTCCCCGCACGACAAAAAACAACCGGATCGGCTGACAGAAAACTCCCCGATCCGGTTGTAAGTTACGTGGCCGGTTTCACTCCGGCGAATATTATTTGCGTTTTACGATCGTCATTTCATCGAGCAGGTGTCCGGCGCCGGCATACTTGTCGATGATGAACAGCACGTAACGTATGTCGACCGAAATGGTACGCTGCAGGTCGGGTTCGAACGCGATGTCGCCGCTCATTGCCTCCCAGTTACCGTCGAATGCCAGGCCGATCAGTTCGCCGCGGCTGTTCATTACGGGGCTTCCCGAGTTGCCGCCCGTAATATCCATATTGGCGATGAATGCCGTGCGCAACTCACCGTTCTCGTCGGCATATTTTCCAAAATCGCGCTTCTCATACAGCTCCTTGAGACGCTCCGGAACGGTGAATTCGATCGGATTCTCGGGATCCTCCTTCTCCATGACACCCTTCAGCGTAGTGTAATACTTGTATGTAACGCCATCCTTCGGATCGTACGGCATGACGTTTCCGTACGTCAGGCGGATCGTGAAGTTGGCATCGGGATACCATTTCTTGTCGGGATACATCCGCATCAGGCCGGCCAAGTACTTGCGTTCGCAGCCGCTGTATTCATCCCTGTACTGCTGCAATTCATTCTGAACGCCGATATACATCACCATACACGATTTCAACAACGCCACAGCAGGATCGTTTTCGATATCGACCTCCAGCTTTCCGTCGATGAAGTCATTGACCTTGGCCTGGTCGGCGCAGATCGAATTGTCATACAGGTTGTCCACATAGGCTGCTATATCACCTCCGAATTTTGCATCTATTTCGGTTTCGTAGACCGACGGCAGCGAAGTCATGTTTTCGCGTGCTATCTCCAGCATTCGCTTAGCCACCTTACGGTCGGTTTCGACATTGTAGTCCTTGTAGAAATCCTCTACCCGCTCTCTCATATCCTGCTTGTCGGGTTTCTCCATTTTACTCAGTGCGAATACCACCGAAGCCGGCTGCAAGATCTCGATTGCGCTCAAGAAAGCTTCGTTCAGATATTGGCTCGTAGCCATCGATCCGCGCATCCCCTCGGCCGTACTCTTCATCCGGTCGAGCACATCCATATATCCCTCTTCGGGAAGCGTATTGGCAGCAGCCCAGGCACGGAACTCATTCTCCTGCGCCTCCTTCTTGGCCTTGACGTTCAGTTTTTCCAGGCCGAGCGACATACCGATCGAGTTTTTCCAGTAGTTCGACACGCCGGCATATTTCGATGCATACTGTATGCGCACCTTGTCGCTTGCGGCCATATCCTTCTTCAGGATGTCCAGACGGTTGCCGCGGATGAATATTCGCTGCGGATTTTCGATCTGGAGGGTATTGTCGATCATGTACGAAGTCATGTAACGTTCGGTCGATCCGGGAAATCCCATGATCATCGTGAAGTCATCCTCCTCGACGCCGTCGAGCGACACTTTCAGATAAGTTTCGGCGGCATAGGGTACATTTTCGGGGGAGTATTCGGCCGGACGGCCCTTCTTGTCGGCATAAACGCGGAAAACCGAGAAGTCGCACGTATGGCGGGGCCACATCCAGTTGTCGGTATCGCCGCCGAACTTTCCGATCGACGACGGCGGGGTGCCCACCAGGCGCACATCCCTGTAGGTATCTATCACGAACGCAAAATACTGGTTTCCGGCATAGAACGGCTGTATGGATATGTCTTTGCCCTTGTACTCCTTTTCGAGGCGTGTACGGAGCTCTTTGGTACGTTCATCTACGATTTTTTCATACTCCTGTTGTGAAGCTATCGAAGGCACGCCGCTCAGGACATCCTCCGTAACATCGATAATTTTTCTGATGAACCGCACGGTAAGTCCCGGTACCGGCAGTTCCTCGCTGCGCGACATGGCCCAGAAACCGTTTTTGAGGTAGTCATGTTCGACGCTGCTCAGCTGCTGGATACCACCGTAGCCGCAGTGGTAGTTTGTAAAGAGGAGGCCTTCCGGGGATACGATTTCGCCAGTGCATCCGTTACCGAAAATCACCACGGCATCCTTGAGCGACGAGCCGTTAGCGTTGTAGATATCTTCGGCCGAGAGTTTGAGGCCTTTCTTTTTCATATCGGCGATATTGAGTTTCTGGAGGTACGGCAGCAGCCACATACCCTCATCCGCCGAGGCGCGCACGACGCCCAGCAGCGAAACCGCCAATGTCAGAACCAAAACATAGAGTCTCTTCATAAGATGTAGTTTTTTTTTGATTGTTACCTGGATTTGTTATTCTTTTTACTTTCTATTTTTCCAATTCGATTTAAATTATTGCTTTTTTGTTTTAATTTAAATATTTATATTTTTATCTATTTTTTAATTACGATTTACAACTATTTATTATTTTTTATTATAAATTTAAATTTAAAAAAGCAAAAATCATAATTAAAATAAAAACAAATAAACAATAAAAACAACTATTCAGTCAATTGATACAATAGCTCATCCGACCATATATACACCGGCCGACTACCGTTCAATCATGTTGCGGATCGAACGTTCGGCCTTGCGGCGCACCTGCTCGTCGAGTACGATCTCGGGCTTCTCGTCGCGCAATGTCGTGTATATGTTTTCGAGCGTGATCATCTTCATGTATTCGCACTCGCCGCAACCGCCGCCATCGACTTCGGCCGGTATGAACTCCTTTTCAGGATAACGGCGCTTCATCTCGTAAAGTATCCCCACCTCGGTTGCAACGATGAAACTTTTTTTGGCGCTCCGGCCGCAATACGACAGAATAGCCGCCGTCGAACCCGTAAAATCAGCCTCCTCAACCACTTCGGCACGGCATTCGGGATGCGCCACCACCTCGGCATCGGGATATTTGGCTCTCATGCGGCGGATCCCCTCGCGCGAAAACTTCTCATGTACATGGCACGCCCCGTCCCACAGGACCATGTTCCGGCGACCGGTCATCTTTTGCACATATGCTCCCAGGTTTTTGTCGGGTCCGAAAATTACAGGTTTGTCGGACGGAATCGACCGTACAATATCCAGAGCATTTGACGATGTGCAGCAAATATCCGACAGTGCCTTGACCTCGACCGAGGTGTTGACATACGATACCACGGTATGGTCCGGATACTTTTCGCGGAATCGAGCGAAGCGGTCGGCGGGGCACGATTCGGCGAGCGAGCAACCGGCTTCGGGGACCGGGATTAGGACTTTGCGGTCGGGGCAGAGGACCTTAGCCGTTTCGGCCATGAAATGCACGCCGGCAAAGAGTATGATATCGGCCTTGGTCGAGGCGGCCTGCTGCGAGAGGGCCAGCGAATCGCCAAGCAGATCGGCCACCTGCTGCACTTCGGCCGTTGTATAGTAATGCGCCATGATGATGGCGTTTTTCTCCTTTTTGAGCTCTTCTATCTTTTTTACGATCGGGTTTTCGGACATCTTTTTTTGATTTTTAATATTTGGTTTTAAAATTTGAATTAAAAAATGATTAAAAAAAGAATAAGAAATAAGGCTGTTGAAAGTGTCGATAAAAAATTCATTGGGTTTGATTTAATGTTTATCAAAACTTGTCAACACTCTTGTATCCATTTTATCTCATTTTTATTCAAATATTTAGGTTTGTTTTTAACAACTGTCAAATATATTTGTTTACATTGTCGACACCGCTTTTTTGACGGCTTGCACGGTTGATTGTTCTTTTGAAAACCGCTGAACTCTTTTCAATACTTTTTGCTTGCATTTCTCAGCGTCTCGTTTACACGCACTCTTCTCCGGATTTGCAATAGCCGACCCTCGAAAAACATTCGAAAAATATCAAACTTTTATTCCCGATTTTATCAACAGTGCTTCGCGGTCCTGCGGCATTTTAACGAAACTTATCGACAATCTTTCCCGCAATGTCACGGTAGTATTTTTCGACGTTAGGATCTACCTGTACAGCCGGCTGGCCTTTCTCCGAACCATCCATAATCGACTGTATGATAGGTATATCTCCCAGAAAATCGACCCCTTCGCGTTCGGCCAGCGCCTTGGCCCCGCCGTGTCCGAAGATATAGTAGCGGTTTTCGGGCAGCTCGGCCGGCGTGAACCAGGCCATGTTCTCGATGATTCCAGCCACGGGAATTTCGATCTTGTCGGCCCGGAACATTACTATCCCGCGCAGCACATCGGCAACGGCCACCTGCTGCGGTGTGGAGACTATGACCGCACAGTCGATCTTCAGCTCCGAGATAACGCTGAGGTGTACGTCTCCGGTTCCGGGAGGCAGGTCGATGAGCAGGAAATCGAGTTTTCCCCACAGGGTCTGGTGTATCATCTGCTTTAGGGCGTTGTTTGCCATCGGGCCGCGCCACACGAGGGCATCCGAATCGCCGATGAAGAAGCCTATCGACATTATCTTGATACCGGCTTTGTCGGCAGGTATGATGTAGTCGACATTATCTCTCTGCACGGCCTCGGGAACATACCCTTCGAGTCCGAAGAGTTTTGGCTGCGAGGGACCGTATATGTCGGCATCGAGAATTCCGACATTGTAACCCATGTTTCGGAGCGTTACGGCGAGGTTTGCCGTGACGGTCGATTTTCCTACGCCACCCTTTCCGGAAGCTATTGCAATGATCTTGTCGATATCTTCGGCAGCTGATCGCATCTGCGGTTTGGGCAGCTGCGGCCGGGCCTCGGTTATGATCACCGTACAGTCGTCGGCCCGGGAGCCGAAACGCTCCCGCAGGAGCTCTTCAATACGGTTTTTGATCTTGACGGCGAATGGATCGCGGGCCTTCGGGAAGGCAAGTTTTACGATCGACTTTCCATTCTCCAGGGTGGATGTTGTGGCTATTCCCGAAGCAACGATATTTTGACCCGTTTCCGGGTGTACCACTTCGGACAGGATAGCCGATATCTGTTTTTCGTCCATTGTTAAAAAAGTATTCAATAAGTTTGTTGATAACCCGCTTTTTTGGTTATCTAATATCATACAAATATACGCAAAGTCGTATTTAAAAAATCAAAACACCTCCGGCTTTTTGGTTTAACGGCAGCCATATTGTCTGAAACTGGGTCTGATTGTTTTTGTTTTTCTTCGTTTTTTGGCGGCTGTCGGTTGATTCGGCCGAGTCGTATATATCCGGTTCGCAGGTGGTTTTACGCTGCGGAGAGTCAAATATATCAGTAGAACAATCCCTTGTTTGCAAACATTGCGAATCCGAAGTTGAACGATATGAACCAGTTGCTGCGTTGCCGCGAGTCGTATTTCGAGAGTGAGAGGCTTACGGGGCCGATTCGTGACTGGTATACGAGCGAGGCATCGAAAATATATCTGAGGCGTTCGCTCGACGGGATACGGCTGTCGTGCTCGGGATAGAACATGTACCCGCTCATTCTGAGGTAGAAGTTGGGTGAGAACTCTATAATGGGAATGATACCTACTCCGAGGAATGTATCGGCGCGGTATTCATCCATGTATACGATATGGCTGTGGGGGGTTGGGGTGAATGCCGGTGCAGTCATGTTTGACGAGAATGGGTTTGAGAAGTCGGGGTGTGACGATACGACGGCATCGATCAGGTATCCGAACGAGAACCACTTTATGGCGGGGAGTTCGAAATACTGTTCTCGGGTGAATCGAGCCCCGACCCAACTGCGTTTTTCGCTGCTGCGCCTCATTTCGAGATATACGCCGCTGGTGCCGGGGTTGTAGCGGTCGGTACCGGAGACGCCGATCAGTGATAGGGTCTGTTTGAGACCGCGGTTCGGATACATCAGACGGTTGAGGCTGCTGCGTTCGTATGCGAGACGTCCGGCCACGAACGGGAACGATGTTTTGTCGAAACTGTCGTCGCTCGTAAGCCCCTCGATCTGGAAATATCGGAATATGTCATATCCGAGATTCATGCGCAGCGTGAGGGCCGATTTTCTGGAGAGGGGCATTCCGAGAGCGACGGTTGCATAGTTGTCCACGCTCTTGGCATATGTGAGGTTTCGGTAGTTTGTGAGCGAACCGTTGTTGTTCTGGTAGTAGTTCAGGAAAGTGAAGTTCCCGGAGAAGTCGAAGAATACGGGCCTTCGGAATGAGAACTCGATCCTTCCGCCCAGATTCATGAACATGTGCATCGGGCTGAGGTATACGTTTGTGAAATAGGTATTTGCGGTACGGCCTATGTTCTTGTACTCGAAACCTATATATGCCTGGTTGAGGGCGGTCGACGAGATGTTTCCGCCGAACATTATCTTGTAGTTTGACTTGGTCGAGAGCTTCATGTCGATTGCGAACCGGCCTGTCGAATCCTTGTATTCGACTTCGGGATAATCGGCCGCAATATCTCCGTCGGAGAGAATTTTGAGGTACTCCTCCTGCAGCTGGTCGAAACCGTATATTGTTGGTTGCTGATTGCGGCCGGGGCGGTCGAGTTTCATGTAGTCGCGGATATACTCCTCCTGCGGCTGCTTCATTCCGTCGATGTTGTATTCGTCGAAGAGCAGCTGCGGGCACCGGTTTCTGAAAGCCTTGCGTTTTTCGGCCATCTCCTGCTCCGATATGCGGCGTGTTATCCGCTCCTTGATCTGCGGCATTGCGGCCATGGCATCCTTGTACCCGCACTCGATGATGTAGTCGGCCTTCTGGAAGTCGAACATCGAGACGTCGTTTGTGAACGGGCGTTCGATCATTACGCTCCGACCCTCCGGGAGGTTGTAGTCCGTTGGGTTCATTATCAGGGCGAAAGCCTGGTCCATGAGGTTCTCCTCGTCGGGGATTGTCGAACCGTCGGTGCATTTGCTTCCGAGGAAGAAGTCGGGATGGAACTCCTCCTCGAGGGATTTCCAGGGGAAGTTGTCATATATGCCGCCGTCGTATAGGAGCATGGAGTCGATCCGGACGGGTTTGAAGACCATCGGAATGGACATTGACGAACGGATAGCCTTTCCGAGGTCGCCGTTTCGGAATACGACGGCTTTTCGGCCTACCATGTCTGCCGCGACGCAGCGGAATGGAACCATTAGCCGGTCGAAGTTACCGTTGCATGCGACGGTTGCCGGTGCGAAATATCCGACGAACGCCATGTCGATCTGATTTGACGAAATGAGCGACAGTGGGAGTTGTATACCGCCGTTTGACGAGGCCTGTTGCCTGGGCGTGTTTTTGCGGATATTTTTCAATGAGTCTCGTTCATGCCGCGAAGAGTTGAGGCGTATTGATATCATTGCGGCATTCGGCTGCATGTGTTTGTAGTACAACTTGTAACGGTCGTCGATATGACCCGACATCCACTCCATGACCTGTCCCGAGCGGCATATTTCGGCCATTTCGTCGGGGGAGTACCCGGCGGCATACATACCGGCGATGATTGCCCCCATGGATGTTCCGGCGACATAGTCGATCGGGATGCCGTTGTTTTCGAGGGCTTTTATTACGCCTATGTGGTAAAGGCCCTTTGCTCCACCACCGCTGAGCACCAGTCCGACCTTCTGGGCGGAGAGAGGGGTGTTTGCGGCCATAAAGAGGAGCAGAATCGCGGCAAGTTTGTATTTCATATCCAAAATATTGTTAACTTTGCGGATTAGGAGTTGATCCGAATCATCATAGTACTAACGTATTTTTTGCAAAAATAGGTAAAATGATAGAGAAAATAAATGATTTGCTGGAGCGTGTCGAGAACTTCAACTCGAAAGTTTCGGACGATATCGAGGCATTCAGAATCAAGGTTCTGGGCAAGAAGGGCGAACTGAATCGTCTGATGGAGGAGTTCAAGAGCGTTGCGCCGGAACAGAAACGGGAGTTGGGGCAGCGGCTGAACCTGCTGAAGAGCAAGGCATTGGAGCGGATCAACGAGCTGAAGGCTCAGGCCGAGGCGGAGTTGGCAGACAGCCGTTCCGCGATTGACGACATGACGCGTCCCGGTACGGCCGAACAGCTTGGGACACGTCACCCGCTGTCGCTGGTGCGCAACCAGATCTGCGAAATCTTTTCGCGGCTGGGCTACACGATCGCCGAGGGGCCCGAGATCGAGGATGACTGGCATGTCTTTTCGGCGCTGAATTTCCCGCTGGAGCATCCGGCGCGCGACATGCAGGATACGTTCTTCATCGAGAAGAATCCCGACATACTGCTTCGCACGCATACTTCGTCGATTCAGGTCCGGACGATGGAGCATCAGCGTCCGCCGATTCGGGTAGTCTGCCCGGGCCGTGTATTCCGCAACGAGGCCATCTCCTACCGTGCACACTGCATCTTCCATCAGGTTGAGGGACTTTACGTTGACCGCAACGTCTCGTTTGCCGACCTGAAGCAGTCGATTCTCTATTTTGCCAAGGAGATGTTCGGCGAACACGCCACAATACGTATGCGACCCTCCTATTTCCCGTTTACCGAACCTTCAGCCGAGGTTGACGTATCGTGCAACCTGTGCGGCGGCAAGGGCTGCAACGTCTGCAAGGGAACGGGCTGGCTTGAGATTATGGGCTGCGGCATGGTGGATCCGAACGTGTTGCGGGCCTGCAATATCGACCCTGACGAATACAGCGGTTTCGCATTCGGCATGGGCGTTGAACGTATCGCGATGTTGAAGTACGGGGTGAAGGATCTGCGCCTCTATTTCGAGAACGATGTACGCTTCCTGCGTCAGTTCGAGACGGCAGGATTTTAGACCGTAGTGTTTTGGCCGGGCGCGGCTTGTCCGGCGAATAGTGATATCGGGTTATGAGAATTTCCGAATTGTTGAGGATCGGAGCGGTATTTGCCGTTGCGGCATCGATTTTTTGCAGTGCGCCCTCTCGGCTGCGTGCCGGGGGCAGCGGGGCGGCATGCGGTGTTGCGGCGAATGCGAATCCGATCAATATTGTCGGCCTCAGGGACTCGATGCGCAGCGATTCAGGGAAACAGGTTCCGCCGTCGGATTATCCGGCAGATGCCGAGGCGACATGGTACTTTGTCGAGGGGCTGAAGAGGTCATATATAGATGGTGATACGGCCCTGGCGGCCTATTATTTCCGGCAGGCGCTGGCGGCCGATTCGCTGCATGCCGCTGCGGCGTTCGAACTGGCTGCGCTGTTGCAGTACACCTCGGCCGATGCAGCCGAACCCTTTGCAGAGCGTGCCGTTGAGTTGGATTCGACCAATTCGTGGTACGTGATGCAGCTGGGGCGCATAAAGGTGATGCGTGAGGAGTATGATTCGGCGCTGGTCATCTACCGGCATCTGGTTAACAGCCACAGCGAATATCCGGAAAATTACCGTATTCTTGCGGCGCTGTACGAACAGCGTGAGCAGCCCTTTTCGGCGATAGCGATCCTGGATTCCGCAGAGCGTCGCTTCGGCGTAGGCGAGCCTATCTCGTCATACAAACGGCAGTTGTTGATATCTACGGGCCAGTACGACGAGGCGTTGAAGCAGTCGACGGCATTGATCGAGGCCAATCCGTACAGCGTACGCAACTATCTTCTGGCGGCCGAGCTGTATATCTATCTGAAGCAGGATTCGTTGGCCAAGAAGTGTTACGACAAGGCTTTCGAGATCGATTCGACGGATACGGACCTTCTGATGGCATTGAGCGACTACTACAACAGCCATGGCGACATTTCGAATTACATGCGTACGATGGAGGGGTTGTTTGCGGGAGATGGTCTGCCGCTCGATCGCAAGATGAGCATATGCCGGCGGATGATGTCCGACAGGAGTTTCTACGGGAAGAACTACTGGGGTGTGAACGGTTTGATAGCGAGGTTGCTGACCCGTTATCCTGAGAGTTATGACGTTATGGAGCTCTATGCCGACCATTTGTTGGCCGGGGGCGAGGTCGACCAGGCGCTGGTGCTTTACAAGGCGCATGTTTACGATTCGGTTCCGCGGATCAATACCTTCAATGTGATTCTGGACCTTGAGAGCTATCAGGGCCGTGCCGATTCGGTCGAAAAGTATACGGCCCTGGCGATGAAACTCTTTCCTGACAATGCCGAACTCTACCTTCGGCGCGGGACCTACTACTTCATGCAGAAGGATTACGCTTCGGCGCGGAAGGCCCTTAAGCAGGCCGTGAGGAAGATCAGGGGGGACTCGTTGCTGAGTGTGACATATTCCCTTTTGGGAGACAGCTATATGCAGGAGGAGGAGTACAAGCCGGCGGTACGCTATTATGAGGAGGCGATCGAGGCGGATCCGGATAACCATATGGCGCTGAACAATTTTGCATACAGTATGTGCGAATTGGGGCAGCAGCTCGAACGGGCTCTGGCCATGAGCCGTCGGGCCAATGAACTCAACCGGAATGAGGCGAGCTATCTCGATACCGAGGCATGGATACTCTATAAATTGCATCGTTACGAGGAGGCGCGGACCATCATGCGTCAGGCGATCATGTATGACCGGTCGGGGGACAGCGTACTGTTGCTGCACTACGGCGACATTCTTTACGCCTTGGGCGAGGAGTTCATGGCCAAGGTCTATTGGGAGAAGGCAGCCGATGCGGGGTTCGATCGGCAGGCGATAGAAGCCCGTTTGAACAAGTTGAAGGATAGGTAAATTATGCGCAACACCAGACTTATATTGATTTTGGCGAGCATGGCGGTGCTGTTCTGCTTGTCGGTTTCGGACCATTCGGCATCGGCGCAGACGCGCAGCCAGATCGAAAAGAACATTGCTGCTCTGAACGAGCAGATCGCCCAATATGAGAAGCAGATCAATTCGATCCGCAGCGACAAGAAATCGGCGCAGATGCAGGTGAACAAGCTGTCGAACCTGATCAGCAAGCGCCGCAAGCTTATCAGTGAGGTGAACTCGCAGATGGCGATGATCAATACCAATATCGGGGCGCTGACGCTTCAGGTGGAGACACTGGAGAAGCAGAAGGAGCGGTTGCGCGGGGAGTATGCCGAGATGGTACGCGTCGCCTACCGCAACTATCGTCAATACAATTTTCTGACCTATCTGTTTTCGGCAGCGGACTTCAATTCGGCGACCCGTCGCATAGCGGCGCTGAGGTTGGTCAACAAGGCCAGGGAGCGGAAGGTTGTAGAGTTGGATTCGCTGCAACGCACGTTGGACGAGTCGATTACGGTGTTGGATGCGGAGAAGGCCGACCTGGCGAGTACGCGCTCCAAGTACAATTCGGAGCTGAACAAGTTGTCGGCCGACGAGCGTTCGTATAAGAAACAGGTGAGTCAGTTGAGTGCCCGGGAGAAGAAGGTGCTGAAGGCTCAGCAGGAGCAGCAGCGGGAACTTGAACGGTTGGTCAATGCTACGCGTCAGAGCAAGGGAGGCTCGACCATTGGCGGCAACATCAAGGATAATCGCGGCCGCTTGCCGATACCGGTTTCCGGCGGGCGCCTGAAGCGCAACGGCAACGACATAGCGGAGATTACCGGCTCGAAGGGAGCGGCGGTGACGGCGGCATTCAACGGAGAGGTTATGCAGGTTACGTATAACCGCAATCTGAAATCCTACATCGTACTGATCGGCCACGGCAACTACTTTACGACCTATTCGAACATGGCGACGGCTACGGTTCGCGAGGGGCAGAAGGTTTCGGTCGGGCAGACTATAGGAACGGTTGGACGGAGTGTTGATTCGGCGGGCAAGACCGAATACAAGCTTGTTTTCGGCATCTTCTCGCCCAACGGTGAGACCTTGCCGGCGGACGAGTGGTTGCGACATTGATCGGTTTTGGAGAGGTGGCGGGATCGCGCTGCGCCTGGAATCGAGGGTTTGTACCCGGCACGTTCACTGCATCGTCTTCATGCAATGTTGTCTGCGGGAGGCACGGAGGTCGGTTATTTATATAAGGAATAAGAGTTAAGCTAATGGCAATCAGATATTTCAATGACGATACGACGTATCGCCTGCCCCATAAGAGGCTGACCTCGCGATGGTTGGTGTCATGTGCCGGAGAGGAGGGCTGTCACATCGGTGACATCTCGTATGTATTCTGTTCGTCGGAGCGGCTGTTGGAGATCAACCGGCAGTTTCTCGGGCATGACTATTTTACGGATGTGATTACGTTCGACGACAGCGACCTCGAGGATACACGCACCCTGAACGGTGAGATATATATCGATACGGCGACTGTTACGGATAATGCGAAGCGTTATGGCTCGACGGCATTGATGGAGATGCGACGGGTTATTGTTCACGGTTTGCTTCACCTGTGCGGCCACGGCGACAAGACTCCGCCGGAGGAGAAACGCATGCATGAACTTGAGGACCATTATCTTCAACATTGGGATGAGCTATGAGTACGGAATATGATGTAATCGTTGTTGGTGGCGGCCATGCGGGATGCGAAGCTGCCTCGGCGGCGGCTAATCTCGGGTCGCGGACGCTGTTGATAACGATGGACATGACCAAATTTGCCTCGATGTCGTGCAATCCGGCCGTAGGCGGTGTCGCCAAGGGTCAGATCGTGCGCGAGATAGATGCACTTGGCGGCCAGATGGGCCGGATTACGGACCTGACGACGATCCAGTTCCGGATGCTCAACCTGTCGAAGGGGGCGGCTATGTGGAGTCCCCGGGCTCAGTGCGACAAGAGTGCCTTTTCGGCCGAATGGCGGCGCACGTTGGAGAATACCCCCAATCTTTACTTGTGGCAGGACAGCGTTGTTGCATTGCTTGTGGATGGCGCTGACAATACGCCAGCGGAAGCCTCCTCGGAATCCGGTCATGGCGGCAGGCCTCGTGTAACGGGTGTAAAGACGCAGTTTGGGGTCGAATTTCGCGCTTCGGCGGTTGTTCTGACCGCAGGTACCTTTCTGGATGGTGTGATGCATTGCGGGCTTAACAGGGCCTCTGGCGGGCGTGCGGGCGATGCGGCCTCGCACGGCCTGAGCGGACAGTTGCGGGAGTTGGGTTTCGAGGTTGATCGGATGAAGACCGGAACACCGGTTCGGATCGACGGCCGTACGATAGATTTCGATGCGCTTGAACCGCAATATGGCGACGAAAATCCGGCAAAGTTCTCGTTTATAACTGATACACAGCCTGTTAATGATCAATTACCGTGTTATTTGGTCTATACCTCTCGGGAGGTGCATGATGTTTTGCGGAGCGGTTTCGACCGTTCACCGCTCTTTACGGGGGTGATACACGGCCGCGGACCGCGTTATTGTCCGAGTATCGAGGACAAGTTGCGGACCTTTGCCGACAAGGATGTCCATCAGCTGTTTCTGGAGCCCGAGGGCCGTACGACACATGAATACTATCTGAACGGTTTCTCGTCGTCATTGCCGTGGGAGGTTCAGGCTGAGGCTCTGAGCAGGATCCGCGGGCTGGAGCATGCCCATATCTACCGACCGGGTTATGCTATCGAATATGATTATTTTCCTCCGACACAGTTGACGCACTCGCTTGAGACGAAACTTGTCGAAGGCTTGTTCTTTGCCGGACAGGTAAACGGCACGACCGGCTACGAAGAGGCTGCAGCCCAGGGGCTTATGGCAGGCATCAATGCGCATCTCAAGTTGAAGGGCGAGGAACCTCTTGTTTTGCGCCGTGATGAGGCCTATATTGGAGTGCTGATCGACGATCTTGTGACCAAGGGAGTCGACGAGCCGTACCGCATGTTCACGAGTCGCGCCGAGCACCGGATTCTTCTGCGGCAGGATAATGCCGATCTGCGATTGACACCGATCGGGCATCGGATTGGACTGGCGTCGGATCGTCGGATGGAGCTGTGTGAACGCAAGTCGCTGCAGGTTGAAAAACTTATCGGATTTTTGCGTCGGCAGAGTGTTGCTGCAAAAGATTTGGATAATTATCTTGAATCTGTTGGTGCGGTTCGTATGACACAGGGTAAAAAACTATATGATGTCTTATTGCGGAATAATGTAACACTGGAGGGATTGATCGCTTCCGTGCCGAAATTGGAACGGTTTATTTTGCAGGAGGAGATCGGTCGGGATGCCATAGAAGAGGCCGAAATCAGTGTAAAATATCGCGGTTATATTGAACGGGAGCAGTACATAGCGGATAAATTACGTCGGTTGGAGAATATAGCCATTCCGGCAGGGTTCGACTACATGTCGATGAATTCGCTGACGATCGAGGCTCGGCAGAAGCTGACGAAGATTCGGCCTGCGACGATTGGTCAGGCGTCGCGTATACCTGGTGTTTCGCCGGCCGACATTAATGTGTTGTTGATATTCTTTGGACGATAAATTTTGTTTTTATTTTTTGATATTTATTTTTTCTTTTATTATTAAATAAAATAGAATTTATATATTAAAAAACAAAATAAAATCTAAAAACAAAAAAGCTTTACAGTCTCGATCCACCCTCCCCCAATATTATCCAGCCGCAAGTAGGTAGTGAGTGATAGATGTCCTATAATCAAAAAAGGGATGTTCCACGTGGAACATCCCTTTTTTTGTTGTCAGCCTTGACGGCGGGTTACTCGACAATGGTGCACCAGTTGTGGGTGTCCTCAATCTCGCCATACTGAATGCCTCGCAGAGTGTTGTACATCTTCTCGCATATCGGGCCGGCTGTGGTGCCGTCTCCGAATGTGTAGGTGTGTTTGGTGTCGGGATCGTATACCGAACCGATCGGAGAGATCACGGCAGCAGTGCCGCAGGCTCCGCACTCCTCGAATGTGCCAAGCTCCGAAACCTCGACTTTGCGCATCTCAACCTTCAGCCCGAGATCTGCGGCCAACTCGCGAATACTCATGTTCGTTATCGAAGGCAATACGGAATGAGAGTTCGGTGTGATATATGTGTTGTTTTTTATGCCGAAAAAGTTGGCGGCTCCGCATTCGTCGATATATTTTCGCTCGACAGCGTCGAGGTAAAGTACATTCGAATAACCCATGTCATGTGCCTTCTCGCCCGAATAGATCGATGCAGCATAGTTTCCGCCGGCCTTGATATGTCCGGTTCCTTTGGGGGCAGCACGGTCATGGTCGCGGTCGATGATGACCTTGATGGGCTTGAAGCCGCTCTTGAAATATGGTCCTACGGGCATGACGAAAACCATGAACATGTATTCGCTTGCCGGGCCGACGCCGATCTGCGGAGATGTTCCGATGAGCAGCGGCCGCAGATAGAGCGATGCGCCGGTTCCATAGGGCGGTACAAATTCGCGATTGAGCTGGACGGCCTTTTTGCAGGCTTCGACGAACATTTCGATCGACGGTTCTGCCATGCAGAGGTAGCGGGCGGAATTTATCAGCCGTTTGGCGTTCTCCTCGACTCGGAACAGGCGGATTTTGCCATCTGCACCGCAATAGGCCTTGAGGCCTTCGAAAGCCTCCTGGCTGTAGTGCAGACAGGAGGCTGCCATGTGCATTGGAATGTATTCGCTGTCCGAAACTTCGAGTTCACTCCATTTGCCGTCACGATAATATGCGCGGATATTGTAGTTGGTTTTCATGTACGTGAAACCTAACGAACCCCAATCTATTGTTTTCATAATGCGCTGATTTATAGTGTGTTTGTTGTTTTTTGTGAAGTGGTTTGCGTCAGCCGACCTGTGATCCGTTTTTGACTTCGAACGACGGTGAGAGCAGTGCGAGCTTGCCGTCACTGTTTTCGGCCATCAGGATCATGCCGCGTGAGAGAGTACCCTTGAGTTCGCGTGCTTCGAGGTTGACGAGTACGAGAACCTGTTTGCCGACCAGCTCTTCGGGTTTATAGTATTCGGCGATTCCGGAGACGATTTCGCGGGTATCGATACCGGTGTCGATGGTCAGTTTCAGAAGTTTTTTGGTTTTGGCGACGCGCTCTGCCGCAACGATGGTCGAGACGCGTATGTCCATCTTCTGAAAATCGTCGATTGTTATCGTATCTTTCTGAGGTTCAGCCGAATGGTTTGCTGCAGCTTCGGCAGCGGCATTGGCTTCCTTGATTGCGTGCAACTTGTTGACCTGCGCCTCTACGACCTGGTCTTCGATCTTTTCGAAGAGCAGTACGGGTTTGCCTATTGCGTGTCCGGCGGGGAGGATGTCGCTGTTGCCGATCTGCTCCCAGGAGATTGTCTGTACCTGAAGCATGTCGAGCATCTTGGCGGAGGTGAACGGCATGAACGGTTCGATTGCCGGAACGAGTTGGGCGGTGATCTGCAGTGCGATATTCAGAATTGTTTTTACGCGTTCGGGGTCGGTTTTGATGACCTTCCAGGGTTCGGTATCGGCGAGATACTTGTTTCCGAGGCGGGCGATATTCATAGCCTCCTTTAGGGCGTCGCGGAATCGGTAGTTTTCGATATCCGATTCGAGGGCCTTGCGGATACGCGGCAGTTCGTCGAGTGTCTGGCGGTCATATTCGGTCAGTTGGCCGGCAGCCGGGACTTTGCCGTTGAAGTATTTGTGGGTAAGCACCAGGGCGCGGTTGACGAAGTTGCCGAGTATGGCCACGAGTTCGTTGTTGTTGCGGGTCTGGAAGTCCTTCCACGTGAAGTCGTTATCCTTTGTTTCGGGGGCGTTTGCGCAGAGCACGTATCTCAGGACATCCTCCTTCCCGGGGAATTCGTCGAGATATTCGTGAAGCCAGACGGCCCAGTTCCGCGATGTGGAGATCTTGTCTCCCTCGAGGTTCAGGAATTCGTTTGCGGGGACGTTTTCGGGCAGGATATATCCGCCGTGGGCACGCAACATTGACGGGAAGACAATGCAGTGGAATACGATATTGTCCTTTCCGATGAAGTGAACCATCTTTGTTTCAGGGTCTTTCCAATACTTTTCCCAGTCGGGTGTAAGGTCTTTTGTGGCCGATATGTATCCGATAGGGGCATCGAACCACACATAGAGAACCTTACCTTTTGCGCCTTCGACTGGAACGGGAATACCCCAGTCGAGGTCACGGCTGACGGCGCGGGGCTG
>URTU01000003.1 GCA_900550925.1 uncultured Alistipes sp. | reverse complement strand
TACCGTGAGTGTAGCCGTCAGCAAGATTATGGTCTTTAACAGTCGCATGTCGAAGTTTTTTTGTTGGTGAATGAATGTCCCGGCATCTGTCGGAGCTCTCCGGGTCGGGCTGTTGTCGGGATAAGCAAAAACTGCTCCGGACAGGTGTTTCCGTCTTGCGCTCCTCCGCACAATGTTACCGGTTGTCAGCTCCCGCCCTCTTGCGGTTGCATCTGCTGCCCGCCTGGGGAGGGATGCCGTAGGTGCTCTCTGCAACTTCCGATCGGCCGGGCCATGCCGTCTGACCGGCCGGACTGCGTGCCCTAATGGCCTCCTCCGGCCGTCAGGTCCGGTTAAGCGGCGTATCGGCTCGGCCGGGGATCAGATCAGCCCGCGGCCGCTCTTGACTATTATGCCCTCTTCGGTGAGCGTTGCGGCGCACCGGTCGAGGATGCCGTTGATGAAGACTCCGCTGGCGGGAGTAGAGTAGTATTTTGCAATCTCGATATACTCGTCGAGGGTCACCTTGACCGGTATCGACTCGAAGTTGATCATCTCCGAAAGCGCCGTAACCATGATCAGGTTGTCCATGAATGCGATTCGTTCGATATCCCAGTTGCGGGCGAAACGTTCGATGATCTTCAGGTAGTTGTCGTACTCCTCGACCGTCGAGCGGAACAGCCGGATGACGAAGTCGCGGTCATCGTCGTTCTTGAATTTTGGCTGCAGCGGCACTTCGGTCTGCGAGACGCGGCAGTTGCCTAACGTATGCACGACCATTATCAGTGCGAATCCGAGGTCGTCGCTCCACATGATCGACTGCTCTTCGAGAACCTCCTCGACCAGGTCGAGATCCTCTATCTCATGGGTGTAGAAGTTCGTGACCAGCTTGACGTCATCGCGGTAGGTGCACTTTTCGGCTTCCATGTATGCCTTATAGTAGTCCGAAGCGATCAGGTTGCCGTAGAGTGTCTTGATGAGTTCGGGATACGGCGACCAGTCGAGCCCGCGTTTGGCAGCGAAATCATTGATCGCGTTGCTGTCGCGCCACTGGGCTATGAGCCGGTTCTCGACGAACCGCATGTTGGGGTGCAGATCCTCGAACGAGGGAAGATGTTTGCGCCGGGCCAGTTCGATGCGGTTGAGGGCATAGTCTGCGACATCGACGATCAGTTTCATCATCAGTATGTAGAGATCGTAGGTCTTGTCGATGCTGTAAAGCATGTTCCGTTCCGAAACGGCCGTATCGGTGCTTTCCGACTTGAAGTGGGCATAGAGTGCCTTGATGGCTTTCAGTCTGAGTAATCTTCGCGACAACATAAATTATGAACGATTTTCGGCCACAAAAGTAACTAATTTTCCTGAAAGATGTATCTTTGCATACGTAAAATGAATAAACACTGACCTGTTGTGTACGATTTGATAGTCATAGGCGGAGGCGCCGCGGGCCTGATGGCGGCCGGTACGGCTGCCCGGAACGGACGGAGGGTGCTTCTGCTGGAGAAGATGGAGAAGACCGGTCGAAAGGTGCGGATCACCGGAAAGGGACGTTGCAACCTGACCAATGCCCGCCCGCCCGAGGAGTTTGCCGGAAAGGTGAGGGGCAATGCCGATTTCTTTGCGCCGGCGTTCAATGCATTCAACAACCGGGCAACGTTCCGTTTTTTCGAGAGCATCGGCGTAAAACTCGATGTCGAACGCGGCGACCGTGTCTTCCCGCGCAGCGGAAAGGCCTGGGATGTGGCACAGGCACTGGTCGACTGGTGCCGTGACGAGGGGGTGACGGTGCAGTGCGATACGCGCGTCAAGGAGGTCCTGACCGTCGGTTCGCGCGTGTACGGGGTCCGATACGTCAACAAACGCGGCTTCGAACGCAAGGAGGAGGCCGATGCCGTTATCGTGGCTACGGGCGGTGTCAGCTATGCCGCTACCGGCTCTACGGGTGACGGCTACCGCTTTGCCGAGGCGACGGGACACCGTATCGAACCGATCCGGCCGTCGCTGGTGCCGCTCGAAACTTCGTATGCCCATTTCCGCGAACTGAGGGGGTTGACGCTCCGGAATGTCTCGGTACAGCTGGCCGTAGACGGCCAGACCGTCGGTGAGGAGTTCGGCGAGGTATTCTTCTCGGACCGCGGTATCGAAGGAGCGGCTGTGTTGCGCCTGAGCCGCGACGCCGTGGATGCCCTGATTGACGGACACCGTGTCAAACTGATCCTCGACATGAAGCCGGCCCTGACGCCTGAACAGGTTTCGGCCCGTATCGGCCGTGAGACGGAACAGCTTGCACCGACTGATCCCTTTGCCGAACTGTTGCGCAAACTGGTCCCGCGGCCGATGGTCCTGGCGCTGGCCAAGGAACTGGACATCCCCGGCCGCAAGCCTATGGGTGAAGTTACCGAACAGGAACTGCACCGGTTGGCGCTGGTACTCAAGCACTACGTCTTCCCGATCAGCGACTACCGCCCCTTCACCGAGGCGATCGTAACGGCCGGAGGCGTCGACGTGTCGCAGGTAAACCCGTACACCATGGAGTCGAAACTTGTCCGCGGGTTGTATTTTGCGGGCGAGGTGCTCGACCTGGATGCGGCAACGGGCGGTTACAACCTCCAGATAGCATTCTCGACAGGTCGGCTGGCCGGAATGCTGAAAAAATAGTGAAGTCGAATATTTGCAAATTTGATTAGGATGAGAATCTTGAAACCATCGATATCCAGACGTATCTATCGCGTTGTAGCAGGGTCGGCACGGGCTGTCGACGTGCGCCATTTTCGCGGATACGGAGTCCATTCGCCATTCGTATATTCGCTGGTGCGCCAGGTGTTCATGCGCCGTCGGATCGAAGGCCCAGATACGTCGCTCTACACCGAACTGATCCTGAGACATGTATCCCGTCGCCGGGCAATTCAACTGCAAAACCTGTATACACATTGCGGTTACGGGAGCTATTGCCTCATGGAGAACGATGCGGTCCCCGACCTGACGGGAGTGGGAATGTGTATCGTGCTGCGCGACTGCGATCTGGAACGGATTTTGAACGTCGCCGAAAAGGCTCGTCAGAGCGGTACGACGGTGTGCATACTTGCCCCGCGCGATGAACGTACCCGCAGCCGTCAGTGCCGCCGTCTGGTCGCCGAACACCCGGGAACGAGTGTCGACAATCGGGGATATCTGTTGTTGTTCAACCACAAGTACCTGCCCAAACAGCATCTGGTACTTTAAAGCTAAAAGAATTTATGTCGCTATACACTAAAACAGGAGACAAAGGGACAACCTCGCTCATCGGCGGGGAACGGGTTCCGAAAACCGACCTTCGGGTCGAGGCCTACGGGACGGTCGACGAATTGTCGGCCTGCACGGCTGTTTTGACGGACCTGCTTCGCGAGAAGCCCGGAACGGAAGAGTACGTGTCGGACTTGGACCGTATCGGATCGCAGTTGATGACCCTTGCGGCAATGTTGGCCGTTGGCCGCGGCGGTGAAGGCAAGGTACAGGAGTTGGATGCCGCGGCGATCGCCGCTCTCGAACTCCGTATCGACGAACTGTCGGGACGGGTGCGTCCGATCACGAAGTTTACAATCCCGGGCGGAAACCTGTGCGTATCCCAGTGCCATGTCTGCCGGACCGTGTGCCGCCGTGCCGAACGGGCTGCTTTGCGGGCTGACGAGGCGTATGGTGTATCACATTCGGCGCTGGTCTATCTGAACCGGCTGTCGGATTATTTCTACATTCTGGGCCGCGCCCTGAATGAACATTTCAAGGTCGAGGAGATATTGTGGAAACCGTGAGTGAGATTTTTTAAGGTTTTGTTGCCACAGTGACAATATAAAGCGGGTCGGGACGTTGTGATACAGTTGCCGGCCCGCATTTTTTTCGGGTTGCTGGAAAGGCGGTCGATGCCCCCTGTGAATGTGACGGAATCGACTTGGCAATGAAAAAATTTTAGAGATATACATAAATATATTGCGGATTTAAAAATTTTTATATTTTTGCGGTTTAATAATAGGGCGTAAGGTATGCCTGATGACTTGCAACAGGTTGGAAGTTAGATGGTTCATGCTTCGCCGATTGATTTGGGATTTAAAAAAACGAGATATTATGTATTGGACACTTGAACTTGCCTCCAAACTGGAGGATGCGCCATGGCCGGCGACAAAGGATGAGTTGATCGATTATGCAGTACGTTCTGGAGCCCCGTTGGAGGTATTGGAAAACCTTCAGGAGATAGAGGACGAAGGAGATGTTTATGAATCGATCGAGGATATTTGGCCGGATTACCCGTCGAAGGACGATTTCTTTTTCAACGAGGAAGAATATTAGTGCGATTTTAAGCACAGAAACAACTATTAAATCCCTGTCAATCAATAAGATTGGCGGGGATTTAATTTGTTTGGACAATGGCGTTTGACCGCCTCAGATGGCGCGATTTATTTGGACAAAATACGTTTTTCGGAGGAAAAATCGGGATTTGTTTGTCTGAAATATATCAGTTTTAGTTTCCCTCGGGAATATTCTTGACAGGCTCGCAGAGTTGGGTCGGTGCCCGCTCAAAGCCGGGAGCAGGAACTGGACGAATGACACGGGACATGGAGCGTGTTGGACGGATTGCACAACCGTTCCGCAACTATCAGATAGACTTCGAACCGCCGAGAATTACTGCCAAGCCTCTGATGTTCGGGGTGGATAAATGGCTCGACGAGCAGAACCGGTCTATCGCCAGCCGATTCGTGAAGATTGTCTGCCAGATTGAAGCGTTGTATCGGAAGGACGCCAAGCAGCAGGTGCAGGCTGTGCAGCGAAATGCACTGGTGGATTATCAGGAGCTTAAACGACTGCAGCTGGAGAATGTGCGGCTTACGGATCTCAACGGGTGCCAGGCTGCACTGATGCAGGAGTTTATCGACCAGCTGGCGGAGCTGTCTGTACGGGAACGAATCTTCTCTATCGCCGATGCTTTGATTGGCGGACAACCTGTCGCTGTTTCATCCGGAGGCGGAGGTAACTCCGACTCAGACCTTCGCTGGGACGGCCGCAGACCGGATGAGGAGGAAGAAGCGTATCGAAGAAGGTGTCTGCTACATGCCGCACAGGTTGTCCGTAATTCTCACAAAAGCACCATCCACAGATAAACTCCAGTTTTATATTAACTTCAGTGATACTGTATGGATAGCAGCGGCAAGCATGGGCGCGGTCGGGGCATCGGAAAGGGAGTATAAAAAGGAGGTCAGGGCGCCGGGGAGGCCAAAAGAAAACGGCGGCAGAGCGTGCTCTGCCGCCGTTCGTCATGCGGGGATATGTCCTGCTGCGGCTGCCGGATCAGAAGACGATGACAGGACGGGTGAACGCATAATAGTTCATGCGTTTCAAACTCGTCGTATAAATAGGCTCGCTGAAAGGCATGTCATACGCATAATCAGTATACCAGCTTCTCTCATCCTCGGTCGACGACCAATATATGCACATACTATGCGTATCGAATCCCTTGACGTAACCCTGCAACTCGGCAGCAAGGCCGCTTTGGCTGCTGCCACACCTTGATCGGCTGCCTGCAGAGCCACTTCGCTGACCTTTACTCGCTGACTCTGCTGGTCGGCAAGATTGTAAAGTGCGGATAGGGTCATAGTCTGCACAGCCCTGTCTTGTGAATGGACAGGCACAAGACAACCTGCTCCGGCCATCATGGCAACAGCCAAAGTAGAATAAACTACCAGTTTGTTCATGAAATAAGAATAGATGTATTGTTGTTCATTATTTGTTTCCAGTAACGGTTGACCATAATCGGTTAACCCATCGCCATTCCCTCGGAAATACTAATAATGAACCCGGAGAGTTCGGACAGCGTCAGGTGCTGCCACAATGTTCTACAAACCGTCTCATCAGGGAATCTGAAAAAGATAAGAACGGAAATTCGAACACTATTGATTAAGAAATCCGGCGCAAAAGTACGAATAAAATTTCAAAACATGATCACAAACGGCCGGAATAATTGTAATTTATAATCATGTCGCATGACATCTATGCCTCGCGTTCTCACTGTGGCTTGCTGCATAAGACCTGCCGTTTTGCGGGGCCTGGTTACGTATTATGAAAGCGGACAGGAGGCGTACCTTCCGTCTCTTCTCTTACCAAAGCGCAATTGCTGCGTCAGGAAAGGGAGGGTCGGGTGGAGGAGTGACGGTAGGGTTATGACTCTTTTATGGATACCCTGTTTGTACGGAAGTCTTGACGCTTATGGATGTTCTGATAGTGAGGAAGTTTCGCCGCAGAAGCAAGCTCCCGGGAGGCCTTCTCCACACAAGTCCGGGCACGCTCGGCTGGGACAACTTACGGCTGTCGGACGATCTTACACAATCCTCCCGCACAATCCTCCCGCACAATCCTTCCGCAGTGGGGGATTGTGTTTCAACGTAATAGTTTTGGCGCGAGGTACGACCTCTCTTGGACGGTTACCTGTCCAAAAATTTTATGAATTTTGCGGGGACGCCGCCAACTATCGTATTAGCCGCGACATCTTTGGTGACAACCGCTCCGGCCGCAATCACCGCATTGTCTCCGATTGTCACACCTTGTAGAATTGTAGCGTTGGAACCGACCCATACATTCTTTCCGAGCACGATGGGTGCCGGATATGTAATGGCTCTCCTCTCGGGCGCCAGTTCATGGTTCAGTGTGGCAAACACCACATTGTGTCCGATCTGGCAGCCGTCGCCGAGGGTTACGCCACCGTGGTCCTGAAAATGGCAGCAGGCATTGACGAAGACGTTCTCTCCGACGGTTATGTTCTTGCCGAAATCGGTGTAAAACGGCGGAAATACCCGAAAGGTCTCCGGAACGCGGTATCCGAATAGTTCGGAGAGCAATGTCCGGACAGTATCCGGTGTATGATATGCCGAGTTGAGTCGGAAGGTTATTTTCCGGGCCTCGTTGCTTGCCTGGTCCATCAGGGCGACAATTTCATCCGTATTCAGCGGTTGCCGGGTCTGGACGTAATTTTTGAACTCTTCTATTGTCATGAGGTGTGATTTTCTTATTGTTTGGATGAGGTGTCTCATTCGTAGCGTATTTTGAGGGTTCGGGCGGTCAAGGTTTTTCAGGGCGGTTCATTTCCAGCCATTGCAGTCTGCGCAGATCGGGCAGATGCCTGATTGAGAACTCTTCGAACCTCGCCTCGAAACCATTGCCGTCAGGACAGGCCCCCATTATTCCGACCATGACCGGATGGTTGTCCTGCAACCAGGCGTTGCGCATCATCGTGTACTCCTGGTCGTTGAACGAATAGAAGATCTCCACGGCATCGAGTCTCCGCACGGCCTTGAGCCACACAAACGGGACCGGCGTGTCGAGTGGAACCATACTCCAGTCGCTGGTATTATGTGTGACGACGGTACTGAGGTTGTATTTTCCGTCCACGAACTCAATACCTGTCTTGATGTAGTTTTTGTGGTCGATTCGCAGCATGAGGCCCGATTGGTCGAAACGGGTTTTGTAATCGCCCGAAATCTTCACTTTAACTTCGAATTCGCCGCCCCGCAGTGCATACAGAAACGGCGCGTCGTCGACGGTAAAGCCATAGTGTGAAATTCGCCAGTAATCTGTGTGCGGCGTGACATGCATGACGAGCATCCCCTCTTTGAATGACCAGTGTTCCGGTTCATTGAACCACTGCATTTGTTGCCAAGCCTGGGCTGTTCGGGTCAGCGGTTTGGCAGAGAGGTCGGTATTGGACGAAGGGTTTTTCATAACAGTGAATGTTTAGTGAGAGCGGGGCCAAATAAGCGTGGCTCCATCATAGTTTTATAATTTACGGATTACGCGGCACGGATTTCCTGCGGCCAGCGATCCGTCCGGAATATCTTTATTGACGACGCTGCCTGCGCCTATAACGCAGTTGTTTCCGATTGAGACACCGGGCAATACGCATACCTGAGCGCCAATCCAGACATTGTTTCCGATAGTAATCGGGTAGGCATATTCGAGTCCGCGGTTTCTCTGACCGACGTCAAAAGGGTGGCCTGCCGTATAGAATCCGCAGTTTGGTGCGACGAAGACATTGTCGCCGAATGTGACCTTGGCCGCATCGAGAATAACACAGTTTACGTTGGCAAAGAAGTTTTCGCCGATTTCGATGTTATAGCCGTAATCGCAAAAAAACGGCTGTTCTATCAGGAAATTGGCTCCTGTTTTTCCGCACAGCCTGATTATGATGTCTTTGCGGTGTTGTTCGTCGGCCGGTGGCAGGTTGTTGTATTCATGACACAATTGTTTGCAGGCGAGCCTTTCGGCTATCAACTCTGCATCATTGTTGGCATCGTAGAGTTTGCCCTGGCGGCATTTTTCCTTTTCGCTTGTCATAGGGATCAGCATTCGATTCATTGCCTTGTGCAAAGGTACGCTTTTGTTGCGTAACCAACAATGATCGGCAATAATCAATTTGCATGAAGCCCCGGGGGGGAGTAGTGCAGCGAAAAAGCAGGCTGGTTTATCACTCGACAAATCGACAGTACAGGCAGGCCTTTAACCGAAATTATCAATTCGGTCTGCCGTCGATCGAAGCAGCCTTCACTCTCCCTGCTTTCCGTCACTCGAAATACCCTTCGGGCACATCTCGGACGCAACGCACCTTGAAATATCTTGAATAGTAGTTTTCAAGCGTATTGTACTGGCTGGCCTTGAGGAATGATTCATCGGGGCAGTATACCAGAGTCGAATAGGCGAATCCCAAACGCACCTTCTGATTGCTGAATTTTGTACAGCAAGCCGCTTCATACATATAGTTGTCGAGCTGTCCGGCGGCCACCAGAGCCGACATTTCTACCAGATTCGGGACACGCCAGGCGGCTCCGCCGTCACCTGTTTCGCTGTATTCGGCACATGGGTTTTCGTATTTGCTGCCGAAATTGACCACCTCCTTCAGTGCGAATGGGGTAGGATTGTAGTATCCGCCCACATAATCCTGAGCGACGATGATACCCTCATAGAATGAATTTGCGGGATCATCCTCGGTATGTTCGATGAGAGGTCCTTCGGCGCGCTGCCGGAACAGTTCATCGGTGATTCGGTCCTTGAACTTGAGAATGCGGGTCTGGGGATCCCATTCGTATGTAGGGTCTGAGGCGACGTTGTGGACTGTCGAGAGATCCTGTTGACCGGTGACAGCCGGCAGAATTCTCAAACAACGGAGCGGCATGGCTCCATAACTTCCTACACCGCCGTATGATCCGCGTTCGACGGCCCAATAGACGCGTTCGGCGCTGGGGCTGCTGGTGTAGAACAGCGCTCCGTATGGGATGTAGGCTTTGGGATAGTCGTAAACGTTCATATCCTGTTTTGTGCCGTTGTAGAGTTTGGCGCCGGACGACAGCACATTTGTGCCGATACCGATACGTATGTATTCGTTTGTGGAGGCCAGATACCATCTCACTTCGTTGTCGTCGATAGAGCCGTTGCCGTTGAGGTCGCGGTTTCGCGACATGCAGGCCGAATATGCATATTGCTGTGTGTATGCGGCGGGGTTGAGCTTATGCGAAGCGGTGGTTGTGGTCACGGTCGAGGTGAAGCCGTTGTAACTTGGGTTGATATAGTCGTCCCAATCGCCGTAGATGCTGTTTTCGGCGTGAGGGGCGTATTGGTTGAGCAGCGAAATCTGGTTCCTGCGCCCGTCCGAATTTGTGAGATAGGTGTCGTAGGCATTGGTTCCTGAGTTGTATCCCATGAATGTGAACGACAAGGGAGTCTCGTTGTATGTTTCGAGACCGAAGGCATTGATGGTCGATGAGCGCGTATTGTAGAATGTCTGCATCGAGACCTGAGAGATATACGAGTGCAGCTGGCTGTAAATGCTGTTTCCGTCGGCCGACAGGTCGCTGCTCATCGCTATGATCATTTCGCGGGGGATCTTGTTGACCATCCAGCCCCATGAATTGAGTTTTTCATGGGTCAGAGGGTGCCGGTAATAGTAGTATTCGTTGACGAAAGCCGTGAATCGGGCCATATAGTTGCCGTTCTGAATCGAGATCGAGATTCCGTTTTCGGCGTAGGCGGTTGTCGACACCTGTTCTCCCAGATATATTTTCTTGACGACCAGGCCCATGGCCACGCATACGTCGTAGACATCCATCAACCGATGGTTGGCTCCGGTGGCCGTGCCGCCGTATGCATTCTGGTTGTCTAAACCGGTCAGGTCCTCGCGGCTCCACTCCGATACACCCGGATACTCGGCCAGAGCAGTCGTTGTCTGCGGCCAGAACTCAACCCATTTGTAATCGAAACCCTTTGTGGGGTTGTATCCCGATCCGGCACCTTCGAGAATATCGGCTTTGGCCTTTGCCGGGTCCTGATTGTTGCGCATGGCATCGGCGTATATCTTGTAAGGTTGCAGCGAGCCGCGTTTGTTCATGACATTCTGGTCGGTATAGGTCATGGCTTCGGACTGTATGACCAGGAAGAGCTTGCTGGCAATTGCATCGTCGAGTTCCTGTCCCGAGAGGCCGCGGGGCAGCGAGTTGGCTATCGACGAGAGGTCGTATTGCAGAAAGACCTGTTCGAAGTGCGAATCGAGCTGGTAGTTGTACAGACAGGTTGTTGCATCGTATACTTCGCCTTCGGCGCCGGGCTGGTTGTCGGTACCCTTGTGGGCCTCGACGACGATGTTGTCAACCCCGAGAACCGACATGTTGTAGGTATACAGGTAATTTCGTATGATCGAGAAGTTGTCCCATGAACCCTGGTCGCTGAAGTCGCCGAGGTGTACGGTATATTCGACCGTAGCGGTATAGAACGGTCCTTCGGGGGTGGTCTCCTCGTATGTCCCCTCGATGACGACGAAGGTGCTGTTTTGCGGAGCATGTGACCAGATTTTGTCTTCGGGCATCATTCCCGGGCCTTCGGTGGCATAACCTGTATCTGGACCGTAGTTCCAGCGGTCACGGTCGTTGTACGAGGCGGCCGAGCCTGCCGGCTGTATATTCTCGGGCATGTAGAAGCTGAACTGATAGTCTCCTGCGGCCGTGGTACCGACGTTGTAGACGGCGCTGGTAAGGTATGTCTGCTTAATGTCGGGTACGGTTGCGGATTCGGAGGTGAAGCCGAGGAAGGCCGCGCGCGGAATATTGTACGCGCGGAATGTCGATGGGGTGAATGTCACGGTATGGGTCGAGGAGGTGCCGTCCCCGTTATCGACCTGCTTTGTTGTGCTGCCGCCCGGGATATTGAATGTTATGCGGGCCATCGAGCGCTCCATCATCATGGCTATTTTAGCCTGGGCATCGCCACGAGGACCGTAATCCGAGATCGACCCGTCAACGCCGAACGTAACTTGGTTCCATCCCGAGATGAGCATCTGCGACGAGGCCGTTATCGACGGCAGCAGAATGTTGTTGTCGGAATTTATGGTCGAGTTGCTCAGCCGTATGATACAGTCGCGCAGTCCGTCGAACGACAGAGATCCGTTCTCCACGTCGTCGCGGATATCGGCCAGGGTATTCGAATCCCAGAATCCGCCGCTTTGGTAGTTTGCCACGGCGAGCAGTTTGCGTGTGCCGGAGGTGGTGCGGAACTTGACGCTGTAGATTGTCTCCTGATTGGTATATGTACCGTTCTGGGTGAGGTCGTTGTATGAGAGGTCGACTATCTGGAGGCACTCCGAACCGTCGGCATTGAATACGAATATCGAGAGCGAAGCCAGATACGACAATTCGTTGTTGGCCCGCGTGATGGTTATTTCGGGAGGCGGTATTGCACCCAGATTGAGTGTGACGGTTATGGGTTGACCTTCGGTCGTGCTGCCGCCGTCATCGTTGAAGTCCTTGGTACAGCCGGAAAGGAGCAGTATCGTCAGGCTTGAGATCAATAACCGTATGTATGATATTCTGTACATGTTAATGCTTCTGAATTTTGAGGTTCGGTTTGGCGCAGAGACCCTCACGCGCTACATGAACGGCGGAATGGTCATTTCGCGCTCCTGCCACACCTTTGTCAGCAGGTTGAACTGCAGGTCGGTGGTGCCGTTGAGCGTACCCTCAACCTCGATGCTGGTATTTCGGGGCACCGACGGCAGGTATAGCGTATAGTTCCGTTCGGAAACCGAAGCCGATACGCCGTTTGAAGGGGTATATTCGAACTGTACGGTCAGTTCGAGCCGGTAAGCCTTGTCTTTTCCGGTCTCGGTTGGCGACCCTGCGGCATCGGTGAATGCGGCACCGGTCATGTCGTATGTTCCGTGCTGATTCGGAGCCAGGAAGGTTCGTGCGATTTCGGTGTATCCGTCGGCCGGTTTCGAGACCAGTTCCACGGGGGAGTCGGGCGATATGATCCGGTCGACAAGCTGTTCCGAATTGTTGATAAAGGTGATATGGCTGTCGATGTCGGCCGGAGCGTTATTGTTCAGGTAGAGCCTGTAATCGTCGGGACGATGGAACAGTTCGGCACGTGTTACGGTTATTTTCATGTCGTCGTTTCCGGGCTCCTTGTTTAGCAGCAGCCTCAGGCGGCCCAGTACGTGCTGGACGGTTACCGGAATTATCTGTGTGGTGGTGGAGGGCGACACGACCTGGACGGCCGTAGCGAAATCGTTCTGATACTGCATGTCGTTCCCCTCTTCGTCGACGCGGTTGTTTGACATCGGCGATAGCGAGTAGCCGTCGATCTGAGGCCACCCGTTGAAACCGGTGAGGTCGAACCGCAGTTTTTGCAGCTGTGTGGCCGAGAGTGTACTCCAGTCGGATACCTCGACGCCGTCGACGGTCGGTCTTGGGCCGAAATCAGCATTGGCTATTACATAGAAGTATATGTTGCCGGCCTCGCGCAGGGTTATATACAGGTATGACTGGTTCGAGAGGTTGTCGTCTTCGGCATATCCTACCAGAACCCCGTTGCTGTTGAAGGCGTAGACACGGAGCTGGCGAATGTCATTGTCGGTCTCCGTATCTCCGGCGCTTCGAGTTTCCGAGCCGTTGCTGACCACAATGCGCACATCGACGGGACGGTCCGTTACGGGGCCGTCCGGTTCATTCTGCTTGCAGGCCGCCAGGCCCGACAACAGAATGATAGCCAATATTATGCGCAGAGATATGCTCTTCATGATTCGTTGACTTTTCGAGTCTTAGTTGTCCTTGTCAAATCCCGGGGTGACAGGTTTCTGCTCCCACTCGGCAATTTCGATTCCGGCCGTACTGGCACGTATGAGAATCGGGATAAGTATTTCGTTCCGGTTCTCGACCGAGATGCCGTATTTCGACATGAAATCTGCCAGGCTGAACTCCTGGATTACGGTCCGTTCGGGCCCCGAGAGCAGTTGCAGCATAATGTCGTTGTCATCCTTGAACCGCATCGTGTTGAACTGTGTCACATAGCTTGTGTCATCGTTTTCATCGGTCTGGAGTGTCGGATAGTACGTGCTGTGATGGTCCGCGGCCGGGATGTTGTCGAAATCGGTGTACGACGGCAGGCGGGTCATGGCCAGTTCGACATTGTCGATCTGGGCTCTTGACTGTAGGCCGGTCTGTGTAGTCCATGCGCCGACGAATCCTTCGAGGCGCACATTCACCTTGATGTGCGAGCAGACGAACTGACACACATAATCCTGTTCGACCAGAGTTTCGGGAATTGCGATATCGGTTGTCCCGTAATATAACGGGTCGTTGGTATCGATTTCGGTGTTGTCGAAATGTCCCGGGGCAGCAATCCGGTCGCCTTCGTGTATGGTACTGTTTTCGAAGGCGTTGCCCCAGCATATTATCTGGTAGCTGCCCGGATACAGTTCGATATTGGCACCCTGGTATGCGTCGAGCGCCTTCTCGTCATATTCGAATACTCCGGCCAGAGAGCCGTCGGCAGCCGAGTAGACATACATTGTGACCTTGTCGATCTTCTCGGCGAAGATATCGGTTGTGCCATCGCCGACATAACGGAAGCGGAGTGTCACTTTCCCTTTACAGTCGTCCATGTTCTCTCTGATACAGCCGGTCATGAGTAGCATGACCGTTGTCAGGACGAACAGCATATATAGACGGAGTCTTCTCATTTTCCTTGTATTCCGTTTAACGATTTTAGCGGTTGTTGTCGGAGCGCAACCGATCCGGAGTCGGGCAGGGGTGCACGATGGCATCTCCCTGCCCGCATACCGAATGTATGGTGATTTAGTTTAAATCGGAGTCGAAACCCGGTTTTACGGTCTTGTTGGTGAATTTGGCCACCTCAACCTTGACGATAATGTTGTACTGCGACGGATCCTTGAAGCTTGCCGATACGTTGTACGGCGCGATGGTGATATCCGACGAATAGATTGTACCGGGCGTATAGATAATACCCTGGTTGGCCCCTACGCCGGCCTCCGTATCCAACAGTTCTACGACATTGGCGTAAGCGAGGTCGTCACCGGTGCTTGTCGGGAAGAGGAAGTCTCCGTATATTGCAAGGGCTGCGTCGTCGGCATCGAGGTCAACTTCAGCTCCTTGTGTACCATGTTCATCGGACTTGTATACCTTTACGGTAAACTGCTGAGCGGGATCGGCGCTGCCGTTTGTCAGATCGGGGTAGTAGAGCTGGAAGTGCCATTGCGGCGTTGTGGGCAGTACCTGTACCGAGGCATCGGGAGCATTCTTGTCGGAGGGGTCGAACGGCACAAAGAAGTGGAACGGTACGCATACACCGCTTTGGGCATTGTATGCATCCAGGTCGAGCATGGCACCCGGCGTAGAGCCTTCGTAACCGCTATATGAGATAACGTTGTTGATCAGCGCCCATGTATCGTCACCGACGACGGGCGAAGTGGGTTTTTTCCAGGCTCCGTTCTCGATTGCCGCCGAAGCGAGGGTCGGGGTTGCAAAGAGATTGGCATTCTGAACCTGCGTATTGGCAAAGATGTTCTCTTCGAGGTAGACATTGCTCTGGAATATGCCGGTCAGCGAGGGTTTCCAGTTTTTCCAAACTACAAGGTACCAGGCCTTCGAGTTGGGATCCTGAACGAGTTTCTGACCGTCGCTTTCGATTGTAATCTTTCCCCACTCCATACGCGAGATGAGAGGACGGATGGTGATATCGGCCGTGTAGACATGATCCTTGTCATACTGCGGTTCCTGAGTATTGCCGCTGTAGTTGGGGACATCGGGGACATTGGTATCGAGGGCGACAGGGGTGATGTCGGTATCGCAGCCGGCGAAGATCATGCTGCCCTGGTCGAGTGCCGGGCCCTGATCGCTGAGGTTTGCGATGAAATCGTTATCCATACGGTCGCCGGCGGCCAGCAGGGCCTTCGGGCTGTTTGCGACCACAAATACGGCCGACACGTTGTTGAGGTTGACGAATCGCAGACCCGAAGTGGTTATGTTGTCGAGGTCCTGACCGGTCAGGCGGTAAGCGCTCTGGATCGTCGAGTTGCTGTTTGTGAAGTATACGTCGATACTCGAGATATCGGTCGAGGGCTGGTATGGCGCATCCGGAGTAATATATGCACGTGTTACGGGCGTGGCGATCTTCATGACGATCGACTTCGAACCGGATTCGGACGGATCGGTCGTTACACCGTCGTTTTTCGAGCATGCGATCATCCCGAGGCATGCTGTTGCAATGAGTAAGAATCTGAATTTCATAGTGGTGTGGTTTGAATTAAATTTATTTAATGTTTGTTTTTATTATCTATTATTATTTGTGTGTTTTTTGAGACTTTTCTCGTTTTTTGACCTTGTTACGGTGTGTATGGTTAAAGTGACCGGCTTCGGCCCGATCAATTGTTAACGTATGTTATGGTGTCCGAACCCTCGGCGGCACTTTGGGCCTTGGCCAGCTCGTCGAGGTTGAACCTTGCATCGTCCGATCCACCGGCTGCGGCGCGGGTCCAGGCTTCGCGGGCCTTTTCGGGTTCATTCTGCATTGCGTGGATCACACCGATGGCGTTGAGGACCCGGCTGTCGTTGCCGTCGACCCTTTCGAGCAACTTCATGGCCTCTGTGAGGTCATTGCGTGCGATACGTTCGGCAGCACCGTTGACGGCAGCCTCGACCCGGTCGGGATATGTCTGCAGGGCAATCTCCATGATGCGGTTGTATTCGGCCGAACCTTCGGGATAGTTCCGTGCGATACGGTATATCTCTCCGAGCGGGAGTTCGCGTGGATTGGTTTCGAGAATCTTCAGGGCCTGATCGGTCGAGATGTTTGCGGTGTTTCGGCTGTATTCGATCGAATAGTCGTTTCGGCGCAGACCCGGGTACACCTCATTGACCAGTCTGCGGTAGATATCCTGCGGTTCGATCTGCGAGAGCAGCCATTCGCGCGTGTCGAACGAGCGTGTCGAGTCGTCGATTATCTTGAGGACCCTTTCTCGGCCGGCGAGTCGCGGCAACTGCTCGACCTCTTGGCGGAACAGCGACCAGGCTTCGCCGTGTCCGGTAGCGGAAATCATGTTACGGTCGATACCTGTTTTGCCGGATATGTAGTCTGCCAGGGCATCGGCACGTTGTTGCGAGAGGCGCTGGTTGTATGGAACGGTAGCTTCGGGAGATGTCCAGCCGTCGATTACGATTCCGGTTATGGTCACTGTATTGTCCTTTCCGACGCGGTTTACCGACTCGATGATCGAGGCGAGTTCCTGCTTGTTGTTCTTGTAGTCCTCCCGGATTGTGGCACTGTTGAGGCGGAAGTTGATGTAGGCCGGTTCGCCCGTCTCGATCAGCTTGACGGACTCGGTTCCGGGTTCGGCGAACGAAATTCGATATTGTGGCAGGTATGGTTTTATATCGACGCTTGCGATGTGTTCCGAGCCGGTTTGTTTGAGTATGTCGTCGCACCAGCACGAGCTTTCGCGTATCACCACATCGACCTGGTCCATCCACGGCTGATAGGGGATGGCAGCCGAGTAGTCGATCACGCATTGACCGTTCTTGAGATCGGCACGGGTTGCAGTTCGCCGTGCGACAGCGGTATTCGGAGATACGGCCTGGCTGTTGTTTCGCAGGTAGTACATGTATGCACGGCGCCCCATGAGCTCTATTGAGGGGAGTTCGGCCGAAGCCTCTTTCCCGACGAGCACCGGCGTAAGGATCCGGGTCTGGGTAGCGTCGTTCTGGATGTCTGAGATGTCGACAGTCATTTTTACGGCCAGCGTCTGGCCCTGGATCTTGTAGACGATATTCGACACTTCGGCTTTGCCCTGCATGTCGGCTTGTGCGAAGGCATCTGCCGGCATCATTGCTGATATGAGTGTCAGGATGAGTATTATAGTGATGTTTTTCATGGTGTCAAGGCTGTTATGTGTCGGATCAGAATAGGTATACGAGGCTTACGGCGGCTTTTGTAGGGCCGAAATAGTTATGGTTGTTGCTGCCGAGTTTCGATCCGCATTTTGGGCATCGGTAAACGTCGTATTTAGTGTAAGCGTAGCCGACACCGATTTCGGCTTCGAGGTTCCAATGCTTTCCGATCATCCAGGCGTATCCGTATGCGACACCGGCACCGACGAACCAACCTTCATAACGGTTCTGTTCGAGCCGGGAGAAATTCGTGCCGAGGAAGTCGGGCAGGCCGTGGATATTTCCGACATTGTAGACACCGCCCCAGAGGTGTCCGGCGATGAAATGGCCTCCGAATCGTTTGCAGGTCCAGTATCTCATTTCGGGTTGGATGAGCCAGTGTTTCCATTTTTTGTTGTCGGAGAATGTCCAAGGGTTCCAGTTTCCCGATATGTCGAGGGTCCATTTTGGGGCGACACCGATTTCGACGCCGAGGTTCATGGTGGTCGTAGCGTCGTAGGCCAGGTTTGTTTTGACGGCCCATTTCTGAGCGGAGGCCGTCGAGACAGATATGGCCGCGGAGAGTATTCCCAGCAGTAAGATGAACAATAAATGTTTTTTCATCATTCAAAAAATATTTGTAGATAGCGTCAAG
The DNA here is from genome assembly GCA_900550925.1 of uncultured Alistipes sp. Taxonomy (GTDB): domain Bacteria; phylum Bacteroidota; class Bacteroidia; order Bacteroidales; family Rikenellaceae; genus Alistipes. The sequence continues at coordinate 48,121 of URTU01000003.1, read as the reverse complement.
ATTCCCGAATTTGCGGAAAAAATATTGTTTAACGCGAATACTTTACAAATATAATTAAAAAAACCCCCCCCCCCCCCTCACGAAAAATTATAAATTTATGTGTGGCGATAATGATATTTTGTTTATTTGCTTCTTTTTGTAAAAATGATACTTTTCCACCCCTTACATTGAAAAGCACTGATGGATTAAGTTGAATATAATTGAAAATATCGTTGCAGGCCGTTGGAGGCCTGATTTGTTCTGCATATTTGATGCCATCAGGATATTCAGGTGCAAAATCAATGAGACAAACGAAGTTCCGCAATCTGACTGCAGTATTTTATTGCGCAGTCCGAAATATCTTTCTGCTACGGACTGTTGTCTGTGTAGTGCTACTTCCATGCTGCGGCGCAAATATTGTAGTATGGGCATACCGATGTTACGTTTGCAGACCTGCGGCACACGCAATCTGCTTTACTGCCGGTTACGGGCTGGCTATAAGCAGAACTTGTGGCGTTATCAAAAAAAACGATTTGCAGGAATACATCGGAACTGTTATCTTTGTGGCGGCAGAAAAGAGTGGGACGGCGAGACTGTCGCAAATAGAAACAAAGCCGTCCCGAGTAAAAACAAGAGTGTATATTTATGAAAAAGTATCGTTGTGTAGTATGCGGTTGGATATATGACCCGGCCGTAGGTGATCCGGATGGCGGTATCGCTCCGGGAACCAAGTTCGAGGATATTCCCGATGATTGGACTTGTCCTCTGTGCGGAGTCGGCAAGGATGAGTTCGAGCCTGTCGAGGAGTAGCCGTCCGTAAAACGCCTCAACGGAGGGGCAAAATTGGCCGACAGCCGGTGTGCTGCGGCGTATGCAATAGTGACGTGTCGAAATGCAGAGAGCGTTTCGACACGCATTTTTTATGACCGGATGCCTGGAAGGATGCGGGGAAATATGCTGATTACGCTCCCTGCCCAGAGCGGGCCGGATGGCTGGCAGAAAGCCGAGAGAAGACGGAGAATGTAAGAGTTGGGAATAGATAAAATCGCAAAACCGCGGGAAGAGGAGCGAAGGGAAGGGAGGGAATGGAAGAGAGGGGAAGAGAGGGAAGAGAGGGGAAGAGAGGGGAAGAGAGGGGAAGAGAGGGAAGAGAGGGAAGAGAGGGAAGAAGGGCTTACGTACCGGAACGGCGGGCCCGTATCGAGAGTTATTATAGTACCAATGTTTTATGGAAATACGCACCTTGCCCTACCGGTTGTTTGTGGCGGGCAGCTTTTCGTCGGAAGGTTGTTAAAACAGTCGGTGATAATGAGTTGCGTTCTATTCTCCGGAGTTGCCCTCGTAGCTCCAGTGGAATGTGGCGCGACAGGCCGTTGTGCCGTCGTTGTCGTCGATCTCGAAGAACGAAACCGAATCATCCTGACGGTATTTGACTGTGAGTTGCTGGCCGAGCCGCGTTTCGTGCAGGAAATTGACCTCGATCCGTACGGGAGCCGTGCCTGCCGGAAGTTCGGTTGGAAGCATGTCGATCATCAGTTGGATGTATCGAAGGGCATTGGTGTGGCGGTTGAAATCTATGTCGCTGTATGCAATGTGGTGCGAGGCGGTTTGGTGTGGTTCGACGGCCGGCAGTCTGGAGGGCTTGTCGCACGGCGACGGGTCGGGGCAGATGGTGTCGCCGCGTTCGGCAATGTAACGCAGATCGACCGGCCGGCGCGAATCCATATCTATCATGGCCCATTGGGTTACGGCACGTCCGAAAATCTCGGCATTCCCGCTGTTGCGGAATACGAAGTTGCGGGTCGACATCAGCCGGCCGTATTCGTTGACCCATGTAGTGACGGTGTAGGGGGTATATTGTTGGGGGCGGCCGATGATCTCGACGGCCATGCGGGAGAGTACCCATGAGCGGTTTTCGGAGCTGAGTTTGCGTATGCCGAAACCTTTGGCATCGGCATCGAGGCCGGCGACATCGAGTGCATTGCCTATCAGGCGCGAAAGGGTGACATGACGGGTGAAGTCGACATCCTGAGGCTCGACCTCGAAACTGTAATCTGTTTTTGCTGCCATAATCAATCGTTCGATCTGTTTGTTGATGAGCGGAGCCAGCCGTGTGGACCGCGCTGAACGTGAAGCCGTGCCTCGCTCCCTGACGTGTGAATGGAGTAGAAGGCGTGCTCCGCTTCGGTGCAAAGATAGGGCTTTTGCGGGAAAAATATTCGTTTTTTTGAGGCTGGTTCTTCGGGGCTGGGGTGATGAGTTGAGTTCGTTTGTGAATCGGCAGGATGCAAAAAAGCGGGAGTGCCGTCGCTTGTCGCAGCACTCCCGCCCGGAGTATTGATCCGCGTAGGGGATCGTTATTTATTGGATTCGATACCGTATCCCTTGCGCTTGTCCTCGCGTTTGAGCAGCAGGGCGAAGATGATCGCCGTGAAGGAGAGCGCCACGAAGATAATCATCGGAAGCGAATAGTCGTACTTGTTGATTACGGCTCCGTCGAGGGTCTGGGTACCGACGATGCAGTACTTGTTGAGGATCCAGTTGATCAACAGGGGAACCCCCATCAGGCCGACATTCTGCAGCCAGAATATCAGGGCATATGCCGAACCGAGTTTCTTGGCGTCGATGATCTTTGTTACCGAAGGCCACATAGCCGAAGGCACGAGCGAGAATGCTATACCGAGGATTATCATCATTGCGACGGCAACGGCGACGCTTGTGATCTGCGGAATTGCGAATACGAGGTGTACGATGAACAGCAGCACCGCACCGATCACCATGAGCGAAGCGCCGTGACCGACCTTGTCGTATATGCGGCCGAATATCGGGGTGAGCAGGATGGTTCCGAAAGGCAGCATGGCCGGGATCCACGAAGCGTACTGGTATGCGATGGGGTACTTGTTGAACATGAAGTCGGTGGCGTTCTTCTGGAACGGGAAGATAGCCGAGTAGAATACCAGGCAGAGGATTGCGATGTACCAGAATGCCGGGTTCCGTACGATATCGAGCAGGTCACGCAGGTGGAACTTGTCCTCTTCGGCGACCTGGGTCTGTATCTGTTCACGGTCGAGCTGCTTGTCCATGACGCAGAATACGAGGAATGCGAGCAGGCCGATGCACATGATGGCCATACCGACCATTACCGGAGCCGAGATCTGGAAGTTGAACCACTTTGGGAGCATCGGGCAGAGAACGAAAGCGGCGGCGGTTCCCAGACGGGCCGTGGCGACCTGGAGTCCCATTGCCAGGGCGAGTTCGCGGCCGGCGAACCAGCGTGCGATGATACGGGTTATGGTTATACCGCAGATTTCGGAGCCCATGCAGAATGTGGCATATCCGAGCGATATGTAGAGCAGCGAGGCGTGTATATCACCGAGCCAGGGGATTGTTTTGGCGGCGAATTCGGGGTTGTGGACCGTGTACTCGATGACGAAGTACTTGATCGTGACGCCGACGAGCATCATGATGACCGACATTACGCCGGTGAACCTCGAACCGAGTTTGTCGAGTATTATACCGCCGATGATGAGCATGAAGAGGAATACGGTGAACCATCCGTACGAGAAGTTGAAGACGCCGAAATCCATCGATGTCCAACCGAGTCCGCCGTCGGCAATCTCCTTTTCGAGGAGCGTCTTGAGCGGCGACATGATGTCCGAAATGAAGTATCCGCACATCATGGTGAACGATACCAGCGCGAGGGCGGTCCAACGAGCCGTTTTCGATTCACTGAGTTTGTGTTGAATTGCTTTTACCATTTAATTTTTATTGTGTGTGTTTTGGATTAGATTCGTGGGTTTGCTGCGGTGTTTTGTTTGAGGAGGTCTATTCGTCTCCGGCATAGCGTTTCAGGAGCGAATAGGCTTCGTTCAGCCCTAGTTCGCCGGCCTTGCTCAGGTCGAGGCAACCCTTTCGGGTATCCTTCATGTATATCTGTACCAGCCCGCGGTTGTAGTATGCCTCGGCGAACGACGGCCAGAGCTCGATGGCCTTGGAGTAGTCGTCGAAGGCTTCGGGAAGTTTCCCCGAGAGGGCCATCAGGTTTGCGCGGTTGTAGTATGCGTAGGCGAAGTCGGGATATAGCTTGATGGCCTTGTTCAGGTCGGCTATGGCCTCGTCGTAGTTGTACGTGCGGTTCGAGTTGTTCTGCAGCCGGTTTACCGGATCGGCCTCGATGGTTATTCGCTGGTATGAGTTGTCGATCGAGGATATGAAGTCGATCATCTCGGCCCGTGTGGTCGAACGGTTCAGGTAGAGGAACGGGTTTGCAGGGGCCTTGTCGATGGCCGTCGAGTATGTTGCCACGGCATTGGTATATTGCTTGACCAGTGACTGCGTTATACCGCGCTGGAAGAGCAGCTGCCACGAATCGGGGTTCTTGGCGCACCGGGCGGCAAGCTCCTGGTCGAGTTCGACGAGTTTGTCGGCGGGGATATCGCTGTCGAGTCTCGAAAGTTTGAGGTCCTGCATGTCGATCATGCTGCAGAAATCCTCGACACGTTGCAGGTAGTAACGGTCGGGGCCGGTTCTGACGGTAGAGTCTTTTTCGAGCAGCGTGAATCGGAACAGCGGCATCAGGGCGAGGTGTTCGCCGGCGGACTGTGTCGAGATCCGTTCGAAATTGCTTCCGGCCATCCGGCTGTCGAACGAGAGCAGCTGGTCGAAACGGTGGGTGGTATCGGCATAGATCGAGTACGAGGTGCTGTCGGAGAGTCGGGCCTTGTACTCGGCAATTTTCAGGTCGGCGGTTCGGCGGTCCTGCTTTGCTCCCTCGACATCCTTGAGCATGTATCGTATGCGGCTTCGGTTTATGTATGCGTTAGCGAAGTCGGGATATAGCTGTATGGCCTTGTCGAAGTCGTGCAGGGCGGCGTTGAGGTCTCCGAGGTATGACTGGAGCAGGGCTCGGTTGTAGTATACGAGGACGTTGTCCGGGGTATAGAATGCCACCTGGTTGTAGTCGTCGAGGGCACGGTTGTAGTCTCCGATCTGCGAACGGACGATTGCCCGGTTGAAGTAAGCGAGCGAGTTTGTGGAATCGAGTTCGATGGTGCGGTCGAAATCCCTGAGCGATTCGACGGGCCGGTTCATGTGGGAGTAGACGAGAGCCCGGTTGAAGTATGACAGCAGGTATGTCGAGTCGCACTGTACGGCCCGGTTGAAGTCGGCCAGGGCCTCGTCATAGCGCTCCTGTGTCATGAGCAGGGCGCCGCGGCGGTTGTAACCGTCGGGGTTTTCGCGGTTGGTCTTGATTGCCAGGTTATAGTTTTCGTAAGCTGCGGCGGTATCCTTGAGGTAGAGGTAGCATGTACCGCGGTTGATGTAGGCATCGGCGACCTTTGTTTCGTATCGTATGAACATGTCGAAATCCTCGATGGCCTCACGGAACTGCTGGTTGAGTAGGCGGGTTACGCCGCGGCTGTAGTATGGGTTTGGGAGGTCGGGCCGCAGGTCGATAGCCTCCTGGAAATCCTTTAGGGCATCGTCGTAGTTTCCGAGTCTCGAACGGGTTATTGCACGATAGGTGTATGCGGTTGTGAAGACGGGGTTTTTCTCGATTGCGGTAGTGAAGTCGGCTTCGGCGCCGAGCAGGTCGTCGAGGTTGTACTTGGCGATACCGCGCAGGAAGTATGCCTCGTAAGCATCCTCGTCGACGCGCAGCAGGATGTTGAGGGTCCGGATAGCGTCGGAGTAGTTGTTTTCGATCATGAAGCGCCGCCCCATCCAGTAGAAGTACTCCTTGTTGTACTGGGCGTCCGCGACATGGCTGCAGAGCAGCGAGGCGAGGAAGAGGATCGAGACGAAAAGTTTGCGCATGGTCTGAAAAAGCATATTCGGGCGTAAAGTTAATAAAATTTTGATAAAAATACATAAAAAAGGGTCGCTGTGCGGAGATGATGTTTGGGATTGTGGTTTTGGGAAGGGATAGGGGTCAGCTGTCGGAGAATTGCATGAAGGGGGTGTTATATATGGTGCGGGATCAAAAAAGCGGGAATTAATTTGTGGGTTTAGGCAAAAAACTTTAACTTTGACAGCAATTTGTGTTTCGAAGAACCAATTTAAAACTCAGCAGATGAAAAAAGTCGATGTCGTACTCGGCCTCCAGTGGGGGGACGAGGGTAAAGGCAAAGTCGTCGACGTGTTAACACCTCATTATGATGTGGTAGCGCGGTTCCAGGGAGGGCCGAACGCAGGACACACGCTCGAATTCGAAAATCAGAAATATATCTTACGGTCGATACCGTCGGGAATCTTCCAGGGGGGCAAGATCAACGTGATCGGGAACGGGGTGGTTCTCGACCCGATCCTGTTCAAGGAGGAGGCCGAGGCGCTTGCGGCGAGCGGTCACGATCTGACCGAGCGGTTGTGCATCTCGAAGAAGGCACACCTGATCCTGCCGACGCACCGCATTCTTGATGCGGCATACGAATCGGCCAAGGGTAGCGGCAAGATCGGCACCACGGGCAAGGGTATCGGCCCGGCCTACACCGACAAGATCAGCCGTCAGGGAGTCCGCGTAGGGGACATTTTCGGTGATTTCGAGGCGGTTTACCGCAAGGCGATCGACCGTCACAAGGCCATCCTGGCATCACTCAACTACAAATACGATATCGCCGATCTGGAGACCCGCTGGATGGAGGGCATCGAATACCTCAAACGGTTCCGGATCGTCGACAGCGAACGCATGGTCAACGACCTGCTTCGCGACGGCCGCAGCGTGCTGGCCGAAGGGGCCCAGGGCACGTTGCTCGACATAGATTTCGGTTCGTATCCCTTCGTCACCTCGTCCAATACGGTTTGTGCGGGTGTCTGCACCGGCCTGGGCGTGGCCCCGAAGTGCATAGGCGAGGTCTACGGCATCTTCAAGGCATACTGCACGCGCGTGGGCAGCGGTCCCTTCCCGACCGAACTGTTCGACGAAACAGGCAAGCGCCTGCGCGACATCGGCCATGAGTACGGTGCCGTAACGGGCCGCGAACGCCGCTGCGGATGGCTCGATATGGTTGCACTGAAGTATTCGATCATGATCGACGGCGCTACGGCCCTGATCATGATGAAGTCGGACGTGATGAACGATTTCGATACGATCAAGGTCGCCGTGGCCTATGACGTCAACGGCGAGCGCATCGACTATTTCCCCTATTCGCTCGAAGGTGACGTGCGTCCGGTCTACCGCGAGTTCAAGGGTTGGAAGTGCGATATCAGCAAGGTGCGCCGTTACGAGGATTTCCCGGCCGAATTCAAGCATTACGTCGAGTTCATCGAGGAGCAGACGGGTGTTCCGGTCAAGATCATCTCGGTGGGTCCCGACCGCGAGGATACGATCGTACGTTGAAGAGATCGAAATGAAGAGACAACAAAATAGTTTATTAACCTGAATACAGATGGAAAAGAAGTTGAAAATTATTGTGCTTGCCAAGCAGGTGCCCGATACCCGCAATGTGGGTAAGGATGCCATGACGGCCGAAGGTACGGTGAATCGTGCGGCACTGCCGGCGATCTTCAACCCCGAGGACCTCAACGCGCTTGAGCAGGCGCTTTACCTCAAGGATCAGTGCGAGGGCAGCACGGTGCATGTGCTGACGATGGGACCGCAGCGTGCGGCCGATATTATTCGTGATGCGATGTTCCGCGGCGCCGATGGCGGTTACCTGCTGTCGGGGCGCGAGTTTGCCGGTTCGGATACGCTGGCCACGTCGTATGCATTGGCATGCGCCCTGAAGAAGATCAATCCCGACATCATCGTTGCCGGACGCCAGGCCATCGACGGTGATACGGCTCAGGTAGGCCCGCAGGTTGCCGAGAAGCTCGGTTTGCCGCAGGTGACCTACACCGAGCAGATCATGGCCTTCGACGGCAAGACGATCACCATCAAGCGCCGTCTGGAGCACGGAACCGAGGTTGTGACCTCGCCGATACCGATGGTGATGACGGTTAACGCTTCGGCGCCGGAGTGCCGTCCGAAGAATGCCAAGCGCGTGATGAAGTACAAGTATGCGATGGCTCCGAGCGAGATGGCTGCTGCCGGTGACAGCGACTATTCGAAGATCTGCTCCGAGAAGGATTACCTGAACATAGTCGAGTGGGGAGCGGCGGATGTCGATCCCGACATGTCGCAGCTGGGTCTGAACGGCTCGCCGACGAAGGTCAAGAAGATCGAGAATGTGGTTTTCCAGACCAAGGAGGCGAAGCGGCTTACGGGCGACGACAAGGATATAAATGAACTGATGGTCGAACTTATCTCGAGTCACACGCTCGGTTAATGGAAAAGGAGAACAGACGTATGAATAATATATTTGTATATTGCGAAATTGAGAACGGGCAGATAGCCGACGTGAGCCTTGAGCTTTTGACCAAGGGCCGCGAGCTGGCTGCGACGTTGGGATGCAAGATCGAGGCTGTGGCCATCGGCCACTCCCTGTCGGGCATCGAGCAGGAGTTGGCCAAGTACGGTGCCGATACCGTATGGGTAGCCGACGGCGAGGAGCTGGCACCGTACCGTACGCTGCCGCACTGCGCCGTGATGTGCGGTCTGATCGAGGAGCAGAAACCGCAGATCGTTCTTTTCGGAGCTACGCCGGTAGGGCGTGACCTTGCGCCGCGCGTATCGTCGACGCTGCACAGCGGTCTGACGGCCGACTGTACGAGCCTGGTGATCGGCGACCACAAGGATGCCAAGACGGGTAAGGAGTACAAGAATCTGCTCTATCAGATACGACCGGCCTTCGGCGGCAACATCATCGCGACGATCGTCAATCCCGACCACCGTCCGCAGATGGCTACCGTGCGCGAGGGTGTCATGAAGAAGGAGTTCGCCCCCGCAGCCGGCAAGGCCGAGGTGAAGGAGATCGCATGGCGCGGCATGGTACGCGACACGGATCTGGCGGTCAAGATCGTCGAGCGTCAGATCGAGGAGCGCAAGATCAACATCAAGGGTGCGAGCGTCATCGTTGCCGGCGGTTACGGAATGGGTTCGAAGGAGAACTTCGCGCTGGTTCACCAGCTGGCTGACGTGCTGGGTGCCGAAGTGGGTGCAAGCCGTGCTGCGGTCGATGCCGGATTCACGGACCATGCGCGTCAGGTTGGACAGACGGGTGTTACGGTACGTCCGAAGCTCTACATCGCCTGCGGTATTTCGGGACAGATCCAGCACACGGCCGGTATGGACCAGTCGTCGATGATCATCTCGATCAATACCGATCCCGATGCTCCGATCAACAAGATCGCCGACTACGCCATCGTGGGCGACGTGAACGACGTCATCCCGAAGATGATCAAGTACTACAAACAGAATTCGAAATAACAGATGCGTAAGATCCTGTTCATAGGTCTTTTGACGGCGGCACTCTGTTGCCGGGCGCAGGCTCAGGAGATACGTCCCCGCGAAGCCGGTTTCGAGGATTACCGGGTACTTCTCGAGGCGGCCGGTTACGAGGCGTACAGTTTCGATTTGCGGGATTTCCTCGCAGGCCGTTACGACGTTTCTTTCCGGATCGAGGAGTATGTGGACGGCAAACGGGTTGAGGGTGGCGATGTTGTCGGCCACATGGGCGTCAACAAGCTCCTGCTGACCGATTTCCCAGAGGAGCAGCGTGGTGACGTCCGACCCGAGGATATGGCCGATCCCGAAGCGGGGGTACTCCGACAGGCCGAGAGCCTGACCATAGGGTTCTACCCCTCGGAAGAGGATTCGACGGCAAACGTGTCGATCAGCCTTGCAGGAATGGGGCGTATGGGCTGGCCTTTGTCGTTGAAGCCGGTCGTGACGCCTGACAGAACCTTTTACAACTATGGAGCGCGTCCGTTCCGGATCGATGGCTTTGAACCGGGCCGGTTCATACCGCTGGTCTTTTACGGCTCGTTCTGGTATGACGAGAGGGCGAACCTGGTACGATTCTGCGGCGAACGTGAGATCGCACCCGACCTCTCGAGTGAAATCGTCGCCAACGTGCCGCACTTCTATGTGATAGGGGTCGTGCTGACCGAAAAACAGGAGAAACAATAAAAACAGAAATTAGAGTTATGGCAAACTTTTTCTTAGATAACAAGGATTTGCAGTACCATCTTACGCACCCGCTGATGCGCAAGATCGTGGAACTGAAAGAACGTAATTTCGCCGACAAGGATCTCTACGACTATGCACCTCAGGATTTCGAGGATGCTATGGATTCGTATCGCCGCGTGATGGAGATCACGGGTGAGATCTGCGGCGACGTGATTGCTCCCAATGCAGAGGATGTCGACAAGGAGGGACCGAAGGTTGTCGATGACCATGTGGTCTATGCGGCCGGAACCTCGCGCAACCTCAAGGCTATTAATGATGCCGGTTTGGGCGGCCTGACCCTGCCGCGAAAGTACGAGGGTCTGAACTTCCCGCTGGTCTGCTTCGTGATGGCCAATGAGATGGTTGCACGTGCCGATGCCGGTTTCGAGAACATCTGGGGCCTGCAGGACTGTGCCGAGACGTTGAATGAATTTGCGAGCGAGGAGCAGAAGCAGAAGTTCCTGCCGATGGTTTCGCGCGGGGCGACGTGCGCCATGGACCTGACCGAGCCCGATGCCGGCAGCGACCTGGGTGCCGTGATGTTGAAGGCAACGTGGTGCGAGGAGCGCAAGGTATGGCTGCTGAACGGCGTGAAACGTTTCATCACCAACGGAGACGGTGACATCTCGCTGGTTCTGGCACGTACCGAAGAGGGTACGACCGATGCCCGCGGACTGTCGATGCTGGTTTACGACAAGCGTGACGGCGGCGTCAAGGTTCGCCGTATCGAAAACAAGTTGGGTATCAAGGGCTCGCCGACATGTGAGCTGGTCTTCAACAATGCACCTGCGCAGCTGGTCGGTGACCGCAAGATGGGCCTTATCAAATATGTGATGAGCCTGATGAATGCCGCCCGTCTGGGTATCGGCGCACAGAGCGTCGGCCTTTGCGAGGCAGCCTACCGCGAGGCCCTGAAGTATGCCCATGAGCGCGAGCAGTTCGGCAAGCCGATCATACAGTTCGCGGCTATCTCGGAGATTCTGAGCAACATGAAGGCCAAGTTGCAGGGAGCGCGTGCGCTGCTTTATGAGACGACCCGTTTCGTGGAGATCTACAAGCAGTATACGCACATCAGCCACGAGCGTTCGCTGGAGCCGGAGGAGCGTGCCGAGATGAAGGCTTATAACAGATTGGCCGACGGTTTCACGCCGCTGCTGAAACTCTTCGCATCGGAATATTGCAACCAGCTGACCTACGATGCCATTCAGGTACACGGCGGTTCGGGCTTCATGAAGGATTATCCGGTTGAGCGCCTCTACCGCGATGCACGTATTACGAACATTTACGAGGGAACGTCGCAGTTGCAGGTTGTTGCGGCGATCAACCACATCACCAAGGGTACCTATCTCGAACAGATCAAGGTTTACGAGCAGGGCACTTACCGCAGCGACCTGAGCGAGGTATGTGCAAAGCTGGTGGAGATGCGTGAGGCATTCGAGAAGGCTGTTGAGAAGGTTACGGCTATTGACAAGGAGGTTTCCGGCTACAAGGACTTCCATGCCCGCCGACTGGTCGAGATGGCCGGACACATGGCAATCACCTATCTTCTGGTGCGCCAGGCTACCGAGTCGGACGAATATTACGATTCGGCACGCATCTACGCGAAGCTGGCCGAGGCAAATGTCAAGGCTGCGGCAACGTATATCGAGAATTCGGACGGCAGCGATGTCGACCTGTTCAAGTCGATCGAGGCTTAGGCCTTAGGTTGCAGTGAAAAAGTTCGGGCCGGAGGTCAACTCCGGCCTGAACTTTTTTGTGTGGAGAGAAGGGATGAGTTGTGTTTATGTATTGGGTGCAGTGGTGCATGTGTGAGGTCTGGGTGCAGGGGGCGTGGGGTTGTATTCCGGCTGTATCCCGGCTTCGGCAGAATGGTGAGGCTCTGGCCGTCCGGTGCGCGGAGTGTAAAATAACCGTCCGGTGCGCGGAGTGTAAAATAACCGTCCGGTGCGTGGAGTGTAAAATAAAGCGTGAGTTTACGATAAGGAATATACCATAAAAAAACCGGCCCGGGCATGTGCCGCAGGACCGGTTTTTTTCGATTTATGATGCTCTGTCCGAGCGCAGGTCTGTTCGATAACTTGTCTATTCGAGTTCGATCAGCTGGGCATCTGTCGGGACGTTGTCGCCGACCTCAACCAGAATCTGTTTTACGGTTCCGGCCTGATCCGAGGTGATCGAGTTCTCCATCTTCATGGCTTCGAGTATCGCAACCTCCTGGCCGGCCTTGACAGCGTCGCCAACCTTGACCTTGATGTCGAGCACGCGACCCGGCAGCGGTGCATTTACCGTCGGACCGGTTACGGGATCGTGTTTCGGAGCTGCGGGTTCCTCCTTCTTTTCCTCGGGAGCCGCAGCAGCTTCGGCAGCCTTTTCGGCCTCCCAGGCAGCCTTCTTCTGGTTGGTGAGGAAGGTCTTGGCAACCATCGGGAAGAGTTCGAGCAGAAGAACCTCCTTCTCGTTGGCGGCCAGCTTAACGCCACCATACTCTTCGAGCACCGGATTGGGCTGCATCTGATATTTCGAGGTGTCGTACGGAGTCTCTTCGCGGACGCCGGCAATCTTGAATCGGAATTCGGGATCTATCTCGACGGGGGTCTTGCCATATTCGCCCTTTACGAGGTTGACGAACTGGTTGCTCTTTGTGGTGTACATCGGTTTTCCGTTCATCAGGTCGAGGGCGCAGTTCACGGCCTGTGCGCCGACGATCTGCGAAGTCGGGGTAACCAGGGGCGGCAGACCTGCAGCCAGCCGCACCGTAGGAATCAGCTCCATGGCCTTGGGCAGGATATGTTCGCACTTGAGCTGTTTGAGCTGTGCCACCATGTTGGTGTACATACCGCCCGGGATCTCGGCCTTCTGTACGAGTTCGTTGGGCGCCGGGAAGTTGAAGTATTTCTCGATCTTGTGGCAGGCGTCGAGCATCGTATCCTCGTCATCCTGCTGTGCGGCCTTGATAGCGCGGTCGAATTCGGCATCGATTTCGGCGGGGATCTGGTCGGTGAGCGGGTTGAAAGGTTTTGGGAACTGTTTTACGGCATCGTAGGCTTCGAGTTCCTTGCGGATCGTGAGCAGTTCCTTGTTGATCTTTGCTACGGCATTCATGTCGATATCGAGTTCGATACCCATCTTCTTGCAGAAGATATATATGAGTTCGATAGCCGGGGCAGCCGGGCCGCCTGCGAAGTTCCAGATGTTCGTATCGACGATGTCGGCACCGGCGTTGATGGCTGCGACAACGGAAGCCAGACCGTAACCGGGGGTACAGTGAGTATGGAAATCGACGGGGACCTTGAGGTTCTGCTTGAAGAGGCGGATGAGTCCGGCGACGCGTTTTGGCGGGATCAGACCGCTCATATCCTTGATTGTTATCATGTCGGCGCCGAGGGCCTCCATCTGTTTGGCCTTGTCGAGGAAATATGCGTCGGTGAATACGGGTTTAGGGTTCTTTTTACCCATGAGCCGGCCGAAGAATCCGATTTTGGGATATTTGGGGTCGATAGTGTAGCAGACGGCGCAGTCGGCTATACCGCCGTACTGTTTGACATATTTGATAGTTGACTTTACGTTGTTCACGTCGTTCAGGGCGTCGAATATACGCATGATACCGAGGCCGCTTGCGATCGAATTACGGCAGAAACCGTCGATGATTTCATCGGTATACGGGCTGTAGCCGAACAGGTTACGGCCGCGCGAGAGAGCGGTGAGTTTTGATACGTCGCCGATCTGGGCTTTGATAGATTCGAGTCTTGTCCAGGGGTTTTCGTTGAGGTATCTCATCACCGAATCGGGTACGGCGCCGCCCCAGACTTCCATTGCATAGAAGTTGGCATCTTTGTAGAAAGGAAGTACACGGTCTACCTGAGCCTGATTGAGTCGGGTAGCGAATGCCGACTGCTGGCCGTCGCGCAACGTGAGGTCTCTGATTTTAAGTTTCTTTGCCATAGCTATAAAATTAGTTGTTACTGCCGAATTAACATTCCGTACGCCTTAGCGTAAAAACAAAATTAAAACTATTTTCGCAAAACTCATAATAAAATTTAGCCTAAAATTGGATAATTATTGCGATTTGTTGAAAAAAGATCGCTTTTTTTGCGAGAATTCATAATATTGAGCGTGAGATTTTGTCCGGGAATGGCGACTGTTGACACGATTGTTGTTATTTTTGTAAAAGCGTATTACAAAATCATACAGTAAATATGAGTAAGATACTTCAGGAATTCAAGGCTTTCGCTCTGAAAGGCAATGTGGTCGACATGGCTGTCGGCGTTATCATCGGCGGTGCTTTCGGAAAGGTGGTATCGTCGGTCGTGAACGATATTCTGATGCCGCCGATAGGGGTGCTGCTCGGCGGTACCGACTTTTCATCGCTGTCGGTGGTGCTCAATCCCGAGGCCGTGGCGAAGGGGGCCGAAGCCGTGACATGGCGGTACGGGGCATTCATCCAGACATGTATCGATTTCCTTATACTGGCGGCATGCGTCTTTGCGCTGGTCAAGGTGATGAACATGCTGATGCGTAAGAAGGAGGCTGAGGCGGCTCCTGCTCCGGCCCCTGCACCGTCGAAGGAGGAGCAGCTGCTGACCGAGATCCGCGACCTGCTCAAGTCTCGCAAATAGGTGTTCCTGGGCCGGAACGAGGCGACTGTGCTTTAGGTGGGGATGTTATGAATCTTTGCCGGTCTTGCGGTTTGTGATCAGGTCGGTGACGTAGATCGTGAAGATCGGGAACATCATCATCCCGAGGCTGGGCAGCAGTACGCATACGACCTTCCCGACGGCCGTTACGGGGAATATTTCGGCGCCGACGGTGGTGACATTCATCCATGCCCACCAGAGGGCGTTCCCGAATCCGTCGAGTTTCGGGTTCAGGTCTATTTCGTAGCAGTAGAAGATGAGGGCGGCGATGTAGGTGAAGGCTGTCACGATGAAGAGGTACGATGCGAAGAGTTGTCTTATCCGGCGGCGGGCGAGCCATCCGGCGACGATCACTACCGAGGCGAGGCTTCGGATTAGGGGAGCGGCCTTGAGGATTATGTTCCAGTCGCGCGAGGGGGTTGCTCCGCACCAGTGTACGATGTTCAGGAACGGGATCGACACCAGCAGGAATATGACATTACGGCGGAAATATCGGGCCGGATCGGGGGCGGAGAGCCAGTGGACGATGAAGTCGCCGATGAAGACCATGCAAACGATGAGCTGTATGTCGAGGTATGCCGGTGAGAGGACATATCCTCGGTTGTGAATGATGTCGTACGAGAGTGAGAGCAGAATGATCACTCCGCCGGCGAGTGTAGCCCAGTCGAAACCGTGCAGCAGCCGCAGGGCCGGTTTTGAGAGCGGTGGGGTATGGGGTTTTGGTGTCATACCCTTGGCGGGGGCAAAAGCCATACCAGAGATTCCGGAGGGGCCGATATTAGGAAAAACGCTGCAAAAAGCGTTACTTTGTGGCCCGAATCATTTGAAAAGAAGTTAGCGATGAAGGATTGTCGATTGATTATATTCGATCTCGACGGTACGTTGCTCGATACGCTGGGTGATCTGGCGGCGTCGTGCAACCGTACGATGGAGAGTTACGGTTATCCGACGTTTCCGTTGGAGCGCTACCGCATGATGGTGGGCAACGGCATTACCAAACTGATTGAACGGGCACTGCCTGAGGATCGCCGGACGCCGGATCACATCATGGAGGTTCGCCGGCGGTTTATCGGGTACTATCAGGCGCATCTGGCCGATTTCACACGGCCTTACGAGGGGATACCTCAACTGTTGTCGGAATTGCGGCGGCGTGGCGTAGCATTGGCCGTAGCCTCGAACAAGTACCAGGAGGGTACCCGCATGTTGATTGAACGTTTTTTCGGCGGCGATATTTTTTCGGCGGTGATGGGGCAGTGCGACGGCCGGGCGGTGAAACCCGATCCGCAGATCGTGCGCGACATCCTTTCGGCGACGGGTATTTCGGCTGACCGGACGCTGTATGTGGGTGATTCGAGTGTCGACATGCAGACGGCGGCCAATGCATCGCTCGAATCGGTCGGGGTGACCTGGGGGTTCCGTTCACGCGGGGAGCTTGAGACCAGCGGAGCGGTACACATTGTCGACCGGCCGGAGGAGATACTGATGCTTGTCGGGTGATAGTGCAGTAGGGTAAGTCGGCTGGCTCCGGCGGGGGCGGCAGCATGTCGGCATGGTCGGCCATGCCGCGCAGACGGCCACTTTGTTTCAGTGAACCCGGCCCGGCCGTATTTCCACCACAAGTATTTCCACCACAAGTATTTCCACCACGCGTATTCCCGACACGCGTATTCCCGCCACAAGTATGATGAAGCGGCGAGTACTGAAAAACAAACGGGAGTGTCTCAAATCGAGACACTCCCGTTTTTATGCAGGCCCGAGATGTGCGGGCCTCGTCCGATTATCAGATCCTTATTCGGCAGCCTCTTCAGCGGCGCTTTCGGCAGGATTCATGATCACGGTCAGTTCGTTGCTGTCGTCCAGCACCTTGGCCATGAGTTTCTGAACCTTCTCGGCCGACATCTCGTTCAATACGCGCTCGTAGTCGGTTGCGGCATCGAAATCATAGATGTGCAGGTAGATCAGGTCGCTGAGCCACGATGCGTTTTTCTTGAGGTTGTCCTTGTGCTGTTTGATCATGTACTCCTTGACCTTGCCCATCTCCTCCTCGGTGGGGCCCGATTCGGCCATCTTGCGGAGTTCGTCCTTGGTTATGCCGATCAGTTTTTCGGCCATCTCCTTGTTGGTGTCGAACGAGATCTGAAGCATGTAGGTATCCTCTTTGGGGTCGGTATCGACACTCATGTATGTGCTGACACCGTAAGTACCACCCTGCTCTTCGCGGATCGAGATGGTGTAGCGCTGACGCATGATCTGGCTGAGGAAGTCGGCAGCGAGGTGATCTTCGAGCGACTTGAAGTTGCTCGGGCCGGTGTATGCGAGGAATATCGAGGTCTTGGGCATCGACATTTCGGCCTCGAATACGTTTTCGACATCGCCCTTGTAGAGTCGAGCCTTGTCGTCGACCCAGGTATGGGTTTTCTTGCTTGCGGGCAGCGAGCCGATATACTTCTCAACCAGCGGTTTGAGCGTATCGAGCTGGAAGTCGCCGACGAAGAAGAAGGTGAAGTCTGCAGCATTACCGAACATCTTGTTGTAGAGTTCGGGCATCTTCTCGAAGTCAATCTTGTCGAGATCCTTGAGCGCCATTACACCGCGACGCGGATGGTTGTTGTAGAGCGACTTGTAGATCTCTTGCTGGAACTTGAACATCGGGTTGCTCTCGATATTCTGGAGCATCGAACGCTGGTTGCCCATGTACACGTTGAAGTCATCGATGTTCCAGCGGGGCGAGGTGAAGTAGAGATAGATTAACTGCATTTCGGTTTCGAGGTCCTTGGTAGAGCAGTTGCCCCGGCCGCTGGCGGTGTACGCACCGGTTCCGAGCGAGAAGTTTGCAAGTTTGCCGGAGAGCTGTTTCTTGAGCTCCGAGAGCGAGAACTTGCCGATGCCGGACTGCTCGACTACGCCGGTCAGAACCGATGCGGTCATGTCGTCGGCCTCATCTACGAGCGAGTTTCCGCCCAGGGCGGTTGCCGATACGCGGATCTCGTCGGCCATGTAGTCTGTCGGCAGTGCAACCACCTTGATGCCGTTCTTGAGAGTCCAGACCGTAGCTCCGAGCTTGTCAGTCGAGGTTTTGGCCACGGGCGAGCCCTTGAGTACGGTACCTTCGGGAATCAGCGGCTCCTTGACAACATCTTCGGCATAGGGTTCGAGCTCCTCGCTGCGGACCTTCTTGATGATGGCGAGAATATCCTCGTTCGAGGGGGTATTGGCACCCTCCTTCTCGGGAGCATAGATTATAACGACGTTGTCTTCATGTTTGAAGACGAGCTCCTTGGCAATCTGGTTGAGCTGTTCGATGGTCAGGTTGGGGATTATCTGCTGACGGATCTCCCACTCGTCCTCGGCCGACGGTACGGCGATGTTTTCGCGGTAGGCCGAGATGTATTCGTTGACGAACTGTTCGTTGCGGCGGTCAGCGCGCTTGTTGTAGGCGGTTTCGGACGAGCGCATCCAGTCGGCCTGAACACGTTCGAGTTCCGACTGCGTGAAACCGAAACGGTAAGCCTTTTCGATCTCGGTGCAGAGGGTTTCGAAAGCGCGTGCAGCCTCGCCTTCATGAGCTATGGCTACTCCGAGGAATACGTCGGAGGTAGTGGTCAGACCGCCGTACATCGATGCGGAAGCGACGATGGGTGAATTGGGCTGCTGGGCGATGTCGTCGAGACGGTTGTAGAGCATGTCGCAGATCATGTCTCGGGCGATGTCGAGGACGTATGCCTGGATCGAGTTGTTCATCTCGAAGGGGATAGGCTCGTTCTTGATCATGTATCGGATCATTGTCGAGGTCTGCTCGGGGTCGGTAGCGACGCATACGAGCGGTTCGGTATTACCCTCGATCTTGATTACCTCCTTCGGCACGGGGTTCTCGACGGCCGGGATGTCGGCCATCACCTTCTTGATCTTCTCGACCATCATGTCGGCATCGAAATCACCCACGACGACGATAGCCTGCTGGTCGGTGCGGTACCATCTGTGATAGAAGTCCTTGATCTCCTGATAGGGGAACGACTTGAGGCCCTCGATCGAACCGATGATGTTTCGGTCGGCATATTTCGAGTGGTTGTACATCGTGGGGGCCACCTTCTCGTTCAGACGCCAACCGGCGGTATTCCGGGTACGGAGCTCTTCGATGATCACGCCGCGTTCGTTGTCGATCTCCTCGTCCTCGAGCGAGATGTAGTACGACCAGTCGTGGAGGATCAGCAGGCAGGAGTCGATGATACCCTCGCGCAGCAGGGGCACGCTCGAGATGTTGTAGCAGGTCTCCTCCATCGAGGTGTATGCGTTGAGGTTTGCGCCGAACTTCACACCGATTGTCTCGAGATAGTTCATGAGGTTCTTTCCGGGGAAGTTCTTGGTGCCGTTGAATGCCATGTGTTCGAGGAAGTGTGCCAGGCCCTGCTGGGAATCCTCTTCCTGAATAGCACCCACATTGTGGAAGATGTAGAAGTCGGCCTGATTTTCAGGCTTCGCGTTGCTGCGGACGTAGTAGGTCATGCCGTTGTCGAGCTTACCTGTCCGCAGGGCGGTGTCGGCCGGTATCGGCTGGGCCGATACGAATGACGCAAGAAGTAATGCGCCGGCTGTCAGAATAAGTTTTTTCATAGGTTTTGAGTTGATAAAATCATCTATTAAGTTTCGATCTTGTTGTCACAATTCATTCTCTGAGGGAGGATTCTGCGGTTCGGGGTCTGGCCGGTATTCGAGCAGGTCGCCGGGTTGGCAGTCGAGAGCGCGGCAGATGGCCTCGAGGGTTGAGAAACGTACGGCACGAGCCTTTCCGTTTTTGAGGATCGAGATATTGGCCTGCGTGATGTCGATACGTTTGGCGAGTTCGCCGAGCGACATTTTGCGTTTGGCCATCATGACGTCAATGTTTATAATTATCGGCATATACTCTCCCCCCCCCGTAAATTTGTTTTAATCAAAGCATTCATAATGGTCAAATCGTTAGTTTCTGTTCCTGCGACAGGTCGTATCCGATCGAGAATATTTCGGCGATGAACAGTATTATCACTCCGAGCAGGACATCCCAGAAGTCGATCCGGAACGATGTGTTCAGTACGATCGAACTACCTTCGAGCCATTTGTTGGCGCTTTTTATTGCGGTGAATTCGATCAGCGAGTGCAGCAGGGCGCATATTATCAGCACATATCCGATAACGCGGGTACGTATTATGTTTTTACGGTTGAATACGCTTTCGCTCTTGATGCTCCGGCGCAGCGACAGGATTATCAGGAAGAACATTACGATGACCGTGATGTAGCACAGCATGAGAATCCAGCTGAGTATGAGAGTCATGGGCGAACCTGTGACGGAGGTCATTATGCCGAGCATTGAACGGTCGGTATTGTCGCTTTCGACGATGAGGTCTATTTTGTTTACGCGGGCCTTGATCTCGGTACCTTCGGGCAGGTTGAGGTTCCGTACATCGAGTTCCAGATCCGGGTTGCTGTTTGGCAGGTCGTAGAACAGGTTGATCGAGCGATTGTTGTTGTCGCGGATATTTGCGGCGATCGATTCGCCGATCCGTTGGCCGTCGTTGTAACCTTTGCTGAGGTCGGAGCCGAGTGTACCGAAGATGAAGCTGGCCACGATCACGGCAAAGAAAACTATATATAGAACCAGTATACGGTTCTGCAGGGCTTTTTTGCTGCTCATTTCTTGCTGGGTTGTTATAAATTCGAAGGCAAATATATTCAATAAATTTTGATTTGCAAAATATTTTTATCGAAAATCGATAATTTTTTGTTGCCCTTGTTGTCGGGGCGACCTCCTGCAAGAGAGTGGCGTACAGCCAGGTGGAATAAAATGCGGATATGGAATCATTGTGCAGCCGGCGGACCTGAGGTGCCGGCGGATGGTTTTCGGACTATAGTTGGGGTCAGCGTTCGAGTTCGCGGCGGTTTGCCAGGGCCTGCGTTATGGTCATCTCGTCGACGTATTCGAGTTCGTCGCCGAATCCCAGTCCGCGGGCTATGGCCGTCACCTTGACTTCGGGATAGGCCCGCAGCCGGTTGAGGATGTAGAAGAGTGTGGTTTCGCCCTCGACCGAGGTGTTGAGCGCCAGGATCACCTCACGAACATGCTTGTCGGCCAGTTGCTCCATGAGCAGGTCGATTTTCAGGTCCGAGGGGGCGATACCCTGCATGGGCGATATGACTCCTCCCAGAACATGGTATACGCCTCGATACTGTCGGGTATTTTCGATCGATATGACGTCGGCAACCTGTTCGACAACGCAGATTGTCGAGCGGTCGCGGGTCGGGTCGGCGCAGATCGGGCAGATCTCCTCGTCGGAGAGGTTGTTGCATATTCGGCAGTGGCGTATCGAGGTGCGGAAGCGGTCGATACTCGAAGTCATGTCGGCAACGCTGGCCGGATCCATCCGCAGTATGTGCATGGCCAGGCGCAGGGCGGTCCTGCGGCCTATTCCGGGGAGTTTGGTCAGCTCCGAGGTGACCTCATCGAGAAGTTTCGACATTGTTGCAGATCCTTTCTGTTTCGGGGTTAGTCGATCTCGGTTTCGTGTTTAGTCGATCATTGCGATGGCTTTGGATTCGATCCAACCTTTCTTGCCGTCGGAGATCGTTATTTCGACCCAGGAGTCCATACGGTTTCCGACGCTGACCTTGGTACCTTCGTGGAGTACGAATAGGTCGGTTCCGGTTTTGTCGGGGGATGCCTTGACCGAAACTGCGGCATTCATTACTATTGCGTCGGAGGGTGAGATGTAGTGGCGGCGTTCGACGACGGCGAACGATGTCGAGACTATGAACAGGAACAGAGCGGCGATTGCCGTGAAGAAGCCGATCTTGCGGAAGAGCGGGATCCGCACGAGCAGGTAGACCATCGTGGAGAAGAGCATGACGGCGAGGAATATTACCGAGAGTATACCCCAGGCATTTCCGCTCAATGTCTGCCGGACCGAACGGACCCACTTGTGGGCGAAGAATTCGGGAACGCTCTGTATATGGTCTTTTGTATAGCTGTTTGCCACGTCGAGGTTGTATCGAATGTCGGGGTCACCCGGGGCCAGGTTGAGCGCCTTGTTGTAGTACAGGATTGCCTGCCCGATCTTCCCGTCGCGGAAATATGCGTTTCCGGTATTGTAGTATAGTTTTGCGGAGGCGAGGTCCTGGTTTTCGATGGCGTGGTAGAGTTCTATTGCACGGCGGTAGTCGGCATTGATATATGCCGTATTTGCCTGGTCCCACAGCGAATCGATATCGGCCGGCCGGGTCTCGGCGGCTGCCGGAGCCTGCTCCGGCTCCGCGGCCATTATTGCTGCGCTGTCATTGGCGGCAGTCTGTTGTACGGCGCCGTCTGACGAAGCCTGGTTCTCCTGCTGTGCGGCGCCGAGGCATGCGGTGGCAATGAACAGCAGACAGGTTGTTATGATGTACTTTTTCATTCCGAACGATGTTTTTTGATTGTCGATTCGAGTTCCGAGATGATGTTGACGCCTTCGGCATAGACTTCGCTCATCTGGGCCGAAGCCATTGGCGAATACTGGGCCTCCTCGCAGGCGACGATCGTATCGATGAATCGCTGCATGGCATCGGGTGAGATTCCGCATTTCCGCATCTCCTCGCGGACATTCTCCTTGGTGAGGTTTGCGACCGGGATGTTCAGTTTGTCGCTCATGTATCCCCAGAGGGCCTGCAGCATCTCCTCGTAGAAGTTGTGCTGGTTGTTTTCGGACATGTATTTGGCAGCGGTCCTGAATCGTTGCAGGGCGATCCGGTTAGCACGTTTTCCGCGGATGAGGGTTGTATTCTGGAGCTCCTTGATACGTTTGTGGAGGTATGCCGACGTAGCGGCGAAGAGCGCCACGAGCAGTACGATGACAATCCAGTATGCGGTGCTGCCGACGAAGACCGCGCTTTTGGGTCTGAGGCCGGCGTTTCCGAGTTTTATGAATCGTATATCCTGACCGAGCAGTTCGACCTCCTCTTTGGAGAGGCCTCCGATGATGGTATTTCCGGAGAGGCCTCCGCCCGAGGTATCGGGCTGTACGTCGAGTTCGAGTTCGCGGGTGGCGAGGGTTACGTACTTGACGAGCTGCGGGTCGAAATATGTGAATTCGATTGGCGGGACGGTGTATGAACCTTCGGCGCGGGCGATGAACGGGTATTCGAACTGTCGGTATCCGGATATTCCGGAAGCGGCATTCTTGAGGCTTTCGGTGGTCTTGACGTCATAGAGCTCGAATGACGAAGGCAGCGAAAGTGTCGGGGCCTGAACGAAGGGAAGGTTCCCGGTACCGCTGATCTTGACGGTATATGTTGCGGCGGAGTTTGCGGTGAAGGTGTTAGTGGGAGGAGTGTTTTCCATTGTGAATTTTCCCACGGCTCCGCTGAATGATGCCGGGGCTCCGGCAGGCAGCTCCTTGACAGTGATGTCGATCGGAGCGGTAGTTAGTTTCCGGCGGGCTTCGGTGACGTCGGGCATGTCGAAGAAGGGGTCGAAGCTGCGCGAGCGGCTGGGGCGGACGATCTGTGCGATTACGGTCATCTCGGCGGGGTCGATCCGCAGTTTACCGGCCTGCTGCGGATAGAGCAGGTACTGGCTGAGGATATTTGTCTCGTAGATGCGGCCGTTGTATGTTTCGCGTTGAGTCGGGGCGTTTTCGACGTTCAGGTCGCGGGTCCAGAAGCCGTTGAACGACGGCAGTTTGACATCGTCCATGCCAACCAGCGGGATACGTCTGTATAGTTTGAGCGTTGCGGTGACGGGTTCGCCCTTGAATACGCTGTTTTTGTCGACCGAGATTCGGATGAATACGTCATCCTTTCCGATCGAAGCCGTCTGGTTGTTCTGGGATTGCTGCCCGCCCTGCTGGGTTTGCGACTGAGCTTCGTCGACGACCTCGATCTTGACGGGTTGTGTACGGTATGTCTTGCCGCCCGACTGGACCTCGGCCGCTCCGATAGTGTAGTTACCCTTCTGGGTGGCCATGAGCACGAATGCGAACGTATTGATTTTGGTGTGTTCCATCGAACCGTTCAGGATGAAGGTCTGTTCGCGGTATGATGTTACGGGTCCGGCGATTAGTTCGAAGCCGTCGAATGAGGGGGCTACGAACGTACCGCTGTCGGGATCGGCATCGAGGTTGAATTCGATCTGGAAATTCTCGCCCGTAGCCACCAGCAGCGGAGCCTTGGCCTCGAAAGTGGGTTGGGCAGCGGCCCGTACGTGGAACATGCACAACAGTGCGGCTGCGCTCAACAATAGATTTCTGATGCTCATTTTCTGTATAGTAGGTTCGTTTACAACGTTTTTCAGTGCGTGACTCCAAGTGTTTTTTCCGTGTCCGCCGGCCTGTTTCGGACGGGGTCCGGCGGCGGTATATCGTTCCGCGACGGTTTTGGCGTGCAGCGGATTCCGTTACGGTTTCGGCGTACGGCTGACACCGTTGACATATCTGTTAATATAGATTAACGCGGAGGGCGTGCCTATTATTATTCGATGCTGTCCGAAAAAATCAATCAGACCGCATCCGTGGGGCTCCCGTTAACAAAACATCTCCGACAGACGCTCTGCCTGCCGGAAATGTCTTGTGGATTATCGGCCCGTTCCGCCTGCTTCTGCGGGGGGGGGAAGCGAGCCTTCGAATGTGGCGAACGGCCGCCACGGAATGACGGCCGTCACCAGTTTTGTGCTTAGTGCTTGAAGTCGGCGAAGAAGTCGTTGCCCTTGTCATCGACGATGATGAAGGCAGGGAAGTTCTCGACATAAATCTTTCGCACGGCCTCCATTCCCAGTTCGGGGAAGTCGACCACTTCGACGCTCTTGATGCTGTTTTTGGCGAGGATTGCTGCCGGGCCGCCGATCGAGCCGAGGTAGAAACCGCCGTGCTTCTTGCAGGCGTCGGTAACCTCCTGCGAACGGTTGCCCTTGGCGACCATCACCATCGAGCCGCCGTGCGACTGGAACAGGTCTACATAGGGGTCCATACGTCCGGCGGTGGTTGGGCCGAAGCTGCCCGAAGGCATACCCTGCGGTGTCTTTGCCGGACCGGCGTAGTAAACCGGATGCTTGCGGAAGTATTCGGGCATCGGTTTTCCTTCGTCGAGCATCTGCTTGATTCGGGCGTGTGCGATGTCTCGGGCCACGATCAGGGTACCCTTGATGTTGAGTCGGGTCTTGATCGGGTATTTGGTCAGCGTGGCGAGCACCTTGTCCATACCCTCGTCGAGGTCGATCTCGACGGCCGGTGACATTGCGGGAGCCTCTTTGGGCAGGAAGCGGGCGGGGTTCTTCTCGAGTTTTTCGATGAAGATGCCATCCTCGGTGATCTTAGCCTTGATGTTACGGTCGGCCGAGCAGCTTACGCCGATACCTACGGGGCACGAAGCGGCATGTCGCGGGCCGCGGATCACGCGGACGTCGTGTACGAGGTATTTTCCTCCGAACTGTGCGCCGACACCGCTCTTGCGGCAGATATCGAGCACCTTCTTTTCCCACTCCAGGTCTCGGAAATATCGTCCGCCTTCGTTTCCCGAAGTCGGGAGAGCGTCGAGGTATCCGGCCGAGGCCTTCTTGACGGTCGAGAGACACATCTCGGCCGACGTGCCGCCGATGCAGATGGCCAGGTGGTAGGGCGGGCAGGCCGACGTGCCGAGGTCGAAGATGTGCTGCTGGATGAACTTCGTGAGCGACTCCTCGTTCAGCAGCGCCTTGGTCTGCTGGTAGAGGAAGGTCTTGTTGGCCGAGCCGCCGCCCTTGGTGATGAAGAGGAACTCGTACTCCATGCCGGGCTTGCCGCCGTAGATGTCGATCTGCGCCGGGAGGTTCGTGCCCGAGTTCTTCTCGTCGATCATCGTGAAGGGCACGACCTGCGAATAGCGCAGGTTGCGCTCCTTATAGGTCTCGTAGACACCTTTTGCGATGCACTCGGCATCGTCGGCGCCCGTCCAGACATCCTCGCCCTTGTGGGCAATGCAGATGGCCGTGCCGGTGTCCTGGCAGGTCGGCAACTCGCCCTCGGCGGCCACGCACTGGTTCAACAGCATCGTGTAGGCCACGAACTTGTCGTTGTCCGTAGCCTCGGGATCATCAAGGATGTTGCGCAGTTTCTGCAGGTGCGCCGCACGCAGGTAGAACGACACATCGCTGTATGCGGCCTTCGACAGCAACTCGAGGCCCGCGGGATCCACCTTCAAGATCTTGCGTCCGTCGCACTCGACGACCTTCACGTAATCCTTCGTCAAAAGACGGTACTTCGTTTTGTCCTCCTGAATCGGGAACGGCTCCTGATAAATGAAATCTGCCATGATCGTGTATGTTTGTGTGTTTATGTATCCGGTCTTTGGTCGGAAGGGGCGCGCCCGAGGCCGGCCCGGCAATCCGAAATTCCTCGCAAATTTACAAAAAACTCTCCGATTGCACAACAAATCCCTCCGGTTTGTTATTTTTTTAACACACGAAGGACCGAAGCCCGCAACTGCATTCCGCGCAAAGGGAAAGACGCGGCCGTCCGCCCCGTATGCCCCGGCACGGCATGCGGCTGCAATGGGGTCGGCCGCAGTCCCTTGCAGGCATCCGAGACGACTGTTTCATTTTTTTTGCAATAAAGACGCATGATATCCGGTTTTTTCGTAAATTTGCGCGGTTAATCGAGAATTTTCGAATTTTTCTTAATATTTAAAAGTATGGTATCCTACAAAGAGTTGGGCCTCGTGAACACCCGCGAGATGTTCGCCAAGGCCATCAAGGGCGGCTACGCCGTTCCGGCATTCAACTTCAACAACATGGAGCAGCTTCAGGCCATCATCCAGGCCGCTGCCGAGACCAAGTCGCCGGTAATCCTCCAGGTATCGAAGGGTGCGCGCAACTACGCCAACCAGACCCTGCTGCGCTACATGGCCGAAGGCGCCGTGGAGTATGCCAAGGAGCTGGGCTGGGCAAAGCCCCAGATCGTGCTGCACCTCGACCACGGAGATTCGTTCGAACTCTGCAAGAGCTGCGTCGATATGGGCTTCTCGTCGGTGATGATCGACGGTTCGTCGCTTCCCTACGACGAGAACGTCGCCCTGACGAAGAAGGTCGTTGAATACGCTCACCAGTTCGACGTGACGGTCGAGGGCGAGCTGGGCGTGCTGGCCGGCGTCGAGGACGAGGTTGCCGCCGAGGAGAGCCACTACACCAAGCCCGAGGAGGTCGTTGATTTCGTCACGAAGACCGGCGTCGATTCGCTGGCCATCTCGATCGGTACGTCGCACGGCGCCTACAAGTTCACGCCGGAGCAGTGTACCGTAGATCCCAAGACGGGCCGTCTG
This sequence comes from uncultured Alistipes sp., assembly GCA_900550925.1. Classification (GTDB taxonomy): domain Bacteria; phylum Bacteroidota; class Bacteroidia; order Bacteroidales; family Rikenellaceae; genus Alistipes. Next base: position 21,172 of record URTU01000003.1, on the reverse strand, counting down.
GTTCCGCCCCCCCTGGCATTCGACGTGCTCGCAGCCATCGAGAAGGAGCTTCCGGGCTTCCCCATCGTGCTCCACGGATCGTCGTCGGTTCCCCAGGAGGAGGTCGATACGATCAACAAGTACGGCGGTGCACTGAAGGCTGCCGTAGGTATTCCCGAGGAGGAGCTGCGCCAGGCTGCCAAGAGCGCTGTCTGCAAGATCAACATCGACTCCGACTCGCGTCTTGCCATGACGGCCGCCATCCGCGAGGTCTTCGCCACGAAGCCCGCAGAGTTCGACCCGCGCAAGTACCTGGGCCCGGCTCGCGACAACATGAAGAAGCTCTACATCCACAAGATCAAGGAGGTTCTCGGTTCGGACGGCAAGGCCGAATAATCGAGCGATCCCGACAAACGAAAACCGGAGGTTCCCTTGAGGAGAACCTCCGGTTTTTTGTCGTATCTCCTTCCCCGGGAGGGTTCCCGAGCCCACCGTGCAACCTCCACGCACCGGATTCAGCCCGGGGCCGGCGCCCGAGTCTCCGGAAGAAGACCGCCGCAGACGAAGCTGCCCCGGTCATCCTACCCGACCTCGACCCGAAAACGGCACTCCGGGCAGCCCGACAGGACGGTCCCGAGGCATTCCACACAGATGTCACGGCCGGGGAGCAGATCCTGCAGCACAAAGAGGATGCTCTCCCGCGAACACTCGCAGTGGGTCGGAGCATCGGTGAACCCCGCAGCGACCTGCGGGCACAGACACCGCGGATAACCGATCTCGTACACCCGCCCCGGTTCGATGACGTCGGCGAAGAAATAAGGCGTCCGCCCGTACCGGGCATACTGCCGGTCGAGATCGCAACCGCACTCCTCGAACTGCCGCCGCATCTCCTGCAGCACATCGCCCCGCACGCACTCCGCAGCACAGGGACGGTAGAGCGAGGCCCGCACCTCGGCCGGAAGCCGGCCGATCGCCTCCTCCAGTGTCCTGTAAAACGCCGTCAGACGCCCTTCGTATTCACGCTCCCGCTCCATCGTCCTCTCCGCCTTGCGTTCCGATGTACCTCCCGACAAACTCGCCCACACGGCGCGTATACTCCTCCGGATTGTCCCGATAGGACATCGCATGCGCGGCCCCGGGAACCACCCACAACTCCTTCTCCCCCGGTTTGGCCTCATAGAGCGGGTAGACCATCCAGGTCGGGACATAGTCGTCGGCATCGCCGTGGATGAAGAGCATCGGCAGGCGGCATTTGGCCACCTGTCCGAGCGCCGAAGCCTCGCGGAAGTTCCAACCGTACTTCAGGTCGCACAGCCGGCTGGCGGCATGGAGCAGCGGGAAGGCCGGCAAAGAGAACTGCTCCTTGAGCTCCTTGCGGAACTCGTCCCAGACACTCGTGTAGCCGCAGTCCTCGACAAAGCACTTCACATAGGGGCGCTGCTCCTCGCCCGAGACCATCATCGTCGTGGCGGCCCCCATCGAGATACCGTGGACGACCATCTGCGTATGCCCGCCGAAGAGTTCGTTGGCCACATCCATCCACCGCAGCACGTCGAGCCGGTCGAGCCACCCCATGCGGATGGCCCGGCCCTCGCTCCGGCCGTGGTAGTGCAGATCGGGCAGCAGGATGTTATAGCCCAGGTCGTGGTTGTACAAGTAGCCGATCATGAGCATCCGCACGGCGTTGTCCGTATATCCGTGCACGATCACGGCCGTGCGGTCCGTCGGGCGGGGCGCCGCGGCATAGATGGCATGAAGCCGCAGCCCGTCGGGATCGCAGATCGTCGTATCGCGCAGGGCGCCCGCACGGGTCAGGCTGTCCACCCACGGCTCAAGAAAGGGATACTCCTCATACATATATTTATAGGAATCGGCATTCTTCTCGGCCATCACCCGGTCGGGCCGGAGCGAATAGGAGAGCATGTAGAAGCTCCCGCCCAGAAGCACCGCCGCAACAACCAGCACGGCGGCCACGGAGATTCGAACAATCCGTTTCATGGTTTTCCATCTTTATGCATACAAAACGGCCGTCGGAGCAAAAATCCTGCCCCGACGACCGTTCACTCTTTCATCGGCCGGGCGAAGGATCAGTTCTTGCCCAACTTGGTGCGGATATGCGCCAGCATGTCGTCCGTCATGCGCGAGAGGTCCCATTCAGGTTTCCAGCCCCACTCCTCGCGGGCGCAGGTGTCATCGAGCGAATTGGGCCAGCTCTCGGCAATCTCCTTCTTCACCGGATCGATGTCGTAATCCATCGTGAAGTCGGGCAGGCGCTTCTTGATCTCTGCGCAGATGATTTCGGGAGTGAAGCTCATCGACGCGAGGTTGAAGCTGTTGCGGTGCACGAGTTTCGCCGGGTCGGCCTCCATTAGCTCCACGCAGGCGCGCAGCGCATCGGGCATGTAGATCATGTCCATATAGACGTCGGAGGGAACCGGACAGGTGAAACGGCCCGAACGGATCGCCTCGTAGTAGATCTCCACAGCGTAATCGGTCGTACCGCCGCCCGGGAGCGTCACGTTCGAGATGATGCCCGGGAAACGCACCGAACGGGTATCGACCCCGAACTTGTGGTGGTAGTAGTTGCTCAACAGCTCTCCGGTCACCTTGCAGACGCCGTAGATCGTCGTGGGCTGCATGATGGTGTCCTGCGGCGTCTTGTCCTTGGGCGAAGTGGGCCCGAAGGCGCCGATCGAGCTCGGCGTAAAGAGCGCGCAGTGGTGCTGACGCGCCACCTCGAGCGAGTTGTTCAGCGCACCCATATTGACCTGCCAGGCCATCTGCGGGTTACGCTCCCCGACAGCCGAAAGCAGGGCCACGAGGTTGAAGATCGTATCGACGTGGTGACGGGCCACAACCGAAGCCATTGCCGTTGCATCGAGGGCGTTGAGCACCTCGAAGGGGCCGTCCTCCCCCAGGGCTTTGCATTCGCGCATGTCGGTGGCCACCACGTTGTGACCGCCATAAATACTGCGCAGGTAGACTGTCAATTCGGAGCCAATCTGGCCGCCGGCGCCAACAATTAGGATGCGTTTCATCTGGTTTGTGTTATGATTCGTATGTAAAGGTAGAAATTTTTTGTGAAAAATGCACATTTTTTTGGTCTTTTCATTTTTCTTGTGTACTTTTGCACCACTCAACGGAGAAAACTGCTGTTGTAGCTCAGTGGTAGAGCACTTCCTTGGTAAGGAAGAGGTCACGAGTTCAAGCCTCGTCAACAGCTCAGAAAAGGAAGAGCCTAGGCTCTTCCTTTTTTGCATTCGGACCTCAAGCAATCCCCCTCCTTCGAAACCATCCTTGTTCGAACAAAAATGCCGCATAGCCGGGGCCTCACCACGCGGCAGGCTCAAGTGCATGGAACATTTTGCGTCCTCCGAATATTCAGTCCAGTCCAATCCGGTTCATTTCAATTCATCATCATGCATCCGTTTTCGGAGACAGGCCGCGCAGAGTCAAAACGGCCTTAGAGCGCATTACGAGCAGGTTCGCATTACATTATATATTTTTACAGGCAATTTTGATTTCAAATCGGAATCAAAACAAAGTACAAAACTTCTCTTTCAGTACAAAATTTCCCGTTTTAGCTGAATATTGTCGCTGCATTTTCCTCCATTTAGAACACTTTACGGCTTTTCCAAACTGTTACATAAATATGTCATTTTAACTACAAACAGAAACAAGCTTCACCAAAAACCAGGAAAACCATTGCAAAAATCAAAATATTTTCAGGCAAATCGTCATTTTTTAATATCCATGTTAAAACCTGAATGTTTGATAAATTTTAAAAATTTAAAAACCCGACACACCAATAAAACGCTTAATAAAACCGGGTCGATAAACAAAAAATGGCAAATAATGAACAGCCAGGCATTCCAGACAACCCGCCAGGGGAGGGCCGAAAGAGGGTTTATTTAAAAAATAGCAAAACAGCCCGGGTTCAACGGTCGGTTAAAACAGAAACCAGAATAAACAAACCTTATAGTCAGTCCGATACAAGTAAACAAATCCGGCCGACACCATCGAAAAGACACCTTTAAAGTCCTGACGGCTTACAGTTTGGCTACAAAAAGCCTATTTGTGCACACAATTAAATTTCATACCTTTGCAACGGTAAGAAAGTCTTTTCCTTATGCAAAAAACAATTCTACTCACTATTCTCGCGCTATGTTTCAGCGCGCTGTCTTTTGCAACCCCGTCAAGGGGGGGGGGGAGACCGTCACCGTCAGTGGCGTAGTCACCTCGGCTGAAGACAAACAGCCCCTGATCGGGGTGAACGTGATTTCCGGATCGGCGACCGGCGTTTCGACCCTTGCCGACGGAAGCTACTCCATCGAGGTTGCCCCCGGCACCACACTCATCTTCCAGTACATCGGCTACAAGCCGGTCGAGTACGTCGTTCCCGAAGGACAAACACACGTGACCTTCAACCTCGAGATGCAAAGCGACTCGCAGGCTCTCGAGGATGTGGTCGTCATCGCCTACGGCGTGCGCAAGAAGGGCACCATCGCCGGATCGGTATCGACCGTCAAGGCCGAAAAGATCGAAAGCACCCCGACGGCCGCATTTGACCAGGCGCTGCAGGGTCAGGTCCCGGGCCTCACGGTACTCTCCAACTCGGGTGAGCCCAGCGAGGCGACCATCATGACCATCCGCGGTACGAACTCGATCAACTCGGGCACCGAACCGCTCTTCGTCCTCGACGGCGTGGTGATCTCCAGCTCGGACTTCAACATGATCAACCCGGCCGACATCGAGAACCTCTCGGTACTCAAGGACGCCGCCTCGACCTCGATCTACGGAGCCCGCGCGGCCAACGGCGTGGTGGTCATCACCACCAAGCGCGGCCGCATGAACGACCATCCGGTCATCAACTACCGCATGCAGCTCGGTTTCTCGCAGATCGCCCACGGCAACTGGGACCTGATGAACACCTCCGAGCGCATCCAGTACGAAAAGGAGATCGGACTGACCGACGGCAAGGACTACAACCTGCTGAGCAAGACCGACGTAAACTGGCTCGAGGCCGTATTCAACGATTCGGCCATGCTCCAGAGCTACGAGTTGTCCGTTTCGGGCGCCAACGACCGCACGAACTACTACGTCTCGGGCGGCTACTACAGCCAGGAGGGTATCGCCCCCGGCTCGGCCTTCGACCGCTACTCGATCCGCGCCAATGTCGAACAGCGGGCCGCCAAGTGGCTCAAGGTCGGCACGAACACGATGCTCAACTACCAGGACATCGAACTGGCCCAGTCGGGCGAATACACCGTCGTCACGCCGATCTCGGCCGCACGGTTCATGCTCCCCTACTGGAATCCCTACCGCTCCGACGGCTCGCTCGCCTCGATCGAGGACGGCAGCTGGAAGGGTGACGGCCAGAACCCCCTCGAGTGGATCGAGAACAATCCGGTGAGCTACAAGAAATACAAGGTACTCTCCTCGCTCTTCGCCGAGGCGACGCCCATCGAGGGGCTGACGATCCGGTCGCAGTTCAGCGTCGATTTCTCGCACGCCACCGGATTCGGACAGTCGATGCCCGAATACCTGCCCAACCTCGAGCAGGGCACCGCATCGCGCAACACCTCCGACGCCCTGACGCTCCAGGTATCCAACACGATCAACTACCGGTTCGACGTGAACGACAAGCACTCGTTCAACTTCATGGTCGGTCAGGACGGTACGAACTACCACTACGAATCGTTCGGCGTGACCACCCGCGGTCAGAACAACAACAAACTGACCAACATCGGGACCGGAACCTATGCGGCCTCGTGGGAGGACACCCCGGCCGACGACTACGGACTGCTGTCGTTCTTCGGCCGCGGCGAGTACAACTACGACAACCGCTACTTCGCCGAGTTCGCCGTCCGCGCCGACGCCTCGTCGCGTTTCGGTGCCTCGAACCGCTGGGGCGTCTTCGGATCGGTCGGCTTCATGTGGAACCTGCGCAACGAGCGTTTCATGCAGGATGCCGCCGACTGGCTGACCAACGCACAGATCAACATCTCGACCGGTACGGCCGGTAACTCGTCGATTCCCAACTACGAGCACCTCGCACTCGTCTCCGGAGGAGCCGACTATGTCGGCACGGCCGGCATCGCCCCCACCTCGCAGGGCAACGAAGACCTGAGCTGGGAGTCCACGTGGACCACCAACCTCGGTCTGCACTTCGGATTCTGGAACCGCCTGAACATCGACTTCGAACTCTACAACAAGAAGACCACCAACATGCTGATGTACGTTCCGAAGTCCTACTCCGACAACGGCTTCGGCAACCGCTGGGACAACGTCGGCGCCATGGTGAACCGCGGTTTCGAGATCAGCCTCTCGGGTGCCGTCGTCGCCACGGAGAACTTCTCGTGGTCGCTCAACGCCAACGTCTCCTACAACAAGAACAAGCTCACGGAGCTCTACAACGGCGTGCAGGAGTACGAACTCTCGTCGTCGAGCCTGAAATATGTCGTGGGCCACGACGTCAGCGAATTCTACATCAACCGCTTCGCCGGCGTGAACCCGGCCAACGGCGACGCCCTCTGGTACACGAAGGACGGCGAGCTGACCAACGAACTCCGCGACGAGGACAAGGTGATGATCGGCAAAACGTTCGAGGCCCCCTGGCAGGGCGGTTTCGGCACGACGCTGAGCTGGAAGGGGCTCTCGCTCTCGGCGCAGTTCTCGTGGCTGGCCGACCGCTGGATGATCAACAACGACCGCTACTTCGACGAGTCGAACGGCCGCTTCGCCTCCTACAACCAGTCGAAGCGCCTGCTCAACCGCTGGAAGCAGCCCGGCGACATCACCGACATCCCGCGCCACGGCGTCTACACCGAGTTCGACAGCCGCCTGCTCGAGGATGCCTCGTTCCTGCGTCTGAAGAACCTGATGCTGAGCTATTCGTTCCCGAAGGGGCTGCTGCGCAAGACCGGTTTCCTGAGCGGCGTGAGAATCTACGCCCAGGCCCAGAACCTGCTGACGTTCACGAAATTCTCGGGACTCGACCCGGAGGCCGTCGGCAACATGTACGCCGCCGAGTACCCGATGTCGCGCCAATTCACTTTCGGTCTCGATTTAACATTCTAACACGGATATGAAAACCATACTGCACACCATAACACGCTACTTGGCGATGCTCGCTGTAGTCTTCGGCACGGTCTCGTGTCTGGACAAATACCCCGAGACATCCATCCCCGAGAAGGAGGCCATGAAAACCTTCGCCGATGCCGAACAGCACCTCATAGGAATCTACGCCAACCTGATGAGCAGCTCACTCTACAGCGGCCTGCTCACCCTGCTGCCCGACATCCAGAGCGACCTGGTCCAGGCCGTGAAGGGCAACTCGAACACCTACGGCAACTTCTGGCTGTGGAACATCCGTCCCACGGACCTCGAACTCGAAGCCGTCTATGCACAGCTCTACACCGTGATCGGCGGCTGCAACTTCTACCTCGACCGGATCGACGAGGTGATGGCCAACGAGACCAGCGACACGAACCTCGAGATCCTCGAGCAGTACACCGGCGAGGTCTACGCCATCCGCGCCCTCTGCTACTCGGAACTCATCAAGTGCTTCTGCAAGGCCTACGATCCCGCAACGGCCGCCCAGGAGCAGGGTGTCGTGCTCCGCACGAAGTATTTCGAGGCGGAACCCGTCCGCCGCGCCTCGCTCTACGACTCCTACCAATTCGTCGTGGACGACCTCATCCGGGCCGAGGAGCGGCTCGAAGACGCGGAGGAGACGCCGAACAACTACTACATGTCCCAAGCCGCCGTGCAGGCCATCCGCGCCCGCGTGGCCCTCTACATGCAGGACTGGGAGACGGCCATCGCCTACTCGAGCAAGCTGATCGACGACAAGCAGGACATCTTCCAGCTCTCCTCGGTTCAGGATACCGCACCCGACGGCGCCACGACGTTCGAATACATGTGGGCCTACGACATGGGCCCGGAGGTGATCTGGCGCATCGGATTCACGAGCACCTCCTACGGCGGCGCGCTCGGCACGGTGTTCCTCAACTTCAACCGCGACTACACCTACTTCTACCCTGACTACATCCCCTCGCAGTGGGTGATCGACGCCTATGAGGACAACGACATGCGTTCGACCTATTTCGCCGACTCCGAAAGCGGCATCACGATCGGTTACCCGAGCGGCATGGACTACCCCCTGCTCGTCAAATACTACGGCAACCGCGGCATCTTCATCCCGATGAACGTCTTCCACGTGTCGATGCCCAAACCGCTGCGTTTGGCCGAGCAGTACCTGATCCGTGCCGAAGCCTACTGCCGCCAGCCCAACCCGAACGTCGTGCTGGCGCAGAAGGACCTCGAAACCCTGCGCAAGACGCGCTTCGTCTCGGGCGGCTCGATCAACCTCACGGGCAACTGGGACACCGACGTGAAGACCTTCTCCGAGGAGCGCGTCCGCGAGCTCTACATGGAGGGCTTCCGCCTGCAGGACCTCAAACGCTGGGGTCTGGGATTCGAGCGCACGGCCCAATCCTACACCCAGGAGGAGGGCAACAACCTGAAGGTCGAGGCCGGCGATCCGCTCTTCGTATGGCCCATTCCGCAGCATGAGCTGGAGGCCCCGGGATCGGAAATCACGCCCAATGAAAGCAACAATCGGTAAACACATAGCCAACAACCCATGAAACGAATCATAACATTCCTTTTTGCCACGGGACTCTGCGCCGCCCTGGCCACGGGCTGCAAGGAGGAGTACACGACCTATTCCGACGCGGAGTACGTCATGTTCTCCGACTCGGTCTCCCTGAACATGGTGCTGGAGAACCAGGACTATTTCACCGTCCCCGTATCTTCGACCCGCGCGTGTGACTACGACCGCACGTTCGGCGTGGAGGTGATCGACAAGGGCAGCACCGCCATCGAAGGCCTCCACTACCGGCTGCTCTCCAACTCGGTGACCATCCCCGCAGGCAAGCGCTCCGCCGAGGTGCGCGTCCGTACCTATTACGACGAATTCGAACCTGCCGACACGCTGCAGTTCAACCTCCGGCTGGTGATGCCCGAACAGCTCGACTGGAGCCTCTACCCGGGACAGTCGCGTGTCCGCATGCTCAAGGGCTGCACGTTCCACGCCGAGGAGTTCACCGGCTGGTGCGTCGTGACTTCGACCTTCCTGCAGAGCTATCCCGGTGTCGAGAACACGAGCATCCAGCGACTGATCCGTACGGAACTGGATCCAAAGGAGCCGAACACGGTGATCCTCCACAGTTGGCTCTTCACGGGTTACGACATCAAGCTCACGTTCGATCCCTCCGACCCGTCGCTCCCGCTGGTGAGCATGCCCGAGGATCAGATCATGAGCGATGAGTTGTCGGTATTCGGCCAGATCAACGGCGACAACAAGATCCTGGTCACCAACAGCCCGAGCTACTACTCCTTCTTCGACGCCTGCACGACGAACGTCAAGCTCTGGAGCCATGTCTACGTCAAGAACCTGGGCACGCCCGTGGGTACGGTAGGCACCTTCTACAACATCATGGAGTGGATCAGCGACGAAGAGGCCGACCGGCTCGAACTCGAAGAGGGCATGAAGAAATACGAATAGGACTTTCGCAAAAAATACAAAAAGCATACGACTATGAAACGGTTTTTACTGAATCTGTTCACAGCGGCGCTCGCTACGGCGGGTCTCTCGCTGGGTTCATGCTCCGACGACAACGACGAGGGACAGAAGCTGCCGGAACCGAACTTCCCGGCCAAGACGACGCTCGGAATCGAAGTCGGCGGCACCTGCACGATTCCCATCTCGCCCAACCAGGCATGGTCGGTGAGCATCGACCGCACGCAGGCCGGCGAATGGTTCTGGCTCGATGACGACGGCATGCCGGCCTACACGGTACGCGGCAAGGCCGGCGACCACGAGATCGTCATCTGCGTCTCGGATGTCGAGGAACACGACACGGACCGCAGCATCGACATCACGATGACGATGGGCAGCGAAAGTCAGGTGATCGCCACCGTGACGCGCGGCACCGTCGAGCGCCAGTTCGACCTCTACCAGGGCACGGAAAGCGGCTTCGGCGAGGTGACCTACGAAGAGGAGCCGATCGATGCCGGACAGACGACGCTCACCATTCCGTGGGAGGAGACGTCGATGGAGCCCGAGCGGCGGCCCATCAAGATCGCCGCAAACTTCCAGTGGCGTCTCGACTCGAAACCCGAATGGATCGCCGAGCTTTCGCCCTCGGAGGGCAAGGCGGGCGAGACGGTCGAGATCCTGCTCTCGGGCGACCCGAAAGCCTTCCCGCTCGAGGACTCCGAGGATGAACTCGTTTTCTGCGACTACGACAACAACGACGTCAAGTTTGCCTTCCGCATCTCGATCCCGGGCTGCAAGGAGAAGCAGGACGTTACCCTGAACGCAGGGACGGTCTTCTCCTACAACGCCGCCGGCGAATACGGCAAGGGCGGAGCCGGCAGCGTCACCTGGACCTTCTACGGCCCGACGTTCCGGACGACAGGCCCCACGCTCGAAACCGAAAGCGGGAAGGTCGGATACAAGGTCTTCGTGCTTGAGAAGAAAGACATGGGCGGTGCGTATCTCTACAGCGTCTGCAACTGGATCACGCAGCACGAGAACGTTCTCTCGGGCGACGACGTACTGGTCGATACGGAATACCGTCTGACGGCCGAGGCCAACACGGGGTCGCGCGCCGCCGCCCGTTCGGCTGCAGTCGTAGTGCTTCCCGCCGAGCTGGCCAAGGACGTAACCTCGGCCCAGGACCTGCTCGGACAGGAGCCCCCGCTCTACATGCCGTCGCTCAAAGAGGCCTACAAGCCCTACGAACTGGCAACGCTCAACCAGGATGCCCCGATCAGCTCGCTCTTCACGGTCCGCGACCTGGCCGGCCTGGAGAGTACCAACACGACGTTCCGCCAACTCACCTACTCCGAAGACCGGGATCTTCCCGAGCAGATGGCGGCGGCATTCGGTACGCCGAACGACCAGAACTACCTGATGAGCTATGCAAGCGAGACCTCGACGGCTTCGGTCATCTACAGCAGCTCGCTGAACAACTTCACGACCCGGTTCTTCGACGACCAGTTCGCCGAGATCAAGGACAATTCGACCTATTGGCTCCGTCTGACCAAGCAGGAGGGGGTCAATGACAGCGCTGACGGCTCGCCGATCACGGCTCCGAGCTTCGAGGTGATTATGGACAACATCTCGGAGGACAAGACCGGCTACATCGTATTCTATGTAGACGACAAGCCGATGGCAGCCTTCTGCTGCAAGACCGATTCGGGCAGCGCAAGCGGCGCCTTCCAGGCCGAGCTCATCTCGGGCGATGGCGCAACCTTCGAGGCCGTCACGTTCGACAACTACCAGGATATGGGCAGCATGCTCGAAGACTTCGTCGGCAAGAACCTCTCGAGCGAATTCGCCGAGAAGCTCGCCTCGGGCACGGCAATCTACCTGCTGGGATCCGCCCCGGATGTGAACCTCAAGATCAAGACGAGCGAATTCGATCCCGAGCGGCTGCAGATCCAGCCCTTTGAGGGTATCGACTGGCTGAATGTCGAACTGGCCGATGAAACGACCTTCAACATCACGATGGGCACACCGGGAGCAGGGGAAAGCCCCTACGCGATGCTCAACATCTACAACGGCGGCGACTATGCCGCAGGCATAATCTACTGTGTACCGCTGCCGTAAGATGCCGTAACAAGGCTCCCCTCCGGGCAATCCGGAGGGAGCCCTTACAACAAAAACTCATTGTAACTCAGAGCAATTCACATACATGAAACTTTTCAAATCCGCCGTAATGCTGGCCGTCGGGCTCGCCGCAGGGGTGCTGGCCGCCTGCTCCGACGATGACGGGATCGACAACCGCGATCTCGATTACGGATACGTACAGTTCAAATTATACAAGGAGGCCTCCTATGTGGCCCCATCGGACGAAGCGACGCAACAGCAGATGCAGACCCGCGCCGCAAAGCCCCAGCTCGACTACCTGGCCGAAGCCAGCAAGGTCCGCGTGACGCTCTCCTACGGTGACCAGACCATCGTGCAGACCCTCACCCTCTCATCGGCCGATTCGGAGAATGCCGAATACGGAATCCGCAGCGGCAAGATCAAACTCTTGACCGGCAACTACGAGATCGTGCGGTTCACGCTCTTCGACAACAACGACGACGAACTCTACAACGGCAATGCGACAGACCCGAGCCTGACGGTCATCCCCGGAGGTCTGACCGTACACGACCTGACCGTGAACGTCGTTCCGCGCGGCAAGGTGCGCTTCACACTGACCAAGGACATGTCGGGATTCACGCCTCCGACCTCCTCGACCCGCGCCAACATCTCCCGGGAGTACATCTTCGAGGAGATCGGCAAGTTCGACGTATCGGTAAAGAATACCGAGACCAACAACATCGTCGAGTTCGAGCAGCTGCCCGCCACCTTCTCGATCCACTTCGACGATCCCGAGAATACGGAGACCCCCGAAGGCTACCAGACCTCGACCTGCGCATGCGACTCGCTGCTCTCGCTTCAGGCCGGCAACTACATCGTCATCGAGTACCGTACCTATGACAGCGACGGCATTCTGCTCGAAACGAACAACGCCCCGGTCGAGTCGCCCTTCACGGTAGAGGATAACCGAACGACCGACGCCGACGTGCCCGTGACGCTCCACGAGGCCGACGAATACATGAAGGACCACTATGCACTCTATGCCATTTGGAAATCACTCCACGGTACGGAATGGTCCTATCAGGGCGAGAACTACCCCGTCGGATCAAACTGGGACTTCAACAAGGATCCCGACCTGTGGAGCTATCAGCCGGGCGTTGAGGTCCACACCAACGGCCGTATCGCCAAGATCGACATCAGCGGTTTCGGATTCTACGGACCCATGCCCAAGGAGATCGGACAACTGACCGAGCTCGTCGAACTCTACCTCGGTACGCACAACGATACGAACCAGGGCTTCAAAGACCCCACGCTCGATCCCGACCAGAGCCTCACGGAGCGTTCACGCAACCGCATGGAGAACCACCGCAAGCTGCTGCATGCCATGCATCCGGCCACGCAGATGTCCTGGCCCTGCGCCTTTGCCCTGCGCGAGCACGGCATCCACACCCGCGCCACGGAGCTCTACGACCAGGGCTACACCGAAGACCAGATCTTCGAGGCCTCGACGGGCCGACAGCTCGAAATCCGACCGATGGACACCTCGCACGGCAAGCTCTGCAACGGCCTCGAGTCGCTGCCCGCCGAGATCGGCAACCTCAAGAAACTCGAATATCTCTACATCGCCAACAGCGCGATCACCTCGCTGCCCGGCAATGAGGGCGAAGGCAAGGAGGGCATGCAGGGACTCGAATCGTGCACCGATTTCGAGCTCTACAACTGCCCGAAGATGGCCAAGTTCCCCCGCGAGCTGGCCCTCATGCCGAAACTCGTGGCCGCCAACCTTTCGAACAACAAGCAGTGGGAAGCTCAGGATCTTCACGACGGCCTGACGGCTCTGGCCGAAGGCGCATCGAAGGAGTACATTCAGATGCTCTACCTGACGGACAACCGCCTCGAGGAGTTGCCGGCATCGTTCAGGAACCTCAAGCGTCTGGGTCTGCTCGACCTGACCCGCAACAACATCAGCAAGCTCCACCCGCTGGGAGAAGACGTTTCAATCGTCGAACTCGTCCTTGACCACAACCAGATCGAGGAGATTCCGGTCGATGAGAACGGCAAGTTCTGCAACATGGACGACATGTCGAGTTTCTCTGTTTCGTTCAACAAACTGAAGAAGTTCCCCAACATCTTCGATGCGGAGACCCCTGTTACGAGTATCGATTTCTCCTACAACGATCTGCAGGACTACACCGAAGAGGAGGCCGCCGCATTCAAGGGCATTTATGTCGAGACGCTGACGCTGGCCGGCAACCCGGGGCTGACGAAGTTTCCCAAATGGTTCAGCGACACCAACTCGGAAGTCGCCTACATCATCCTGCGCGGATGCGGGCTGACGGAGATTCCCGAGGGATGTTTCAACAGCAAATACGCAAGCCGGCTGATCTCGCTCGACCTCACATACAACCGTCTCACGAAGCTCTCCGAGGACTTCACAGCCGAGACGCTGCCGTTCCTCTACGGACTCGACCTCTCGCAGAACGCCTTCGCCAGCTTCCCCTTCGAGCCGATGACATGCAAGGGCCTTACGGTCTTCGCCATCCGCGGACAACGCAACGACAAGGGCGAGCGGTGCCTGCGCGAGTGGCCGACGGGCATCTACCAGCACACCGGTCTGCGCGGCTTCTACATCGGTTCGAACGACCTGCGCAAGATCGACGACACGATCTCGACCGCGATCTGGACCCTCGACATCAGCGACAACCCCAACATCGTCTTCGACGCTTCGGACATCTGCTATGCCTGGAAGAACGGAGCCTACCTGCTCATTTACGACAAAACGCAGAACATCACGAACTGCGACGAGATGCTCGAATAACCCTAAAGAACGGATAGTACCATGAAAATAACGAAATACATCGCGGTGGGTCTCTGCGCACTCGTTGTCGTGGGCTGTGCCAACGACGACAAGAAGGTCGGCGTCACCATCGACACCGACAACATCGAGATCGGCGCCGAAGGCGGAACCCACAACATCAAGATCACGGCCGACGACAGCTGGATCGCACAAACCAACGACCCGTGGATCACCGTATCGCCGGCCAACGGCCGCGGAACGGCCGTATGCCAGATCATCATCGACTCGGCTCTGCTCAACGAACCCCGCCAGGGTCTGGTGCGCATCCAGAACCAGAACAACTGGGAGGAGCGGCGCGACATCAACATCACGCAGGAGGGCTATGACTACGCCATCACGCTCGACGACAAACAGGTGACCGTAGCCAACTACGCCGCACTGGGAGAGCGTACGTTCGACGTGCGGGTGAAGACCAACGTCGATTTCGACGTCGAGATCCCGGAGGATGCACAAACATGGCTCACCCCCGAGGAGTACAAGGTCGATCTCAACCGCGGACTCCGCCCGCGCGAGGTGACCGTCCGCTTCAACTGGGGCATCAATTCGAGCGACGCAGAGCGCAATGCCACCATCACGTTCAAGCCCAAAAAGGAGGTCCAGCTGGCCGCACAGGACGATCTGACCGTCAAGCAGCAGGCCTCGGAGCCGATCAAGGCCGACACCCGTGCCGGCGACTCGGTAGCGCTGCTCTCGATCGCCCGAGCCCTCAACATGTGGGAGTCGTGGGAGAGCTCCGAGAGCATGGAGAACTGGGATAACGTGATTCTCTGGGAGAAGAACATGGAGGGCTGCACCGACGAGAAGGTCGGCCGCGTGAAGTACGCCCGCTTCTACATGTTCGGTACCAAGGAGGGTATTCCGTTCGAGGTCAAGTATCTCACGGCAGCCGACGAACTGATCTTCTACTCGAACACCAACTCCAACCGGCTCAACCTCTCGACGGGTGAGTACCTGTCCGAGCTGACCCAGCTCAAGCGACTGACCATCAGCGCATACGGACTCACCGAGCTGGATCCGTCGTTCAAGAACCTCAAGAGCCTCGAGTTCCTCGACCTGTCGGGCAACAACTTCGAGCAGATTCCTTCGGTCATCACCAAGGAGAACTTCCCGAACCTGCATGCCCTGAAGATGAACGCCAACCAGCGCATCATCATCTACGACCTCTACAACTCGACGACCACCAACTTCGGCGGACTGTTCCAGGAGACCGAAAGCACGCGCGAGTTCCCGCGCCGCCTGCTCGAGTGGGACAAGCTCGACACGCTGATCCTCTCGGTGAACTACCTCCAGGGCCGGATTCCCGACATGAAGGACTACAACACCTATACGCAGGAGGACATCAATGCCGCCGACTCGCTGCCGCAGGCTCTGGTAGGCATTCCCAAGGTGCTGCCCAACATCAAACGGTTCTCGATCAACCTGAACCGACTGACGGGCGAGCTGCCCGAATGGCTGCTCCGCCACCCGGCCCTTGACTGGTGGGATAACGTTGTTTACGGCAAGGACAAGGACGGCAAGACGGCCGGATTCTCCAACGAGCCGATCAACCTGGACGACTATTACGAATTCTACGAAGGAAAGAAATATCTCGATCCGAACAAACAGTAACGGAGCGGAATTTCCGAACGCTTAATACAGAACGATTAGGATATGAAAAAAACCATATACGGCATCTGCACCGCAGCGCTGCTCGCCTTCGGTGCCTGCACGAACGAAGAACTGCCTACGCCCGGCACGACCGAACCCGAAGGCTCGGAGGAGGTGAAACCCGTATCGGGCGAGGTGCTCGTGAAATTCAAGAGCTACGTGAGCGACATCCTCGATCAGACGGTCGTCAAGACCCGATCGGGGGCGCCGGCCACCCGCTCGGGCATCCTCTCCGTCGATGAGGTGCTCGACCTGGTGGGCGGTTACGAGATCGAACGGGTCTTCCCGGTGGACGAACGCACCGAGGAGCGGACCCGCGAGGCCGGACTGAACCTGTGGTACGTGGTCCGCTTCAACGAAGACTATACCGTCGAGCAGGTGATCGAACGGCTCGCGCCGCTGGGCGAGGTGCAGTACGCCACCCCGAACCGTCAGATCAAACGCACGTATGACCCCGCACGCAAGGCTACGCCCCTGACACGCGAGACCCTCGAGGCCATCAAGCGGCAGACGCGCGCCACGCAGGGCGAGTATCCGTTCAACGACGAGCTGATGGTCAAGCAGTGGAACCTGATCAACCGCGGCGACCTGTTCACCGGCACCGAAGCCTGCGAGGTATCGCGGAGTGTCGTCGGAGCCGACGTGCAGTGCGAAGAAGCATGGAAACTCTCGACGGGCGATCCTTCGATCATCGTTGCCGTGCTCGACGAGGGCGTCTGCCAGACTCACCCCGAGCTCCGCGACAACATCTGGACGAACGAGGATGAGATCGACGGTTCGAAGAAGGACAACGACGGCAACGGATATGCCGGAGACATCCACGGATTCAACTTCGTGACCAACACGGGCATTATCACGTGGGACGACCTGAACGACACGGGCCACGGTACGCACGTGGCCGGCGTGATCGCCGCACAGAACGACAACGGCGGCATCGGCTCGATCGCGGGCGGCACGCCCGACAAACCGGGTGTAAAGATCATGTCGTGCCAGATCTTCGCGGGCAATGCCGGAGGAAACTCCATGTCGTCGGTCAAGGCCATCAAGTATGCGGCCGACAACGGCGCGGTTATCCTGCAGTGCAGCTGGGGTTACACCTCGGGAACGGCCAACAGCTACGAGTGGGGAACGCCCGGCTACGCCGACGAGGAGCAGTGGGAGACGCTCGCCCCGCTGGAAAAGGACGCGCTCGACTACTTCACCCACAATGCCGGATCGCCCAACGGTCCGATCGACGGCGGCATCGCGGTCTTCGCCTCGGGCAACGAATACGCCAACTCGGCCGGATTCCCCGGCGCTGCCAGCATGTGCGTGTCGGTAGCCGCCACGGCGGCCGATTTCACGCCGGCGACCTACACCAACTACGGCCCCGGCACGAACATCTCCGCACCGGGAGGCGACCGCGACTACTACTGGGACTACGGCGAAGGCGCCCTGCGCGGCGAGGCGGGTTGTGTCTTCTCGACGCTGCCCTACAACGTCAGCGAAACCGGCTTCGGATACATGGAGGGAACGTCGATGGCCTGCCCGCACGTTTCGGGTGTCGTCGCACTGGGTCTCTCCTATGCGGCACAGCAGCGCCGCCACTTCACGGCCGACGAGTTCAAGAAACTGCTCTACGAAACGGCAACCCCGATCGACGACTACATCCAGGGCACGAAGTTCTACTACCGCTACGCCTACGACCTGGGCTACACCAACCCGACGCAGATGATGCTGTCGAACTATACGGGCCAAATGGGCGTCGGCCAGGTCAATGCCAAGCGGCTGCTCGATGCCATCGCACAGAACGGCACGCCGATGCGGTTCCCGAACCTCTACATCCCGCTCGACGGCGAGGTGACGACCCTTCCGGCAACCTTCTTCCTCAACGGCGAGTCGCTCACCTACACCGTGACCATCGAGAACCAGGCGGTCGCCACGAGCCGCACGGAGGGTGCGAAAATCATCTTCTCGGGACTCAAGGAGGGCTCGACGAAGGCCTCGATCGCAGCCAGCGACGGTACGACCCACAACTTCAACATCACGGTCCGCAAGTCGGCAAGCGGCAGCGGCTGGTTGTAACGGAATGAACCGCAGCGGAAAAATAATGATGCTCTGCCTCGGAGCGCTGTGCGCGGCCTTCGGCCCCGCACAGCTCCGGGCGCAGGTGCCGCCGATCCCGCAATCGCTCCGCGACAGCATTGCCAACCCGCCGAAAGCGGAACGGGGCGATGAGGTCATGCGCTTCGAGACGACGCACATCGACATCGGACGGATCAACGAGGACGACGCTCCCATCGAAAGTACGTTCCGGTGGGAGAACACGGGCGACAAGCCGCTGGTGGTCACCCGCGTGGAGACGACCTGCGGATGCGCACGGCCCGACTACGAACGACGCCCGGTCCTGCCGGGCGAGGAGGGGACGCTGAAGGTTACCTACCATCCGAAGCGTCATCCGGGAAGTTTCCACCGCCGGATCTTCGTCTTCACGCAACTGTCGGACAAGCTGCCGACGGCGATCCTGGAACTGACGGGACAGGTTACGCCCTCCACGCTGCCGACGGCCGACTATCCCTACGCAATGAATACCCTGCTGCTCAAACAGCGGAGCATACGGATCGCCGGAACGCAGATACAGACCGAACGCATCGAGTGCCTCAATGCGGGACAGACGCCCCTGCACATCACGGCCGACACGCTGTTGCTGCCTCCCTACATCCGGTTCGAATGCGACCCCGAGACGACACCCCCGGGTCGGACCTGCGATCTGGTCTTCCGCTTCTGGCCCGAACTGGCCCCGGAACGGCTTCCCGACCAGGTGCCCGTCATCCTGCAGGGGCTGGATCTCCCGCCAAACCAGAGCACGGTACGCATCCTGATCGGAACAAGCCGCTGACGGAATACTGATTTGACAAAAAACAAAACGAGAATACCATGAAAAAATTCCTGAAATTCGCCGTTCTCTCGCTGGCAGCCATCACGATGTGCGCCTGCGACGACGACAAATCGTACGTTGATCCCGGACTGGAGGTCACGCCCCACAACCTCTCCGGCACGTGGCAACTCGCCGAATGGCAGGGTGCTCCGCTGGCCGAGGGCAGCTTCGTCTACATCGAACTCACGCGCAAGGACCAGTTCTTCTCGATGTACCAGAATCTGGACAGCGCCCTCCCGCGCGAACTCACGGGCCGCTTCGCCATCACGACCGACGAGGCGCTGGGCTCGATCATCATGGGCCAGTACGACTACGGCATGGGCGACTGGAACCACCAGTACATCGTCACGGACCTCGATGCCGACTCGATGGTCTGGACAGCCAAGGACAACCCCGAGGACGTCTCGCTCTACGTTCGCTGCGAGTCGATCCCCGACGAGGTGACCGGAGACTCGGGCAGCGGGGAGGAGTAGCTGCCGCGAGTACGCCGCCGGTGGCCGGCGGCGGATATCCGCAGAAAAGGGATTACGGAAAAGTCCGTAATCCCTTTTGCTGCTTCTGAATGCTTTTCGTCCGAAAGGGCAACTACAGCGCCTTATTGAACAGCGCACGGGAGGTATTCCGCCGTAACTTTGCACCCGAAACAAACAATCCGCCATGCGTCTGCATCTTGATCCGAGCCACAAAGGGCTGCACGAATTCGTAAAAAAACTCCCCACCCTGTTCGAGCGGGGCGAAGGGACGGTGCTGCACGCCGGGCGCAATACGATCCGACTGCTCGCCCAGGAGGGCGAACTGCTGGCTGCCAAACGATTCAGACAACCCGGAGCCCTGCAGGGAATACTCTATGCACACATCCGCCGCAGCAAGGCTCGGCGCTCCTTCGAACACGCCGTACGGCTCATCAGCCTCGGCATCGGGACGCCGCAGCCGGTTGCCTGGAGTGAATACCGCCGAAAGGGGCGTCTGACAGACAGTTTCTACGTCTCCCGCTACTCCGACCTCAAACCGTTGTCGGAGTTCGCAGCCCGCTTCCCCGACACCGCGAGCCGGCCGGTTCTCGACGCCTTCGCCCGCTTCGTCGCGGAACTCCACGAGAAGGGGATCGACCACCGCGACTTCAATCAGGGGAACATCCTCTGCGGATACAGCCCCGAGAAGGGACAATGGCGATTCGAGCTCATCGACATCAACCGCATGCGGTTCCTCGACCGGCCGCTCACCCCGCGCCAGTGCATGATCAACCTGCGCCGGCTCTCCTGTCCGGCCCCGGCCTTCCTCTACATCCTGGACCGTTATGCCGAAGTCCGCGGCTGGAATATCGACGACACGCTGCTGCGCGGCATCTTCTTCCGCCTGGCATTCGGTCGGCAACGGGCCCTCAAGAAACGCTTCCTGCGCAGAAAAAAACCTGCATCCGTTTAAAAATCGGCCGTCGCGTTTGGATTATCAAAATATTTCACTATATTTGTCCTCGACTAAGACAACACATGTCATGCGTTTACACGGCTTTGCATCCTATTTTTATTTCTTTTTCTTTTACGGCAAGAGAAAAAGCGGGATCGCATGCGCATAAACGGATGTAGTGAAAAATAGAATTGACAAGCATGAGGAAATCCCGCTCTCCAAAGAGCGGGATTTCCTTTTTTACACACCGAACGCAGGATGAAACGAATCGCCATACAGGGCATCGCCGGATGTTTCCACGACACGGCCGCCCGCAATTTCTTCGACGGAGAGCGGATCGATACCCTCCCCTGCCCGAGTTTCGACGAGCTGTTCGCCCGCATGGAGACCGACCGGGACCTGCTGGGCATCGCAGCCATCGAAAACACGATCGCAGGCAGCCTGCTTCCGAACCACGAGCTGCTGCGACTGAGCAGCGCCCGCATCATCGGCGAGCAGAAGCTCCGGATCTCGCACGTCCTCGCAGCCCTGCCCGGACAGCGGATCGGGGAGATCCGCGAGGTCCACTCGCATCCGATCGCCCTGATGCAGTGCGGCGAATTTCTGAAGGCCCATCCCGGAATGAAGGCCGTCGAGCGCGACGACACGGCCGGGAGCGCCCGGGAGATCGCCCGGGAGGGGCTCTCCGGCACAGCCGCCATCT
>URTU01000002.1 GCA_900550925.1 uncultured Alistipes sp. | reverse complement strand
ACCAACCTAAAACTACTAACCTAAATGAACCTTAAAACTTCGCTGCAAAGATAAGTCGGAAAATCGTTGTGTGCAAGTATTTCTTAAAAAATTTTCTAAATTTTTTGAAATTTTTTAACAGATAGCACCACGACCTGGCGTAAAAACAATGCGCCGGACATTGTATATGTCTGACGCATATTGTTTTATGGCGATATACCCCCTCCCTCGGGGAACTCGGGCTATTGGCGGTTGTCTTCGGCGAACCACTCGGCATAGGAGGTGGCCGTTTCGTAGAGCCGCAACGAGTGAAGCTCGATTCCCGAAGGCATCGCTGCCGAAAGCATCTCGGCAAAGTGTGAAATCATGTTTTCGCACGTCGGCTGATAGTCAACCGTCTCGATGCGCGAAAACCGTTTGTGCAGCGACTCGATGAGTTGGGCATTCCGCTCCGACGATCGGATTATGAGCGAGTGGTCGAGCCGGTCGATTATCAAGCGGTTGACAATGGCCTTGAGTGCGCCGAAATCTACAACCATTCCATTCTTGGGCGACTGTTCGTCATGGCACGGCGTACCCTTGACCGTAACCGAAAGCCGGTACGAGTGGCCGTGGATCTCGCGGCAGGCGCCGTCGTAGTCGTCGAGCGTATGGGCCGCCTCGAACGTGAAGAGTTTGGTAACGCGGATTACGTTCATCATGCGGCTGTGGTTAATCCTTCAGGCAGTCGACATATACCTGACGCTGGAACACCTCGTTCATCGAGATGTAGGTCTGCGTGGTCGAAACCCCCTGTATCTGCAGTATGCTGTCGAAGATGGTGTTCATCAGGTGTTCGTTGTCGATGCAGTAGAGTTTTATGAGCAGGTTGTATTCGCCCGTAACGAAGTGGCATTCGACGATCTCGGGAATCTTGCGCAGATCCTCCACCGTAGTCATGTTCTTGGAGGGATCCTGCAGGCGGATTCCGATGAATGCGCAGACGTCGAATCCGAGCGACCGCGGATCGACCATCAGACGGCTGCCGAGAATTACGCCGGCTTCGTCGAGTTTCTTGATTCGTTGGTGTATGGCCGCACCCGAGATCCCGCACTCGCGTGCTATTTCGAGAAACGGCATTCGTGCATTCTTGATCAGATATTTGAGGATCTTGCGGTCGATTGCGTCGATAGAGACTTTTGCCATGGTGCAGAGATGGTTTTAGTTGGTTTGTGAGGTCATTTGAGTACTCCGAGTTCGCGGCCAACCTTTACGAAAGCCTCGGCACAACGGTCGAGCTGTTCGAACGAGTGTCCGGCCGAAACCTGTACGCGGATACGGGCCTGGCCCTTGGGGACTACCGGATAGTAGAAGCCTGTGACGTAGATGCCTTCGTCGAGAAGCCGTTCGGCGAAGCGCTGCGACAGCGGAGCGTCGTAGAGCATGACGGCGCAGATGGCCGACTGGGTCGGTTTGATGTCGAATCCGGCCGCCATCATCCGGCTGCGGAAATGTTCGACATTCTGCATCAGTTTGGTGTGCAGGTCATCGTTTTCGGCGAGCATGCGGAAGACTTCGAGGCTTGCGCCGACCACTGCGGGCGGGATCGAATTGGAGAAGAGGTAGGGACGCGAACGCTGACGGAGCAGTTCGATGATTTCGCGTCGGCCGGTTGTGAAACCGCCAATTCCGCCGCCGAAAGCCTTGCCGAGGGTGCCGGTGATGATGTCGACCTGGCCGCGCAGCCCGAATTTCTCGGTGACGCCGCGGCCCGTTTCACCTACCACGCCGGCCGAGTGGCACTCGTCGACCATGACCATTGCGTCGTATTTCTCGGCCAGGCGGCAGATCTTGTCCATGGGGGCGACGTTGCCGTCCATCGAAAAGACGCCGTCGGTGACGATGATGCGGAAGCGCTGGGCCTGGGCCTGTTGCAGACACTTCTCGAGTTCGTCCATGTCGGCGTTGGCATAACGGTATCGTACGGCCTTGCAGAGGCGTACGCCGTCGATTATCGAGGCGTGGTTAAGTGCGTCGGAGATGATGGCATCCTCTTCGGTGAGGAGCGGTTCGAAGACGCCGCCGTTGGCATCGAAGCAGGCTGCGTAAAGAATCGTATCTTCGGTTCCGAAGTAGTCGGCAATGGCCTTTTCGAGCTGTTTGTGGATATCCTGCGTTCCGCAGATGAAGCGCACCGACGACATGCCGAATCCGTGTGAATCCATAGCCCGTTTTGCAGCCTCGATCAGGCGCGGGTTGTCCGACAGTCCGAGGTAGTTGTTGGCGCAGAAGTTCAGTACCTTTTTGCCTGCCACATCGATTTCGGCGCGTTGTGGCGAGGTGATGATTCGTTCGTTCTTGTACAACCCTGCTTCGCGTATTTCGGCAAGCTGCTGCGCGAAATGCTCTTTGATTTTACCGTACATATCGATTCTTCTTTTGAGACAGATGTTTGTGTATTGGATTGCGGCGGAGGCTGTCTGCGGGTCGGCAGGCCGGCGGAACTCCGGGGCTTATCGATACAAAGATATTGTTTTTTTTGAAAAACAGCTATGTTTTTGAAGATTTTTTATTGTCCGAGGTTACAAAATGTAATTGAATGGGCCTCGAAGGGCTTCGTGGCGGAAGTTCCGGTGTGAAGAATCCCTGCCGGAATGCCGTACGGAGCCTTTTTGCGAATCGTAAGATGCGGACGAGTGAGGCGCATTCCGTACGGTGGTTTAAACTGACAGGTGTCAATGTGTTGAAAATCATGCTTTTGGTCGTCAGACGCAGGTTGCTGAGCGGAAATATTTAGTTGTAAGTGCAATAGCCAAACATTGTTCGGAAAAATTTCGTACCTTTGCGGCGGTGACACGGCAACCGGAACGTTTCGGTTGGCAGGCGGTTGCACGATGCAGCCCGCGTACTGCGGCAAACAGACCCTGCGGCCGGAATGAAGCGTTGTTGCACGGTTTTCGATAACGATGAAGTTTAACGAATCAATATTTTCAAAAAGCTATGTCAAAGATTGATAATTACAACTTTAAAGGCAAACGCGCAATCGTTCGCGTGGATTTCAACGTGCCTTTGAACGAACAGGGACAGATCACCGACGATACCCGTATCCGCGGTGCCATGCCTACACTGAAAAAGGTGCTGGCCGACGGCGGCAGCCTCATCATCATGTCGCACATGGGAAAACCCAAGGGCAAACCCAATGCCAAATTGTCGCTCGGCCAGATCGTCGATGCCGTATCGAAACAACTGGGCGTACCCGTCAAGTTCGCTCCCGACTGCGCCAAGGCCGCCGATGCTGCCGCAGCGCTGAAACCGGGTGAGGTGCTGATGCTCGAAAACCTGCGTTTCTATCCCGAGGAGGAGGGCAAACCGGTCGGCATCGAAAAGGATGATCCGGCTTACGAGGAGGCAAAGAAGGCCATGAAGGCTTCGCAGAAGGAGTTCGCCAAGACGCTGGCTTCGTATGCCGACTGCTACATCAACGATGCATTCGGTACGGCTCACCGCAAGCACGCTTCGACGGCCGTCATCGCCGACTACTTCGCCCCTGCTGACAAGATGCTCGGCTACTTGATGGAGAAGGAGGTTCAGGCCGTAGACAACATCCTCAAGAATATCAAACGCCCCTTCACGGCCATCATGGGCGGTTCGAAGGTGTCGACCAAGATCGGTATCATCGAGAACCTGATGGACAAGGTGGACAACCTAATCCTCTGCGGCGGTATGACCTATACCTTCGCCAAGGCCCAGGGCGGCAAGATCGGCAACTCGATCTGCGAGGATGACAAGCTCGACCTGGCTCTCGACATCATCGCACAGGCCAAGGCCAAGGGTGTAAACCTGGTATTGGGCAGCGACTGCGTGGCAGCCGACGCTTTCTCGAACGACGCAAATACGATGATCTGCCCCGCAAACGAAATCCCTGACGGTTGGGAGGGTATGGATGCCGGTCCGGAGACCTGCAAGGCCTTTGCAGCCGTTATCGAGGATGCCAAGACCATTCTGTGGAACGGTCCTGCCGGCGTATTCGAGTTCGACAAGTTCACGGCCGGTTCGCGTGCCATTGCCGAGTCGATCGCCAAGGCTACCGCAAAAGGCGCCTTCTCGCTCATCGGCGGCGGCGACTCGGTGGCTTGTATCAACAAGTTCGGCATGGCCGACAAGGTGTCCTACATATCGACCGGTGGCGGCGCCTTGCTCGAGGCTATCGAAGGCAAGGTTCTGCCGGGTGTGGCTGCCGTGAGCGAAGAATAACAAACTGATAACTGGTATTTAAGATAATCGTAGGGAGGTGCAGCCTACAAAGCGGCCTCCCGTTTTTTAATTCAACACTTAACAAAATGAAAAAACTGATGATAATTGTTTCGGCCGCTGTCCTTTCCGCATGCGGAGGGGCACAGCAGAAGAGTTCGGTGCCGGCAATCGATACGACGAATCTCGACCGCTCGGTGGCGCTGAACGAGGATTTCTACCAGTTTGCTACGGGCGGCTGGCAGAAGAAGAATCCGTTGAAACCCGAATATTCGCGTTACGGGGCATTCGATGTTCTGGCCGAGAATAACGAAAAACGTATCAACGAGCTGTTCCAGTCGATGAACGACAGCAAACCGGCTGCCGGAAGCGTCGAGCAGAAGATTACCGACATCTACAAACTCGGTATGGATTCGGTGCGGCTTAACAACGAGGGTGCGGCTCCAATCGCCGAGACGGTAAAGAAGATCCTGGCGATCAGCGACCGTTCGGAACTTACTCCGGTGATTGCCGGCATGCATGCATCGGTAGCCAATCCCTTCTTCGGGTGCGGTGTGGGTGCCGACATGATGAACAGCGAGATCAATGCGCTCTATTTCGCGCAGTCGGGACTGATGATGTCGGACCGCGACTACTACCTGCTGCCCGAGAACGAGAAGATCCGCGAGGATTATCGCACCTACCTGGCAACCTGCTTCCGCCTGTACGGCATGCCCGAGGAGGAGATCGGAAAGGCTGTCGACGGCGTGCTGAATGTCGAGATGGCGCTGGCCGACAAGTTCTGGTCGAACGTCGAGCTGCGAAATACCGAGGCGCGTTACAACCCGATGACCCGCGAGGATTTCGAGAAGAGTTACGACGCCATCGACTGGCCGACATATTACAAGATCATGGGTATCGGCGACTTCTCGTCGCTGATCGTGTCGACCCCCTCGTCGCTCGAGAAGGCCAACGACATTCTCAAGAATGCTCCTCTGGAGGATCTGCGCTACTATCTTGCGGCAACATATATCGATGCTGCGGCATCCTACCTGAGCGATGACTTCCAGCAGGCTTCGTTCGAGTTCTACGGCAAGACAATGTCTGGAAAACAGCAGATGAAACCGCGTTGGAAGCGCGTTATGGCAGTCCCCAACAGCATGCTTTCGGAGGCCGTCGGACAGATGTATGTGGCCAAGTACTTCTCGGCCGCCGACAAGGAGCGCATGCTGGAGCTGGTCAAGAACCTGCAGACGGCGCTCGGCCAGCATATCGACGAGCTTGAATGGATGAGCGACGAGACGAAGGCGCGTGCACATGAGAAACTGGCTGCATTTACGGTTAAGATCGGTTATCCCGACAAGTGGAAGGATTATTCGACGCTTGCCGTGGATGCCTCGAAGAGCTATTGGGACAATATCGTCGAGGCGATGCGCTGGCACACGGCCGACAACATCAACCGTCTGGGCAAGCCGGTTGACCGCGAGGAGTGGCTCATGTCGCCCCAGACGGTGAATGCATATTACAACCCGACAACCAATGAGATCTGCTTCCCGGCCGCAATTCTTCAGCCGCCGTTCTACAATCCCGATGCCGATGATGCTGTCAACTATGGAGCTATCGGCGTTGTGATCGGCCATGAGATGACTCACGGGTTCGACGATCAGGGCCGCAAGTTCGACAAGGACGGCAACATGAACGACTGGTGGACCGAGGCCGATGCCAAGGCCTTCAACGAACGCGCCGAGAAACTGGTTGCACAGTTCGACTCGATCGTTGTTCTGCCGGCCAAGGGTGATCAGCCGGCGCTCTATGCCAACGGCCGTCTCTGCCTGGGCGAGAATATTGCCGATCAGGGAGGTCTGCGCATAGCCTATACGGCTTACCACAACTCGTTGCAGGGCAAGGAGGCTCCGGCACCGATCGACGGTTTCACGGCCGACCAGCGCTTCTACCTGGCCTATGCGACGCTGTGGGGACAGAATATCCGTGACGAGGAGATCGCACGTCTGACCAAACTCGATGTCCACTCGCTCGGCAAGTGGCGTGTGAACGGTACGCTGCCCAATATTCCGACCTTCTATGAGGCATTCGGGATCGAGGATGGCGCAATGTTCCGCCCCGAGAGCGAACGTGTCATAATCTGGTAAAACAAATGCCGTAATCGCGGTGTTTCGACATCGCGGTTACGGCCTCGATATCTGCAGAGACGGGCTCTACCGCTGTCCCGACGAGGGAGAGAGGAAAGTCCGGGCAACACAGAGTGCCGCACTTCCTAACGGGAAGACGTCCGTGAGGGTGTAGCAGCGTAACAGAAAAGAACCGCCGTGTGCACGGTAAGGGTGAAAAGGTGGGGTAAGAGCCCACCGCGGAGGTGGTGACACATTCCGGCCGTACGCCTTGCGGGTTGCAAGACCATGTATACCGACAGTTAAGGGTTACTCGTCCGATGTCGGGGGGTAGGTTGCTTGAGGCGTCGGGAGACCGGCGTCGTAGATTAATGGTAGAGGCTCCGCCCGTCGGAGTACAGAACCCGGCTTATACCGTCTGTGCAGAGATTTCGGTTCCGGCCGCAGGGAGAGATCCTTGCGGCCGGAATTTTTTTGTGCGGAGGTTTCTGGCCGGGCCGCCGGAATTTCTATTGAAACTTTCTGAAAAGGTTGCGTTTATGGGGTAATTTTCGTATATTGCCCAACAGGAATCCTTTGGATGCCTGTTCTGCAGACCTGAGTTATCTTCCTGACGGCTGTTGCGTCGGTGTTGCCCGACCAGACCGACATACTCTATGACCTGATTGCGCATACGTTCCTACATGGTTTGATCCGAAATAAAACACTGCTGACAAATAACCTGACTGAACATGAAAGCCTCTCTCTATCTGACATTTATTCTATTGAGCTTTTTCGGATTAGATGCTCAAGCCAAACGTCCAGGCAACTATTGTTATGAGGCGTACCATGCCTATGAGTTGAGCATGTATCTGGACAACTTGATCTATAATACGGATCACAAGTCTCGAAAATTAATGTCAGATGTTTTTGATAGTCTATATTACACTCATCCTGAAACATCGAACAGTAAAGCATGGATGGTAATTGACAGTACTAACAAGACAAGAACCTTTCACATGCGCACAAGAAAAGCGAGGGATGGATACCTGTATGTAAATAAATGCATAACTGATAAAGTCTTGAGTTCCGGGTGCCAACAGGACACGGTTAAGATAACGTATGTTTATAACAATAGGGAGGTGACGACAAAAGAAGATGTCAGGCGAGTCCTGCGTTTAAGGAAAAACAAGATCCGGATTCAGGAACTTATCTTGGACGAACGCAAAGGACTCGTAACCGTGTATATTGTTGATAATAAATAGTATGGTGTTGGTTACTCTTATGTTATTGAGTTTTAAACAAACATTTGGCTTTCATATGCTGGTTTTTAAAGAATAGTACATTATGAAAAGAACTATTATCTTTTTGATATTAACCTGGCTGGGCGTTTCTTTTGGATTAAATGCTCAAGCAGAAACAGCTGTGGCTGGACACAACCCCTCTTTCGATAAGGAGTCTGCTTATATAGACAACTTGCTCGTTTATCAAAATAAAGGTCGTGTGCCTCGCAAATTAACCTCGGATATTTTTAATAGTCTATTTTACTCTCAACTTAAAAGATTTAGTACAAGTTGGATTAAAGTTGATCCTACTAATACTAAAATGGTTTATCACTTGCGCACTAAAAAAGCAAAGGATGGATACCTGTATGTAAATAGATGCATAACTGATAAAGTCTTGAGTTCCGGGTGCCAACAGGACACGGTTAAGATAACGTATGTTTATAACAATAAGGAGGTAACGACAAAAGAAGATGTCAGGCGAGTCCTGCGTCTAAGGAAAAAGAAGATTCGGATTCAGGATCTTATCTTTGACGAACGCAAAGGACTTGTAACCGTATATATTGTTGATAAATAGCAAGGTCTCTACGGCAACGGATGGCGGAACCTTAAGCAGTTGATTTCCGCTGAGTAAAGATGATCAAAAGTATGCCTCGAAAAAATATCGGTTATAGTAGGTTATTGAGGCAATTTTTGATGATTTACATGATGAGGCCGGTATGGGCGAGCACAGGTTCATCCGGGGCAAGGGACAGCCTGCTGACCGTTGACGATGAAGGATCTGTGGTGGCACAGAAAGCGTTTATACGGAAACGTAAATGAATATACATATGATGACTTTGAAAATAATAGGGCTTGTTTTAGTCGTTGTGTTGACCGTTGTGGAGATTGCATGGTGGGCGCGGCTTGAAGATAAACGGGAGAAAGAGGGTGAAGATGATGCAACAGCATTGAGAAGTAATCAGTTGTTTACGTCGTTATTCATAAACGCAGCATTGATTGCCTTTCTGTTGCTTTCAATATTATATGGCGGTAATGATGCCTGATTGACAATATTATATTTTCCTTGGGAGTGAGCAGGCGTTTACCGTGAATGATGGAAAACATCAACCATGGCTGCCGGAGATTGTTGTTATGGGTATAGTAGGATAATTATGAAGAAAGGTTTATTGACACTATTGGTTTTAGTCTTGGTATTTGGCGGGTGCGGTGTTCTGCGGCGCCATGAGGCTGTAACCGGCTCGTTGGAAGATGCCATCGAAATAGCAGTGGATAATTTTCTCACGTGCAGATTGAGGGATAACAGCGATTGGTTTCTGATTATTCCACATTGGAATTCTCATGATCAGCGTGATTATTATAATGAAGATGGGCTGATAGAGTTTTTTATTATAGAAAAGGAGCCGGACCGATATTATTTCGTAGATACGTTGTTTGCCCGCTATATAGAGAAGGACGGTAAACTGTTTACATGGCGAGATACTGTTGCAGACTATAGGTTGGGCAAGGAAACGCTGTTGGCCTTGGAGCGCTATGGCAAGTTGGATTGCATTGGGAAAGGATATGTATGGTTTGGCGATGGTCCTGAAGCCGCTACATATTGGTTTTGTCCGCATGACCTGTCCAATTATGCACGCCATATAGGGTATTATGACCCTGTTAATCCACCCAAACTGCGTTGCCGACCCCCAAAACGGTAGTGTGATAAATCGGTGAAACAGATTTCGGTCGGAGGGATTTTTCCTTACGACCGATTTTTTTGTCATGTTTTATCGGCAATTGGATTTGCAGCAGGATCATTCTGGAAAACGGCGATGTCGGCGACATGCCGAGAGAACTTCTTGTGGACTATATGTCTCCTTGTGGTGTAAGATATCCTGGATTCCGGTACAGCGGCCTCATGATTCGAAATGTTTTGTCGTTCGAGCTTCCTGTTTATTCTATGGTATTTGACATATAGGCTGTTGATATTGTTTAGGTTGAATATTACACACAATTCGCGGGGAGAGAAGCCGTTTTGCAGCAACTGGTATAATAGCTGATCGGTTTCATTGATTCTCAGTGCCGGGTCTGAAGCTTCGGTTGGCTGACGCTCGATCACCCCGTATAATAACAGTTTCTTGATCGACATCTCATGTTTGATGTGAGACTGCAGCATGTCGGGTTTGTTGCCAAATACATATACGGTCTCAATTAATGTTCTGATATATGCAAGGCGGGCTTCGGAACGGGCTGCTACGGTGCGTTTGTAGTATCTGAGACTTCTCTGGACAGCAAGGGTCAATACCGCGATGAATAGAATGTCGATTATCACCAATGGAATCATTCTTGAGGTTGTTTGTGGTTAGCTATTCATTGTTTGCTTCGCATTTTGGCTTGTTTGCCGGCCAAAAATAGTTGCAAATAGTTGTTGATCGTATCGGGGATACGAGGGCGCAGATTCAGGATGCCTACAGAAAATTTGTAATAATTACGGATTTCTACAAATAAGCCTCATTTAGGATCATGTTGACTGGCAGACAGTTGCGGTTTTGTAAGGGCGCGATAAGATAATTGCCAAGTAAGCGTACTGATAATCAATGTGTTGTCCATTGTGTGTAAGGCTGGATTATGGAGTTTTTTTACAATATTGCCGCTCGTTATATCCTATCTTTGTTAACAACTAATAACCGAACTAACTACACTTGAACGGATTGTTGCGATTGGCCGCATGAGGCCATGATTGGGTTTAGAAGTTGCTTATAGCCTTGCTTGGACTTTAAAACCGGGTTACAGTTTGTGGCTCTAATTCTCTCTTCGGCGCTTCAGATTGTGTGCGCTTCATATTAGTGGATGCGTGACGGGCCGAATCTGAAGAAATGCTTTGACATATAATATCGGATTGTTTGCCGAGTAAATACTACCCCCAAAACATACTAAACCTAAATACTATGGAGAAGCGATTTTTTTTGATGTTATGTTTATGTGCGACGGTATGCTCTACTGTTTATGCACAACAGTCGTGGTCCCCCTACGACAATGAACCAACTGATCCCATGTCGGGATACAATCCAGCTCCTCAAACATGGGAATTCGTAAAATATGGGAATACTCCCGTAGACCTATATACCGGCACGGCACGTGTCGATATTCCGATATATTTATATTCAGACCGTGATTTCGATTTGTCGGTAGGAATAGGTTATGCATCCAATGGCTTGGTGCCTAGTCGACAGACCGGTATCCTGGGATTGAACTGGTTTCTGAATTGTGGCGGCGTTATTACGCGTGAAATAAACGGTTTGCCAGACGATGTGATGAGTACGGGCGCCTCGCGTTATGGATTTATGCTGGGGAACGTGTCTTATGATGATAATCGGTTGCTTGATATGGAAGTTGGAGGAGAGTTGCTTGACGACTTTCATTATACAGTTAACAATACGGAAACGGAGCCAGATGTCTTTCATTTCAACTTTATGGGGCACTCCGGATCGTTTATGCTCGATGGTCACCGTAATATTCAGGTATTTAATACAGGTGGTAATAATGATACGTATTCCATCGACTTGCATCTGAGTGGATCGTTGGATGCCAGCTATATCGTTATAACTACCGATGATGGTTATGAATACTTGTTCGGTACTAAGGAGGCGCATCCGAATAGTTATAGCCCATATCTGGAATACAGCATAAAAGGGAATTATTCCTTGGCGTCTGGGCTGTTCATGTGTTCGCCTTTAAGCGAGAGTCCGATTGTCAGCTGGTATTTG
Organism: uncultured Alistipes sp.; assembly: GCA_900550925.1. Taxonomy (GTDB): domain Bacteria; phylum Bacteroidota; class Bacteroidia; order Bacteroidales; family Rikenellaceae; genus Alistipes. The sequence goes on along the minus strand of URTU01000002.1, from coordinate 71,643 downwards.
GCAGAGGTTAAGGCTCCTAACGGCCGTAAGATAACGTTGGAATATCTGGATACGTCTAACCGGTATCATCAACAATCAATCTCTGGTCCTGACAAAAATAATATATATGCAGTCTCTTTTTCGGATGGGGATAATATGGTTGGAGAAGATGCATATGGTGGAATGAGATATATCTCCAAGTACGCACATATTGTTGCAACTACTTACTTGTCAAGTATCGAGGTTGAGGACGGGGTAAGAGTCTCGTTTGAATACTCTCCGAAAGCCGCCCGCGAGGTTTTTACAACCTCTTCTGATCCGACCGATCATCGATCGATGTATGCCAACACCGTTCAGACGTTGCTGAAGCTCGATAGGATTACGGTAAAGAATGCCATGGATACGACACAACTGTTGCGGGCATGTGATTTTTACTACCGTACAAAGAACAACCGTACCATAATGGACAGTCTGGCACTTTCGGGTGAGGGAACATACAAAATGCATTATTATGAAAACCATGCGTATCCGGATATTCTGACGACACAAGTGGATTTCTGGAACTATTATAATGGTACTGTCGGTTGGACGGGCGCTACGGCGATAGAGAATTCTGTCACTATGGATGAGGTAATTGTAAACGACCAGAATGATCCGCGATTTGAATATGGGGTGACAGGATGCTTGAAGCGGATAGAATATCCGACCAAAGGTTTTACGGATTTTGAGTATGAAGGCAATACGGCTTATTTAGCCGTCCTGAAACGGCGATCGAATAATTCATTCTTGGAACCGGAACCTATTGAACCTCCCACAGGTCAGGATACAATGCACTATGAAGCTCCGTTCCTGGCCCGGTTGGACCATTATTCAACGTTGTATCCCGACAGTAATGAATGTGGCGGAGTCAGAATTAAACGGATTACAGATCATGATGCCGATAATGGCACGGTAGTGAGGGAATACAGGTATGTCAAGGATGGGCATTCATCCGGTATCATGCTCCATTTTCCGCGATTCTATGCGTATAGAGAGGGCAGCCTTAGCACGAAGATTCCGCTTATACAAAGTACGGTCAACACCTTTGACAGGACCCATCTTGAGTATAGCCGCGTTACCGAATTGCGCTCTGACGGTTCAAGTATTCAATATGATTTCAGTTGTTACCAAACCGATCCGGATAATTATGAGGGACAGTGCCATGTAGCCATATCGGTTCCGATGGATAACCCTATATGTGATACGTCTTATATAAATAATATTCAGCGAAAGCCCAATTCGAGACATTACCGTCGTGGCAGACTGCTGTCGAAAACATATTTTGACAGTCAGAATAATATAGTCCAAAGAGAGGAGTTCGTATATGAAGATCATAATCAGGCGGCTGCGGTTGATTATGTTGCCTTTACCATACCGGCCGGTTACAATTACTGTTCCGGTAAGATTTATACGGGGGACAATCGTCTGACGGATAAGATTGTTACAATGTATGGCGAGGGACAAGAACTGTCGACTTCGGAGCATATAACATACAATGCCAAAGGACAGGTCGGCTGTATGTCCTTTGTCGATTCGGAGGGAACGGTTGCGCGGCGTTATGTCAGGTATCTTTATGAAGGAGTCTCCGACTCGGATCCGGTGGTGGTGAGACATCTTTTGTCGTATCCGTCTCATGTTGTGAATACGTTACAGCGTAACGGTGGAGCCGAACAACTTGTTTCGGCATTGCGATATGATTATGCCATGTATGCAGGTGGCAATCTGTTGTTGCCGAGCCGTACAGAAACAGCCGAGATTACAGTACCTGTGACGGTGTCGTCGGAGGATATCTTCGCGACAGATGTTACATATGCAACATTTGTTGAGTATGATGCATACGATCATGAGGGCAATGTTCGCCAAACAACCGACCGGAGCGGTGTGTCGACGTGTTATGTCTGGGGATATCGCGGCCGTTATCCGCTGGCAAAGTTGTTCGATATTACGCTTACGGAGATGGAGGCTGTTACAGGTTCTATGGAGACTCCGCTGAATTTGGGGCTGTCTGATGCTTTGCGCAATACATTGCGCTCATTGCCGGCTACGGTTACACTGTATGATTATAAACCGCATGTAGGCCTGACACGTATGACCGATTTTTCGGGCAATGATTTTTATTTTGATTATGATGCTTTCGGGCGCCTCATAGAGAAACGGGATCGGAACGGCATCATCGAACAATATCAATATCATTTTTAAATAGGATTAGTTATGAAACGCAATATATTTTTATGTTTTTGCATATTGTTGGGGACCTTCCAGCTTTTTGCACAGCAGAAACAGTGGCAACTGGAGCAGTCACACTTCAATGTTCCGTCAGATGGCGGGCAATATGGTACATTGGTTTTTTACACCCAGCCTCCACTTGTCGGAGATGAGGAACTGATCTGTCTGGGAAATCTGGAACTGATAACGATTATGCCTGATATACAGGGGCAGGTCGATAGTGTATATTTTACATCCAGTCGGTTGAATATAGTGTTCAAGCCTAATTATACTACTCAGGATATATTGCTCGGGCAGGTACAAGTGTTGTTCAAGGATAAGATGGACAACGATAACACCTCTTACCGGATAATATTTACATATTCTCAGGAGGGACTGCACTCGCTGTTCGGCGGCAGGATCGAGGGCAGTGACCGCATTTATGAGCTTGGAGAACAACCGGAGAAGATTCAGTCTGTCCAGCCGGCACTGGCCGGCACTGGGACATATTCCTATTCGTGGGAACGTTGGGATCCGGAGATAGGTAATTGGCAGACGGTGGAAGGCCAGACCGGCCTGGAACTTTGGCCGAGACCGCTCGTATCATGTACGGAGTATTACCGCCGCAAGGTTACCAGTGGCAGTTCCAAGGCTTACTCGAATATTGTAGGCGTCAAAACCCATTTTGACGGAGGAACCATATCGCTGACAAAGCGTGATGACAAGTTGGTTTTGAAAGGTGTCAGTCGCCCGAATCCGTATAAATTGATTATGCGCTGGCAGGCCAGTACGGATATGGAACATTGGGAATATATTGATGAGGATCCGCAGCCGGATTTTGAGAAAGTCAATCCAGGATTACATGGAACTGTGACGCCATTTGCTTTTGGAGACATAACTATATGTCTGGGGCTGGATTCGATCATTGTAGATATACCTTCGGAGACGACCTATTATCGTCGGGAATTGAAAGTTGGGGATATTGAGAAAGGTTATTCCAACATAGTTTATTGGCGGGAAGTTGAGTTCCCGTATATCGATCAGATAGCAGCTCTCGATTCTGCGGCCGAACATACGGTAGTCAACAGGTTGTATTATGACGGACTTGGGCGGCCTATGCAGACGATAGCTGTTGCGGGCGCTACCTCTGGTGCCGATATTGTCAAACAAACGGGTTACGATGCAATAGGCAGACCTTGTCGAGACTATTTGCCTTTTGCCGTAGATGATAATGCCGGTGCGTATGTCGCTCAGGCATGGATTAGTCAGGAGCAGTTCTATCGTGATAAGTTTAATGTCGGAGCAACCAACTCTATTGCACCATATTCGCAAATAGCATACGACGGTACACCTTTGGACAGAGAGGCTAAGAACTATATGCCCGATCTAAACAATTCACTGGGCGGGCGTTATTCGTCTAATGCTTATGCTTTCAATGCAGCCAATGAAGTGCGAAATCTTCGGGTGACCTCTAACGGATCTTTGGAGGCGTTGGCATACCGCCCGGCCGCAACTCTTTTCAAAACAACGACCGTGGATGAGGATGGCCATACGGTGATATCGTATTCGGACTCTTACGGACATACGATATTGTCAAGGGCCGTGCTCTCCGCTGGGGAATATGCCGATACGTATTATGTGTATGACGATCTTGGATTGTTGCGATGGGTTGTGTCGCCGGAAGGAAGTGCAGCGATAGCATTGTTGGAGGATTGTGCTATTGATCAGGATATAGCTTCTAAATATTGTTATAGCTATACATATGACTCTCGTGGCCGTGAGATCGAAACGCGTTTGCCGGGTCGGGATGTAATATATACGGTTTACGACCAGCGTGATCGTGTAGTGGCTGTCCAGGATGGTAATATGCGTGAGGATAATGACTGGTTGTTTACTCTGTATGATGATCTCGATCGTCCGGTACGGCAGTTCATACGTAGTTATACGTCTTCTACAGAGTCGCTCCGCAATCTGTTTTCAACCTCGCTGTATCCTGCGATAATTACGGATGCGGCAGGAGAAGATTGTCTTGTCGTCCGATACGGCGGGTATTCGAATCGTCCCGACATGTCGTTTGAATCTAATGACCTGGTTATTCAGTCGCAGGTTGATATGATGCATCTTAAAGGGCTGAAAACCGAAGAGGTTCTGGCTGCAACGGATGATAGCATTGGTACGGTGCGGGTTTATTATTACGATTCGCATGGGCGTGTAATTCAGCTTGTCGAACAGAATTCGCTCGGGGGGATATTACGCATATCGTATGACTATGATTACAACGGCAATATATTGTCGTCGCTGCAGCATTATAGCCATACGGGTGACGGTGAAACAGTGCTTTGTGATCAGTCATATCTGCAGGCATTTACATATGACAATCGAGGACGCCTGCTGAGTGAGACGGCTGAATTTCTGACCGACAATGAGCAGTCGCAGCAGGCAGAGGTAAATTATACGTATGATGATCTCGGAACATTGATAGAAAAGAAATATGATGGCGGGTTAAATGCTTTTCGAGAGAGTTTGAGCTATAATATTCAGGGCTGGCTAACAAGTAAGGAAGTTACATCAATTAATGATATAGGTGGTGGTATCATAAAGGGCAGGTCGTTGGCCGATTCTTTAATAGGCTCCATAACACCTATACCTGTCACTATTCCTGTATTCTCGATGGATTTGCATTATTACGATCCGACGAAGACGACTACAACGCCGAGTTATTCGGGCAATATAACCGAATGGGAGTGGCAGTTTGCGCCGGGTGATGACCAGAATCTTTATGCTTTCAGCTATGATGGCTTGTCGCGATTGACCGATACGCGGCAGTATATTAACGGAACGGCTTCTAACCAGCATGTTGAACGTCAGATGCAGTACGACAGAAACGGTAACATCAAAAGACTGCAGAGGGTTCGAGATGGAGATTACGTTGGGGAGAACTATGTTATATCTTACGATGGCAATAAAATCGACAAGGTTTGTATACCGGAGCCGGAGATTGTTCTACATTCAGCGGATTATCTGGCGGAGATGGCATATTCATATGATGCAAACGGAAATATGACGACTAATGGTGTCGATAATTTGGATATTGCATATAATTTTCTTAATTTGCCACAACAAATCAGCCATGGAGATACTCTTATGTTGGAGTATACCTATCTTGCCGATGGGACCAAGCTTGCCGTAATGACGGCCGGTGGGTCCGGGAAGTTGTATGTCGGGTCTCTGGTCTATGATGTTGAACGGGACCCTGACAGTGGAGATATTGAGTCTGTCTCTCTTGAGAGTGCGGCATTTGGCGGAGGGCGGTTTAGGGTATCACATACGTCCTCCGGGGAGACATACATACCGAACTACTATATTACGGACCATCTGGGGAGTACCCGTGTGATCATCGAGGATGGAGAAGTTATAGGCGAATATAATTATTATCCTTATGGCGGAGCCTGGAGTACTTCCACGATGATCCAGAACAGTGACAATCGTTACACCTTTTCGGGTAAGGAGGATCAGACGGAGTTCGGAGCGGCCCTGTTGGATTTCCATGCGCGAGGCTTCGGATTTCGGATACCGGTCTTCATGCAGCAAGACCCCAAACTGCGGGAATATTATTCGGTGAGTCCCTATACCTATTGCTTTGGGAATCCGGTTAACTATATCGATCCTGATGGTCAGAGGGGTAAAGTTGTTATAGATGAACAAACAAAGACCATAACGATTTGTGCCGTATATTATCATTATTATAATATATATGTAACAGAAGAAAAATTAATTAAGGCATCGTTACAAAACGCTATAGATTTTTTTAATAGATTGATATGTAAATATGAATATAATGGTGAAGAATATACGATTAAGTTTGAATTGAGCCTTCAAGAAGGTAATGAATACATAGCATCGGACAGTAGTATTGGGAATTCATATACGGTCACAGATCTAGAGAAGAACCCGAATACTCGGGATGATTATTATAAATGGCAACAAGATGGGAAAATTGTAAATGGTTTTGCAAAGGATCACTATAGGATCTATGTAGATAATTCAAAAGCAGATAGGGCAAATATAGGAACTGTCTTGCATGAAATAGGACATACTTTAGGAATGCAGCATAATAATGAAGATAAGGGTTTTATGACAGAAACGTCTAATAGTGAGAACAGAGCTTTATTGTTGCCTACTCGTAATATTGCTGACATGATGAAGAATTTGCCTATAGAATATAAAAAGGAGAAAAAGGAGAAAAGATCATTTTTGGATAAGATAATAGGATTGTTTAGTAATAATGATAGAGATGAAGATAGGTGAAATTTTGAAAGCCACGTTGGGTATAGCTCTTGGGTTGATATTAATATTCGAGATGTATTGCATTAAGGAGATATGTCTCGAAGGGAAGGCCTACGCCGAACTGCGTGACAAATTGAGTATTTGGGATATTGATCTTGATCGCCGAAGAGCACAAAATAAGGCGACGTCTTATCCGCGAAATATTTCGGATCATTTCATCGTCGATACCATCACTATCCCGAATCCGGTGATATTTAAACTTGGTGGTGACGATTATGTGGTATCCGATTCGATCTTCCGGGCCTGTTATAATCCGGCAGACAGTTCGTTCAGTCGTGAAGAATATTTGCTGCGTTATTTGCAATATCACCTCGATGGGTACAATTTTCCACCACATAGTTTTCTGAGCACATCCGATTATTTCTTACAGGCAGAGATAAGTGTACACACTAATGGATATTATAATCCTTACGGTGATGACTTGGTCTTTGAACCTGTTCCTGATCCTATCGATATCAAGGTATGTGAATCCAGCAGTATTGATGAAGCGGAAGCCGTTGACAGTCTTGACGACTCTTTCATGCTCTATTATGACACTATTGGGCCATATTATCTTGACACGCTCAAAGGATTTCCGGTGATGAGATTCAGGCCGGAACCCCGCCAGTTTTTATTGACGTTACGGAGAGCGAAGGCTGAGTTTGTGAGGTATGAATATCCTGGAGGGTATACTGACAATATTGACAGCGTGATATACTATAAAGAGTTTTATCTGCATGCGGCTCCGATCTATGATCTTGGGGAGTTGCGGCGACAAGCAACGAGCTATTTTGATGAATTAAAAAATCAAGCATGTGATGAAACCACGATTGAAGAAGATTTTTAAGTCTTTATTGTCGGTGGTGCCGGTTATGGCATTAGTTGTCCTGACAATTGTACCGGCCTGGTGCCTTTCACCTGTACATGGTATATCATTAGGGAGTTCCACTCCTTCCGATGCTGATTATAGCGGACCAAAAATAATGACAAACAGAGGTTACAAAGGGAATACTTTTGTAACTGGTGTTAGAAGCAGCACAGTAACATTTTTCAACCAAGACGGTGATTTGACAACAGTTAAATGGGCAGACTTTTTAAGAATGGGAGGGCAGAAATAATGAGAAAGAGTTATACAATAATAGTCTTATTCTTTGTTTTTTCTTTTTTAGTATCTTGTTCAACAATGCAATATGCTATCAAACGAAATCAAGATTTAACTGCACAGCAAGTAGATGATTTCTATCAAAAAAATGGAAATGCTTTTTATTTATCTTCTACTTATGCAAACTTTTCAGTTGTTTGGACATACGATGAAGATAGAGTTGAAATTTACTGGTTACAGAAAGGAAAAATAGAGCGAAAACAAATAATTAATGACAATGAAACAATACAATATGCGGAGGTTTCACTTGAAGATATAGAAAAGGAGCTTTATCAGCGATGTGCTATGGAATTAGACGGAGATATGTTTGGATTTATGATTGAGATTGACCGTAAAACACATAATGCAGATTATGCTGTTGATATAAATTGCTTGAAACAAGGGAAATATAAATCTGATTTTTTAAATAGAATTACAAATGACATCAAGAGACACAAAATGTGGGAAATTGAATATCAATAAGAAAAGCTCTGCACTTGCGTTTTTTTTGCTTTTTCTTTTTTGTGGAGGTTTTTTTGGCGGATGTGGTGTTCTGCGGCGTCATGAGGCTGTAACCGGCACGTTGGAAGATGCCATCGAAATAGCAGTGGATAATTTTCTCACGTGCAGATTGAGGGATAACAGCGATTGGTTTGAAGTAGTTCCGTATATGGACGATGATGGGACATATTATATTAATGAGGATGGATTGATAGAGTTTTTTATTATGGAAAAAGATACAGACCAATATTATTTCGTAGATACGACAAAACTTTATCCGTTGTTTGCCCGCTATATAGAGAAGGATGGTAAACTGTTTACGTGGGACGATACTGTCGCAGATTATAGGTTGGGCAAGGAGACGATGCTGGTCTTGGATCGCTATGGCCGGTTGGATAGCATTGGGGTAGGATCTGTATGGTTTGGCGTAGGCCATGAAGGAGCTACATATTGGTTTTGTCCGCATGACTTGTCCAATTATGCACGCCATATAGGGTATTATGACCCTGTTAATCCACCCAAACTGCGTTGCCGACCCCCAAAACGGTAGTGTGATAAATCGGTGAAACAGATTTCGGTCGGAGGGATTTTTCCTTCCGACCGATTTTTTTGTCATGTTTTATCGGCAATTGGATTTGCAGCAGGACCATTTTGGAAGATGGCGATGTCGACGACATACCGAGAGTACTTCTTGTGGACTATATGTCTCATTGTGGTGTCAGATATCCTGTATTCCTGTACAGCATCATAACTTATTTTAAGTGTGTAATCTGAGATTCAGGTTGACTGATGCTCGATTAAGCCATAGAATGACAGATATTCAACGGCTTCATCTGTCGGATATAAAACTGATTTGCAGAGCCTTGCGTTTATGCAAGCTTGTGATAAGATGTCTTGTGGCGGTATTGATTGATAATCAGTGCATTACCCCTCTTTGTGTAAGATTGGATTTTCGGTTTTTTATGCACTTTAATGCATCGGAGTCACATAACTTTGTTATAAACGAACTTCTAACCTTATGCAAACCTGTTTACGAAATTTGAACCGTTGCTGTCTCCGCGCTTTTTCACTGTCGGAACTATTGGTGGTATTGGTCATAATCGGAATCCTGGTACTGATCGCCCTGCCCAATCTGATGCCTTTGATTTCGCGTGCAAAGGCTACCGAGGCACAGCAGCAGTTGACCTATCTGCATACTCTGCAGAGATCGAATTTTTATACCTATTCCCGCTATTCGTCATCGCTTGAAGAGTTGGGTTTCGAACAGTCGAAACTGGTTACCGATGGCGGTGCGGCGAATTATCTGATCGAAATAGTTGAAGCCTCGGAACATGGATTCAGGGCTACGGCTACGGCTGTCGTCGATTTCGACGGAGACGGAGTGTACAATGTCTGGGAAATAGATGAAGAGAAGAATCTCCGTGAAACGGTTAAGGACTGAACGCTTATGTGGTGCGAGAACATCATACGGCTTGTGCCTGCCGCAATGTCATTGCCAGTCGTAATTTCGGATTTCCGACGCCGACGAGTATCAATTTTGTGGTTGATTGCTGCCGGGGTATCCTCGGTTCTTGTTTGCGCTTGTCTCGAATCATGGCAAGAGGCGCTGTACAACGTGTGTGCAGGCGCTATTCTGACAGGCTTGCTGCTGTTGTCTCTGCTGCTATACTTGAAAGTGCGTTACGGCGCTGCGAGACCTCTCGGAAACAACTTCGGGGCAGGTGACTGGTGTTATATGATGGCAATGTCGCCGGTGCTGGCTCCGAATCGACTTTTATCGGTTGCTATTGTTGCTTCGCTGATCTCTCTGGTATGGTATCGGTGGTTGAACTGGAAACGGCGTTCAACGATACCGTTTGTCACATTTCTTGGAGCCGTATTCATCATATACTCACTGTTAAGGGTGTTTTGCGAATGAACCGTCAGGAACATATACCGGCCGAGATACTGCAACTGCTGACAGCTGCCGATGCCGTCGCCTATCGTCTGATTCCATACCGGCGTGACGGTGATCGGATATATTTCTATGGCAGCGAAGCGAAGGACTACACCGAAACAGTTGAAGAACTGGAGGTGCTGTATGGCTGGCATGTTTCGATCAAGGGAGTTTCGGAAGATCTCCTTCAACGGATGTTGTTGCAGTATTACAGGTCGGGCGGAGAAACTGTATCGACGGCCGGCAGGCTGACCGATATAGGTATGGGACAGGGCTTTCTCTATTCCTTGATTGGGGAGGCTCTGCGTGATTATGCGAGCGACATACATATAGAGTGTTATGAAGAGCGGTGTCGTATAAGGCTGCGGATCGATGGCAAACTGACCGAACGATATGTTGTTGACAAACATCAGTATGTGCCTCTGATCAATCAGATCAAGATACTGTCCAATCTCGACATTTCGGAAAAACGATTGCCTCAGGATGGCCGTATCGGGTATGATCGTGACGGGGTGCGGTTTGATGTTCGTGTATCGGTTCTGCCGACGATCTACGGTGAAAAGGTGGTAATGCGACTTTTGACGCGTCAGTCCGAACTGTTGGAGCTGCGTAACCTGGGCTTTACGGAGCGACAGCTCGAGGATTACAGTCGAGCTATCCGCCGGCCATTCGGGATGGTCCTGATATGCGGGCCGACGGGATCGGGCAAGAGTACGACTCTTTATGCCACCCTGCGTCGGTTGAATCTCTCCACGGATAACATATTGACAATTGAGGATCCGGTCGAATATACTCTTGAAGGGGTTAATCAGGTACAGTTGAAGGAGGAGATCGGTCTAACCTTCGGCAGTGCCTTGCGGACATTCCTACGACAGGATCCGGATATCATAATGCTTGGAGAGGTGCGTGATGGAGATACGGCGCAGATGGCCGTGAGGTCAGCCTTGACAGGACATCTGTTGTTCTCCACCATTCATACCAATACGGCATGGGGAGCAGTTGCCAGGCTTGCGGATATGGGTGTACATCCATATCTGGTTGCCGATACGTTGGTCATGACGGTCGCCCAGCGACTGGTGCGACTTCTTTGTCCGCACTGCAAACGGGCCGTTGCGGCAACCGATGAGGTGAAACGCATGTTGTGCTTGTCCCGTGTCGAACGCTACTTTGAGGCTGTCGGCTGCGAACATTGTTACTATACGGGTTTTTCCGGTCGTCGGGCTATTTATGAGGTGATACCGATGGATGAAGCCCTGTGTGCGGCAGCCCGCAGCAATCGTACCGATATATCCGCGATGCTTGCGGAGCGAGGAATTACATCACTGCGTGAAGCGGGTATGGAGATGTTTTTACGCGGTGAGACATCGATGGATGAATTAATCCCACTGTTAAATTGTTGAAACCATGAGACTGCTGTCGGTCATAATAATGTATTGCCTCATTGCGATTGGGGATGTCGCAGCACAGCAAACCGCCGTTGTCACAGAATCGCGGACGGTGCCTGTCGCGGCAGATTCGCTGCTTTTTGCCGAAATAGATCGCAAACTTTTGGCACTGAGTGAACGTGATTCGACTCTTCTTCGGGAGGTGGATATTACATCCGGCCGATTGCCGTTGAGCGAGTTGTTGCGCAATGTGGCGCGTGCAAGCGGAGTTAATCTGAGCGTGAGAAGTGTCGCACAGACTCCCGTGTCATGCAACTTTACACGGACACAGGTCGTCGACCTGTTAAGGTTCCTGTGCCGTGAATACCGTCTTGACGTAGAAGTCGTCGGGAATATTGTTTCGATATTTCCGGCGGCGGTTCCTGCTGCGCCGCTTCCCGATCCGGACATAGTTTTTGCCCCTAACGATACGACCATCTCATTCGATCTGCGGGGCGACAGGTTGATTGATGTGGTCAAAAAGGTCTCCACATTGACCAATCGCAATATAATTCTGCCGGAAGTGTTGTACGATCGCCGCGTTTCGGGCTATGTCCGGCATATGCCTTTGGGGGCGGCGTTGCGGACATTGGGCGAGGTCAATGCGCTTGCGGTAGAAAGGGATGTCGATGACGTGTGGAGCATATATTCCGAAACAGGAGAAGGAGGCTCTGCCGTTCAGAGCTATGCGCGACGACGACAGTTCGGCGAGAATGAACTTCATGTGGATTCGCTCGGCCGCATAACGGCACATATAGTACGAGGTAATGTGCAGGATATTATTCTTGATTTGTGCGAACAGCTGAAACTGAACTATTACTTCAGAACGCCGATATCGCTTACGGCTGGTATCTGGGTTGATGATACCGATTTCGAGACCTTGCTTTCAGTCTTGCTGAAGGGGTCTGCCTATTCGTTCTATTCTGAGCGTGGCATCTGGGTATTCGGTTCTGCCCAGAGTGACCGTCTTGCATCGGCTACGGTTGTCGAGTTGGTTTATCGTTCGGTATCGAAGGTTGAGGATCTGATTCCGGCTGTTTTGAGGGAGGGAATAGAGGTCAAGAACTTTCCGGATCAGAATGCTTTGATTCTTGGAGGAGATCGTCGGGATGTAGCCCGTGTCGAAGCGTTTTTGCGGTCAATCGACAAGCCGGTTCCGTTAATCACTATGGAGATCATCATAGCGGAGGTGCAACGTAACGATATTCATGAAATTGGAATCGGCGGAGGAGTGGGTACGTCTCCTGCAACGACATCAGGCACATTGGGTGGCGGCATAGATATGACCTTCAATGCAGCTGCCGTCAACAGTTTGTTACAGCGTATTCAGGGGACGGTAAATCTGGGGCGCGTTACGCCGAACTTTTATTTGAGCCTGAAGGCTCTTGAGGAGAGGGGAACGATACGGCTTCAATCCACGCCGAAGCTTGCAACCCTGAATGGGCATGAGGCGATTCTGACAAGCGGAGAGACGCAATATTACAAGGAGGTGCAGAATAATTATTACGGTACACAAAACCCAATCCAGTCGGAGTCATATACCTGGAAATCGGTTGATGCCAATCTGTCGATCAAGGTGACGCCATATGTTTCGCAGGACGGTCATATCACCATGGAGATCGAGTTTGAACAGACCGAATTCACCGACCGTACGGAGAAGGACTCTCCACCAGGCACGGCGACCCGCAGTTTCAAGTCTATCGTAAAGGTCCAGAACGAGGAGATGGTGCTTCTTGGGGGGCTTGACCGGAACAGCCTTGAGCGTTCATCGCAGGGGATACCGTTTTTGGCGCGCATACCGGTTATCAAGTGGCTTTTCGGCAAGGATAAACGCAACAAGGTCGAACGTTCGCTCAACGTTTTCATCAAACCTACAGTCATAGAGTGATTTTTTGTGGCGAGTAAACAAAAAGATAGTGTGAACGGTGGAAGCCTATAGTCGTAAATAAAAACCATAGAATGTCATGTATCTTGTTCCCATATTGTTTGTTTCAGCCGAATACGATGCTTCGGGAGATTATACACTTTCGGTTTTCCGGCAGCGTGGCCGCGCCGATCTGGCGCAGGCTTCCCGATCTGTTGTGATTGTTGTGGTATGCGGACGAGGCGTTGTTTCCAAACCGTATGAGAGTGAAGTTGCACGCCGAGTCGTTGCCGACAATGCGACATTTCTCAGCAGCCGTATGGGGGAACGGGTGTCGTTTGTGCGGCGGGACAGATTATTGAGGCTTGCCGCCGACCTCAAGGAGAGAAATATTATTCCTGTCGGTTGGTTTTGTATGGATACGGCTACGGAGATTCCGGTTATGGCCGATGGAATGACTGCAGAGTTGAGAAACTCGTTCCGATGGGTGGATCTGCTGAAGCCTACGACCGAGAGTTCGGCGGTGCTGCAGGCATTCTTTAGACGGGTCTATATGCCTGTTCTGGTTCTGGTTCTGATTGTTTTGGCTGTCAATGCAGTCATGTCGTCCAGATTGAATGTCCAAAGGGAGCAGTTGCGCAGTCAAGTGGCTGTGCGGGATGAGTATGAACAGCGTCGCCTGGCCGAGAATGAGAGCCAGCGAGCGATGTTGCGTGCTTTTGCCAATCGTCCGAAAGTGTCTCTGGCAGTTGTTTGCGATCATATCGCGGCCGTTGTTCCCGAGAAGATAAGGTTGAGTTCTGTCGAGGTGGATCCGCTTACCGGCAGACTTGAGACCGGGAAAAAACTGAAATGCAATGAAAATGCGGTAGTGGTTACCGGTGAGGCTTCAACATCAGCAGCCGTGTCAACCTTCGTGGCAGCATTATCCGAGGATGAGGTTTTTCATACGGTTCGGCTCTCTTCCATCGAGCGCCGTAGGGACGGCAATTCAGTAACCTTTCAGATAGATCTGAAGTTATGAATGTTGGCTATAAATATCGCGGAGGCTTGATGGTGATCGGGCTTTTTGTCATGTTGCCGATTGTGGTATGGCGTTATGCCGTAGGCAATACGGTACGGACTGTATTTGAGTGCCGGCATCTGCATAGAGAACTGGAGGTGTCGACCGATTCGGTCGGACAGCGTTTTGCGGAACCATATCGATGCGGAGAGCAAGACTTGATACTTTCCGGAGTTATTCTCGACAGCCTGTGCGATTATTTGGATGGTGGTGGAGTGCATGTTTCGGGCTATACGCCTGTCGTTACGGGACAGAACGGTCCATTATCGTTGCATACGGCCGAATTGATCTTGACAGGAGATTTCCATGACATGTTGCTGACGCTTCATCATATTGAAACGTCTTTTTCAGAGTGTGTCGTGCGTTCGGCAGTATGGAGAGTTGTGCAAGATCGGGCAGCCCGCGCTGAACGTTTGACGCTCACGGTTTATGTCGAACAACTTGTAAAAGGAGATGATTAATGAGACGTATTGCGACTGTACTTGTAGTCCTGGCGCTTGCCGGGTGTGGTATCTTTGAAATGGATATAAACTCTAAAAAACTGGAGATTATAGCACCGGTGGACGGGGCTGTAGTCCCGGTCGGTGAAGTGGAATTTGCGTGGCGACAGATGGAGTATGCGGACGGTTATCTGCTGAGGGTGGTTGCTCCATCCTTCGATCGGGCCGAACGCATCGTAAAAGATACGGTAATCGTTACCGATTCGTTGTCGGGCGATATGGTGTGCGGGTTCGTCCTTGATACGGGGGATTATGAATGGAGCGTAGCGTCGTTCAATACGGCATATAGGTCGGAGGGAGAGATTCGAAGATTGCAGGTCAGATGAAGAAGAGCGGTATGACATATGTGCTTCTTGGAGCTGCCGTGGTCGTATGGGGCGTTATCGCTTGGAAACTTCTCGTATCCAGGAGACCAGAGACCATTGCTGTTATGACAGAATCGTCGTTTGACAAGGGGTTTTCGGGGCGGTGTGTCGATACATTAATGGCCGATTATCCTGATCCATTCTTGAAGGATGGCGGAACAGGGAGTCGCGAGATTGTCGAAGCGGGATTAAAACGGTCGCCGGTCCGTGCTGACATGACTGCGAAGAGGAGTGACCGGAAGCCTTTGGCGGCGGAGCACTACGGTACGGTAAGGACCGGGACGCTGGTGCTCTATATCATGTTGCTGGACGGGCAACAGTATGAAGTAGAACTTGGGGACAGCATAGCCGGGTTTGTATTGGCAGCCGTGGATGCCGATTCGCTATATCTGGCGCAGAAAGGGAACGTATACGGAGTTGAGTTATGTCGATAGGAAGTTTGCATATTCGGGGCAGTGTGCTTCCGACGGCAATAGTGGCGACAATGGTTATTGCAGTCGGGATGCTCGGGTTATTGATGCTGTGGGATCAGGAACAGATGTCCGTATTGCACAAAACTCGTTTGAGACAGGCTCGTGCAGATGTCGAGTCGGCATGGACTCTTTATAGGCTTCATCCGGATGATACGTGTTTGCTTGATGCGGCAGGTTTTAGGCTGTATGATTCGTTGCCGCGCTCGTCGGTATATGTCGAGGTTGTCCCGTGGGGGGTGTATGAACTGGTTAAGATTACCTCCGGGGACTCATTGATTCGTACTTGCCGTATTGCTGGTGTCGAACCGGAGGCCGACAAGACGTTGTATTGTTCGGATAACAATGTGGCATTGACTGTTGCCGGAGACAGCCGTTTGCACGGAATGCTGGCTTTGCCGCAGAACGGACTGGCATACGGTCGTATGGGAACGGAGTATTATCGAGGAGAACCGGTCCCGCAAAATGCGGTCGTGCGGAGTGAACAATCGCTCCCATACCCTGATGAGATGGCCGTGAAGCGAGTCCGACAACTGTTGCTAAGGGAGTATGCGGCGGAACCGATAATTTCTGACAGTATTGCTATCCCGTTTTTAAGTGACACGGTGCTCTATTTGCGAAGCGATGAGAACGATCTGATGTCATGCTGTTTATCCGGTCCTGTTGTTGTTTTTGGGGAGGAGATCCGTATAGATTCGACATGCCGGTTGCGCAATGTGGTGGTTTGTGCGAAAAAGGTGTCGGTTGGAGCCGGAGCTTCTGTCTCGGTGCAGATCATTGCCCGCGATACGGTCATCGTGGAACCAAGGGCAATATTGCAGTATCCTTCAGGAGTCTATTCGCAAAGCTATGCTGAATTGGGAGATCGTGCCGTAGTTAATGGATATGTGATAGTTCGCGATACGGTGGAGCATGTTCCACCGACGGCCAATTACAGGCAGGCACGTTCGTCACGTGTGCGAGGACTGGTTTATGTCGACGGGGTCGCTCAGTTGCAGGGTATTGTAACGGGATATGCATGTTTAAAGTCGGCGGTATATTTCTCTGCGCAGGGGTATTATAAAAACATGCTGTATGATGTGACTTTACTGGAGAATCCGGTTACAGCCGTCCCGATGTGGATTGTGGATGGGCACAGCCATAGAAAGGAGGCGCTATGTGTCGAGTGAAGGGATCAACGCTTGTTGAGACGATCGTGGCGTCGATACTGTTCATGGTGATCTTTGCGGTGTCGCTCGAGTTGCTGCCCAGGCTTACGGTGACGGGTAGAAATGAGGTTGATATGATTGAGGCGGAGATTTGTCTTTCGAGGGCACGGGAAAAATATACTACGGGAGTGTGGCCGGCGGGTGAATATCTGGAACGGTATGGTAATGGGAAAGCTAAGGTGCTAATAGAGTATTATCGTGATTTGGACGATGTGGTTGTGGTGCATATCGAGATCGAGGCCGGTAATGAAAGGATAACATATTCCGAAATAGTGGAGTGTTGGCAATGACGGCATGTGTGTAGAAAAGCAAAATATGAAATCAAGGCGAAATGGCCGTTCGGGATCACGTCGGTCGCTCGGCGCGGATGTTTGTCGATGGCGCTTCACATTGACGATGTACGGATCGACTCTTGTCGAAACGGTGATCGTGATGGTTGTGATGGGGATCATATTCCTTGCGATAATGAATGGTCTGGGGCTTTTCATGCGGCTGCAGACGGGGCGAGTTGAGGAGATGTATAAAGCGGGGAGATTGCGTGAGGGGATTATGCGGCTGGGGACGGCTGCAGTTGCCGTTGACAGTGTCATGGATTTCGGGCATGAGATATTTATGTATCGCAGTGGGTGCGAAACCGCCTTGATTCTGGCCGATTCGGTATTGACATATTGTAACGGTTCGTTTGTCGACACCTTGTTGAGGGAGGTGGCGGGACTGTATGTGAGTGAAGATGATGATCGGGAGAGATTGTGCGCGGAGCTCTGTGCGGATGGGCGAATGTTAACCTTGAGTTTTGCTGTAGAGTATTCCGATGAGATTGTGTACGACCAGATGATTGAGCGGATAGAAAGGGGGTATGGATATGAGTAGGGAGAAACTGAGTGATTCGCGACGTGAAATGCTGTACGGAGAGTTGAATGCATTGCTGAGTGCAGGGATCGACTTCTCGAATGCTTTTGTACTGTTGATAGATTCCGAGCAAAACGGAGTGGTGAAGAGTCAGCTTGAGAATCTTTACAGACGGATAGTCGAGGGCAGTTCGCTGAAGCAGGCCATGTATGTAGTCGGGAGTTTCCCGGCTCTGGATTGCAGCGTGGTTGATATAGGAGAACGTACGGGCCGGCTTTCCGAGGCGCTGGCGTTCCTGTCGGAATATTATCACAAACGTATTGCTCAACGCCGTATGGTCTCGTCTGCGGTCAGCTATCCGATAGTGGTTGTGTGTATGGCGACAGCGGTTATGGCCTTCATGATGACGGTTGTTGTCCCGATGTTCGAGCAGGTTTATATGCGTATGGGCGGAGACTTGCCCGGACTGACGCGTCGGATGATAGCATTTGCCGAGGTGTTTCCACGGTATCTGCTTGTTGGTATTGCGACGGCCGTATGTTTGGTGGTATTGTATGGACATAACAGAGATAACGACAGGTTTCAGAACAGAGTGGGTCGTCTGTTACTCCGGATTCCGTTAATAGGAGGCATGATAAAGAAGAGCAATACGGCACGAATCTGCAAATTGCTTGATCTGCTGTGCACTTCGGGAATACCGTTGCTTACGGGCGTGGAGATGGTGTCCGGAGCCATGAAGAATTGTCCGTATCGTCTGTCACTCCGGCAGATTGCCGCCATGCTTGAACAGGGACACTCGTTTTTCGAGGCGTTATCGCACTATCCGGATCTGTATGATCGTCGGTTTACGTCGTTGATACGTGTTGGCGAACAGACGAATCGTTTGCGTGAGATGTTGCGGCGGCAGGGAGATTCGCTGACCGACGAGCTGGAACATGGTATCAGACGGTTGGGGACAATACTTGAACCGATTTTGATATTGTTGGTTGGGGTGCTTGTGGCGGTTGTGCTCGTATCGATGTATTTACCCATGTGCCGTTTGGGCGGGATCATGGGCTGATTACAATAAATAACCTATTATCTAACCTACTAAACCTCAATTTATGAAGAAGTTTCTTTTATCGTGGATTGTTGCGGTATCGTTGGCTTTTTTGAGCCCGGAGATGTCGTTAGCACAAATAGAACTTGCGATAGATCCCGATTTGCCTACGGCTGATGCCTGGGATTTTACGCGTTACGGAGTCGATAGGCCTTCGTTGTATACAGGAGCGGTGAGTGTCTCTATTCCAATTTATGTATATAAGGATAAAGATTTTGAGATCCCTGTTTCGCTTGATTATTCATCGAATGGTTTAAAGCCGTCAATGCAGCCCGGCGTATTGGGAGCCGAATGGCATTTGAATGTTGGAGGGTGTATTACCCGTGAAGTGCGAGGTATACCGGACGATATTGGAGGTAATTATAGTATTATCATTAACAATCCGTCCACAGGTTGGCGAGAAGTGTTGGTTCAGTGTTACGGGATAGAAGATCTGGCATCGCCATCTTCTGTTAATACTACGGAATATGCGTGTGCGTTTATGGGGGCCCAATCATCAATGACAGGAGGTCGATTATTCTTGTATACGGTAAGTGACGGTAGACGTTGTGATGTTGAGACGGATGTGTACAGATTTTCGTTTATGGGGCATACGGGAGAATTTCAGAAGTTGTATGAGGATGGAGAGTATCATGTCTATAATTGCTCGGATAACAGTGAATCTTATCGTATCCAGTCCAATATGAAAAAGCAGACAGGAGAAAATTCCATTTTATATGCCTATTCTCAGTTTGTCATCACGACCGGAGATGGCTATCGATATTATTTTGGAGACGACGATATAGTTTATGATGGACAATCGGTAGTGGTAGGTGACGGATCTGGTTCTTTGGACAAAATGCATTTGGTAAATACAGATCGCAATATTTCACAGGCGGAGATAGATCGTATAGATGATAAAACACAACGGCTGAATGGCACTATCGTTGCGTGGAAATTAACAAAAATCATAGCGCCTAATGGACGTACCATTGATTTTATATATAATGAGACGAATGTCCAACGGCGAGTAATCAATTCATCTCCTAGTTCGTGGGTCTTTGCCAGCGGGCTTGATTCAAATAATTTCGAGTCGGAAACGGAGAAGTCGGCTGTTGCACGCATGCAGACGTCGCAACTTGTCGGGATTATGGTTGATGGTACAACGGTTGCGGAATTTACATATACTGATAATCGGCCTCTTGGAAAATATGTAAATGAAAATATGGGGATTTCGTCTCTTCAGCGCAATGATGTTGCCCCATTATTGGAATCGATCCACATAGTGAATTCAGATGAAACCATAACGATGGATTATGCAACGATTTCCAGTGCGAGTAACAGCGTCCCGTTTTTGCAGTCTGTAAGTTCTTCTTTGGGACGATACAGTTTTGACTATAATATGGTTGACAATATGTCACTTCCGCCGTTTGGAACGTATGCCATTGATCATTATGGTTTCTATAAGGGAGGAAATAATCATACTGTAAAATATGCTACCAGTTATATTCAGGATGCTGATTTCGAGGAAGGAGACTATACGGAGACCTTGTATTCGGGACGAAATCCCGATGCTAATTATTCTCAGATCGGAACTTTGCATAAAGTCACGTATCCTACGGGGGGCTATACCATTTTTTCATATGAGCCGCGAGATTATGGCAGAACAGTTAAGCGAGATTATGGGAGTATGTTTGTTCCGTATCTTAGTGATATCAGTTCCGAGCCGCAAATAGGTGGAGGTGTGCGTGTTTCGAGGATTGTCAACTATGATTCCGATGGTTCGGTACTTGACAGCCGGTCTTATGAATATGTTTTGGCTGACGGGACAACCAGCAGCGGAATTGAGTTGCAGTTCCCGAGATACCAGGTACAATATACTGGAGACTGGAATGGGTATACTCCTCAGATGGTGTATTCTGCATACAGGCCGTTGATTTCCAGTAACGATATTGATATCGAATATTCGCGGGTTGAGGAGATTTTGCCCGATAGCAGTAAAAACGTTTATTATTATGAGACATACGAGACTCTACCCAATATGTTCGCCTCTACGCTTGTTGAAAGAGTTGGTTGTATGCGGATATATGGCAATGTTATCTACCCAATGATTTTGGATAATATCCCTAATGAGACGGCTTTATTTAATCTTTTGACACCGGCCACTTCTCTGCAGGCATTCCGCGGCAAGTTACTCAAACAGGAGATATATGCCAATGACAGTATTGTCAGGAGTGATTCGATGATTTATAACACATTCGTATCAGAGAATGTGTCTCGTCCGGTATATGTTTCGGAGGGAGTCCGCGAGGTTCCTGAATTATTTGCAAACAGACTGCAAACCTCAAAAATATCTATTTTGGATGGAGTAGAACAAACTATACGGTATACTTACAATGAATATGGACAGGTACGGCGAATGTCTGTTTCGAGAAGTGACGGAGGATTGGATTGTGTGATTTATACATATCCCGATCGGGATAATCCGGCGACAGCCATTGAACAAAAAATGGTTGAGTTCAATTATATGCAGTATCCTCTTTCGATTACCCGAACAGTGCTTTATCCAACGGCAACGGTGGATCCAACGGAGTATATTGTCGGCCGGGACAGTATAATATATGCGGTTTTGAGTGAGAATGTGTTGCCTGTTGAGATCCGACGGCTTGATGTACAAACCAATCAATGGTATATAGATGAAAAATATACGTATGATATTAACGGAAATGTATGTCAGAGTGAAAACCGTAATGGCATTTATACTACATATTTCTGGAATAAGTTCGGGGTTACGATGAGAGTGGAGAATGCGTCTAATTCCCAGATAGAAGCTTTAGATGAGGCGTATGGCAATTTGTTCGAAAGACCTGTTCAGCCGATTATACCCGCATCGGTTATTCGTGAAGGTCTGCCTGAAGCCTCTGTTACAACCTTCGAGTATGACGATAATGGGAATCTAGTTTCCCAGACCGATCCATCTGGCAGAAAGATCGAATATGACTATGATAGGTCTGGGCGGATTACACGCATATCGGATGACCAAGCAAATCCCATAACAAAATATATTTATTCAACAGCTACTCAAAATACTGAATCATGAAACTGAAATATATATATCCGATATTCTTTGCAGTTGCAGTATTGTTTGGACACAGATGCTTTGCACAGCCGGAGAATACAATTATGCCTTTGTCGGGCGGAGAACCCAATGAAATTTTTATAAATGTCCCGGTTGCATCGTTTGATCAATCAATGGTGGAGGTGCCTTCTACCGGCGGACAGGTATCGGTTCGTTTTACGGTTAATGGTCCAACGCCTGCATCCAATATCCTGAATAGCATAACGGAACAACTTGACATGACTGATCTGCGACACCATTTGATGTCCGTCGACCTGTCGGATTACTCCGGAAATGTGGAGGGTATGATCAATATAGACTGGGCAGAAAATACGACAGGTAATACAATTACTATAGTATTTGTGGCAACTTACAACAGTATCTCCTTTGTCCAGTCAACTCGCGCCCCTTCAGTGTATAGATTAACGAGTCCGTATGCAGAGATATATCCGATGCAGAACGTAACATTCAATCTTAGCGGTTCGGATAAATATGCATTGTATCATCTATATCGCGACAATGCCATGATAGATTGGAGGTCAGGTACAGGTTCGGCAATTTCCATTGAATTGCCTGTAACAGCCGGGACCTATCGTATGGTTGCTACGCCGCTTGATGTTCAGATGAACGGTACGGTAACATTGACTCATAAACCGGCTTTTGCCGCTGTACATTCTTTGTCCATGTCGTCTGTCTCTTTTACGGGCAATGGCGGTAAGCAGGCCATTGCCTTTACGCCGGCTGTTTCGGTGTCGGCGGGAGATCTTGCGGCAGGGCTTGAAGCGTTAAACAACGGAACCATAACTACATGGGATAATGAACAGTTTCGGATAGATTATGTCGGTGGAGAGTTGGTCATATATTGTAAGCCTAATTTCAGCGATGAAATATTGACAAGTAATTCGTATTTACAGTCCTCGTCATCTTCAACACTAATTTGCACGCAAGCAGGAGGTGGTACTCTGGTGGAGTATACTCCTGTATATAACTCTTCGTTGCGCAGGTTGACTTTATCGGGGTCTCAATATGGGGTGACGTATCAATTACTGCGTAATGGAGAGTCGACAGGAGTCTCGATTGACGGTATGGGCGATCCTATAACGTTTGATTTGTTTGATGAAGGAGAGTATACTGTTTGGGCGGTTATTGGTTCGCGACGGGCTCAAATGGGGGGTATGGTTAGTGTCGTGGAAGAGTTGGCTTCTACAACAGACAACAGCAATTATATACATAAGATTGTTTACACTGCTGAAAGAGGACTGTCTAAAATAGAAGATATTACTTATTATGATGGCCTGGGCTACCCTCAACAGATAATCAATATAGGTGGAGCATACAATGGCGGGGATATCGTACAGCCGATTGTTTATGATCCGATGCGTCGTGCTGATGCAAAATCATATTTGCCGTATGTCAGAGAGATATCGACAGGTCTGATGGCGGAGAGTCCGTTGTCAGAGCAACAGTCCTATTATGCCGACATGTTTGGTCCTTCCGACGCGCTTCATGCATATCATGAAAATATATATGCACCGTCGGTTCTCAACAGAATAGATGCGGTTTATGATGTTGGAGCGGTATTCCGTTCGGACGATGGGCATTATACCGAACATGAGTATGGAACGAATGTAGCTGCAGATTCCATATTTAAGATTGAAATACAACTTCCATCGAATACCTTGGACGTTTCGGGTTACTATCCTGTATCATCATTGCGGCGTAGTAAGGTGATTGATGCGGATGGAGCGGCTGTGATTACCTTTACATTGATAGAGAGTGACAAAACGATACTAACGAGAGCTCTTATGCCAAATGGTGAATATGCCGATACCTATTATGTGTATGACATGTATGGTCGGTTGGGTTGGGTTGTATCTCCTGAAGGCAGTGATCTGTTATTGTCGACTTCGGTCTGGAGCATCGACTCTGAGAATGCAGCCAGATATTGTTATCGCTATACTTATGATGGTTTGGGACGTCAAATCGAGAAACGTTTACCCGGGAAAGATGTCGAATATTTGATATATGATCCGGCTGGGCGTTCCGTGGCTGTTCAGGATGGTAATATGCGCGAAGATGGAGAATGGATGTTTATCCAGTATGATGATCTGAACAGGCCTGTTAGGCAGTTCATGCTTGCATCATCTGAAACTGCCGCTTCTTTGCGGGCCATGTTCGAGTCTAATCCGTATCCGTCAATTCTTGAAAGCACATCTGGTATCTTGTTAAAAGAGACGGTATATGATACTTATCCGACTACGGCATCAGCATTTATTGCCGTTGAGGGTATTGTTGATGATTATGATATTAGGACGACTGGACAGGTAACCTATGAGCGTATTGCGGTATTAGGCGGGGATTCCTTCATGACCCGGTCTTATTATTATGATTATAACGGCCGGCCGATACAGGTGATAGAAAAATATCCGTTTAACGGTACACTTGTTACGTCTCATAAATATGATTTCGTAGGAAATGTAGTGCAGACGCAACAATCTTATACTCATGATGGTATTGAAGATCGTGTGGCACACACCTTCAATTATGATGAACGCAATCGCCTACTGTCTGAAATTACTGTTTTGAATGGTAGTGAAGCATCGGTATCCGAGGTCTGGTACAGTTATGATGATTTGGGGCATCTTATCGGCAAAAGCTACGACAGTGGGGCCAATACCATATCCGAGACATTTGACTACAATATACAGGGGTGGCCGACGTCTCATAATGTAACCAGAGGCAATACGGCGATCTATTCCGACATGTTGAGGTATTATGACGGTTATCTTGGGTCTCAGCCGAGTTATACTGGTAATATCTCCTCGTGGAGTTGGAGTCATAGCGGGCAGGATACAAATACCTATACGTTTGAATATGATAATCTTTCGCGGTTGACCGATGCGGACCATTATGTTGATGGGCTTCTTACGAATCGATTTGTCGAAAAGGACATGACTTACGACAAGAATACGAATCTGCTTACCATTAAGCGATAC
The DNA here is from genome assembly GCA_900550925.1 of uncultured Alistipes sp. Classification (GTDB taxonomy): domain Bacteria; phylum Bacteroidota; class Bacteroidia; order Bacteroidales; family Rikenellaceae; genus Alistipes. The sequence goes on along the minus strand of URTU01000002.1, from coordinate 46,581 downwards.
GGGACATCGGTACAGCCGCATAATATGAACTTCACTTATTCAGGGAATCAGCGCAATGGTTTTACGTATGATGGGAACGGTAATATTACATCAGACGCGGAGTTGGAATTGTCATATAATTTTCTTAACTTACCGGCTGTAATTCAGGATGGAACTGATATTAAGGTTCGCTACACGTATGCGGCTGATGGCACTAAACTGTCGGCTGTAGATGATTCGGGCGAGGGGTATTTTTACATAGGTTCTTTCAAATACAATTGCAATGGTTCGACTCTTGATCTTGAGAGCGTAGCCTCGTCAGGCGGGCGGATATATAAGACCAATACCGGATATGATAAGCGGTATTTTATATTCGATCATCTGGGCAGTACCCGCGTTGTATTGAGTGCCACGGGGACGATTCTCGAACAGAATGACTATTATCCGTATGGATTGCGCCATTCGAATGCATCTCTTGTAACGTCGGCCAATCCGTACTTGTACGGAGGCAAGGAGTTGCAGGACGCGTTTGGGGTTGATTATTACGATTCGCGGGCGCGTTTCCAGGGCACGGACGGGATTTTTCTGTCGATCGATCCTTTAGCGGAGAAGATGTACAATACGAGTCCCTATTCTTATTGCGGCGGGAATCCGATTATCAGGACAGATCCTAGTGGTGAGATTTGGGATGTAATTTGGGATGTTGCTTGCATTGTTTATGATGTTGGTGCAGCTACATATCAGCATATTAAAGGCAATCACCAGAAGGCCAAAGAGCATTGGGTAGATGCGGGATGGGATTTGGCAGCAGCTTTTATCCCTGGTGTGCCGGCCGGGGCAACGCAGGTACTAAGGGCTACAGATCGAGCCGTAGACGCGGCAAAAGCGGTTGATCATGCAGTTGATGTAGCGCAAACAGCGGATCGGGTTATTGACTATGAAAGAATAGTTAAAAAAACGGAGAATGCAAAGAGTTCTTTACGAACAAAATTGGGGATAAACACAAGAGGTCTTGTGGCACATCATATTATACCGATCTCGGTAATGAAAAATCATAGATCTGTTCAAGCCGCAATAGCCGCAGGGTTTGATTTCAACGGACGTATTAATGGGATACCAGTTCCTGAAAATCATGGGCCACATTGGGGTTATACAAAGAAAATAGAAGCGGAGATTGAGAAGTTTGAAAAGCTGAATCCAGATTTTACTCCGCAACAAGCGTACGATTTTATGACAGATGTTGCAACAAAGTATAGGGAATTAATATTCGAATATATAAAAAAATAAAGATCGTTAATTATGGAACGTCGTTATTATCGTATTGATTTTACGGATAATCTCAGAGTTGTAGGGAATGTATATCCGCAAATTGACAGTTTGCATAAATATGATAAAAATCATTATCCAGGTGCATGGGATTGGTTGAGTGAGGAGGAGATAGCACATACTCTATATGAAAGCAAATTGCGCCGAGGGGCAAAGTTGACCGATATTCTTAATCCCCATCGTAGTACTGATCCCGGGCTTGTTTTCAGCGAACGCGTAAAGACTATTTTAAGCGAGTACCGGCTTTGGGAGCATCAATATATCAAGGGGACACTGACGGTTCGGGACAAGGTTTATCCCTATTATTGGCTGCACTTTCGTCTGCCAGGCATACCGCTCCAATATATTGATTATGCAAAATGTATATTCGCTTGTGTATATATGGGGAATAAGCCATCAAGTATTATCCATATCAATTCGCATGAGGAGTATCGGGATATATCTGAGCAAAGGGACAATCTTATTGCATTTATTGAACTACGTGAGGTTGTTTTGACGGATGATTTCACGGACGACTACGACATGTTAGTCGTAGAGGGGCATACTGGAGTCTTCATATCCGCACGGCTGCGGGAGCGTCTTGCCCGGGAGAAGATAACGGGATACGATATTCTGGACAGGGATTTTGTAGAATTCGCTTACAGGTAAGGGTGAGGAGAATTTATGCAACACAAGTCTCTTCACAGCCTATTTTGTCATAATATGCCTGCAGCTGTCGAAAAAACTGAAAATAAGCATGAAAGAGTGCTGCCTGAATTTGCATTTTGCGGTCAGATTGTGTAAATTGCGATAATTTTAACCTTGTTTATAATATGAGACGACTATTTTGGATGGCGATTCTGATTCTGGCCGTTTCTGGGGCTTCCTTGAAAACAAGGGCGCAGGAAACATCGGATATGAATGATCGGGTTGCGTCGCTGGACGAGGTGCTGATGGATTATGATGAGCACCGTAGCATGTTGAGCCGGATTATTGCCGATCGCGGGTTGCAGGATGCGGTTGCCGGGAAGGCTTATATCGGATATATGACCTGGGACAAATGGATCGTGATAACTCAACAGGAGCTGTCCGAGGAGGATGAGGCGACCGATCGTCGCTATCTGTCGTATTCGGGATCTACCGGAGATAAGGAGGTGCGTATTGCGGCCTATCTGAACCCCAAACATATAGAGTCGCAATTTGAGATGCTTGAATCGGCGCCGATCGAATACACCAGTTTCAAAACGGGATATGTGCCTTTTTATTACTATTATGTCCTGTTTGATGCGGGTCATGATGTGCATCTGGAGTTGTCGGCATATACGATGCAGGCAACCCGCCAGCATTACAGGAGAGACCACCGTCTTCCGTTGAGCGACAAGCAGCACAATGCCATTTGGGATATGATGCTGTTGATGGAGTAGCCAGAGGTGAATGGCGGCCGTTATTTGAGTCTGGGCTTGTGTTTGCAGGAACAGGAGTTGGAGCGGCGCCTGGGGTCCTGCCGGCCGATGGGCCATGAAACACAGAGAGTCCGTCGAATATTCGACGGACTCTCTGTGTTTTGGTGCCCAGGACAAGACTCGAACTTGCACGAACCTAATTGTTCACCACCCCCTCAAAGTGGCGTGTCTACCAATTTCACCACCTGGGCTTGCCGTATGTCGAGCGATAGGGATCATCGTGGATCACGATCTTTCGCTTCGGGAGCACAAAGATAGATACTATCTTCGGTTTTGCCAAAAATTTCAGTCAAAAAATCTTCGATGTCGGACTGTTTCCTGCCTGAAAGGCTCTCAATACTGAGTGTGCCGCTGGCTTTTGTGCGGATATATGTCGGCTATCGTGACTAGAATGCCGGTCTCCTCGACATTCCCGAAGTCGGGATTGTAGACCGTCGGGAAAACACGCATCGACGGTGAGAGACTGATATATGAGTTGATCAGCGGCGGAATGTTTTCATTGCGTTCGCGGACCTTCTGGATCAAGATGCGATAGTTGGCGTCGTAGCTTTCGCCGTTGAAGATCGAATCGAAATATTCGCGGTCGATGTTCAACTCGACGGGGTTGATTCCCTCCATGAGGCGGTCGCGATCCGGGAAGTAGCGGTGCATGAAGTAGATCAGCATGTTGCGGGCCTCCTTGTGGTAGTCGGTGTACATGGTCACCTTGCCGAAGAAGTACCGGGCTTCGGGATGGTTGTTGATTAGTGCGCCGAGGCCGTCCCAGAGGTTGTCGAGAGCATAGATGCTTTTGTTGTTCCCGCGGGACTGGTATTTGGGCTGTATGAACGACCGTCCGAGTTCGATGGTGTACGGAAGGAATTCGCGGCGGAATTTGTCCGAGAAACGGAAATAGTGTTCGGTCGAGAGGTGTTCGGGGTATGACGAGTGGCACACGATGAACCGGTATCCGCCGATAATCTCCTTTGCGTTGGGGTCCCAGACAATCAGTTGCCGGTATCCGTTTTCGGCAGTGTCTTCGGCATCGATATCGCAATCCAGACCGGTGCCGCCGCCGGCATCGCGGAACGATACCTCGCGGACGCGGCCTATTTCGCGCATCGTGGCCGGAGAGTCGGCTGCCGTTACGATATATATTTCGTTGCCGGCCTTGTTCGTGTCGCGTATTTTTTTGTCGGGGGTGAGTTCCCGTTCGAGTTCTTCGCGCGGTACCGGAGCTATTATCGGGGTATTGTATGACATTGTCATTGGTCGATTTGAAGACAAAGATACGAATTATTTTAAATATCTTTAACAAACCCTCTTTTATTTCATTGCGTAGACCAGCGAGCGTATGTATTCTGACTGTTGCCGCGGGGATCCGAGCCCGGAGAGATATTGCCATTTGACGGGTTGGCCGAAGTGCAGGGTGAAGTGTTTTCCCTTCTGGCGGAACATCTCGTCGACGAGCAGAACCAGTTCGAAATTGAACTTTATGCCGAGTCGCTTGCGGATGTTTGCGGCGCGGTAGAAGCGGTTAGACAGCGTGCCTTCGACGAAGACGGGGACGATGTCGCGTTTTGCGGCGAGGGCCTGTTTGACGAAATTCTGCCGCCACGGGGTATCCTCGACCACGCCTTTGGTGCGGCGCGAGCAGAGTCCGGCCGGGAACGTGAGGATCGGGATGTTGCCGGCGAAAGCCTCATGCATTGTGGCGGCATAGGCATGGTTCTGGCGGCCGTATTTGTTGACGGGGAGCCAGATGGGCTTGAGCGGCGAGACGTGCATCAGCAGGTCGTTTATTATTACGCGGACATCTCCCATACGGGTTCCGATGGCCTCGGCCAGCATCATTCCGTCCATGCCCCCGAATGGGTGGTTCGAGGCGAAGAGGTAGCGGCCGGCGGGGTCCAGACTGTCCAGGTTGTCAGCCGTGTAGCTTATTCCCATGTATCCGAAGCAGGAGCGAATGAATTCCATTGGCGGCTGGTTGCCGAACTGCGTGATGATGTGGTTCATCTCCTGTTCGTGGATCAGTTTCCGCAGCCGTTCGACCAGCATGTGCGGGATGAATGGATATATTTTGGGGATTTTGGCGGCCAAAACCTTGTCGATGTCGATGGGCTCCATGAAAAAATTGTTTATTTGAACAAAGATACGAAATAGTCGGCGAAATATACGTTTTTTTGAGTAACTTTACACCCAAATATGCCATCGATGAACGAAAGTGCGAAATACCATATTCCGGTGTTGCTCGAAGAGTCGGTCAACCTGCTGTCGATCAATCCGGACGGCGTATATGTCGACCTTACGTTCGGCGGGGGCGGACACTCGCGCCGTATCTTGTCGGCATTGTCGCCGCGGGGCAGGCTCTACGGTTTCGATCAGGATGCCGATGCTGCGGCCAATGCCATCGACGACGAGCGTTTCTGCCTGGTGGAGAGTAACTTCCGGTTCATGCGCGGGGCGCTGCGCTATCGCGGTGTCGAGCGCGTCGACGGGATTCTGGCCGACCTCGGGGTTTCGTCACACCACTTCGACTGTGTCGATCGCGGTTTTTCGTTCCGTGGAGATGCTCCGCTCGACATGCGGATGAACCGTCGCGGCGGTCGCAGCGCTGCCGATCTGGTCAATGAGGCTACGGCCGAGGAGCTGACCCGGATCTTCGGGCAGTGGGGAGAGATTGAAACCCCCTACAAGGCGGCCAACTGTATCGTTCGGGCACGTGAGCAGGCACGGATCGAAACCACTTCGCAACTGGTTGCGGCGGTCGCCCCGACTACCCCGCGCAAGGATGAGGCGAAGTTCCTGACCAAACTGTTCCAGGCGCTGCGCATCGAGGTGAACGGTGAGATGGAGGCTCTGAAGATGACTCTCGAGCAGAGTCTGAAGGTGCTGCGACCGGGAGGCCGGCTGGTGGTTATTTCGTACCACTCGCTGGAGGACCGCCTGACGAAGAATTTCATGCGCAGCGGGAACTTCGACGGTGAAATCGAGAAGGATTTCTTCGGGCGTGCAACGGTGCCGTGGCATATTGTGACGCGTCGGGCGGTTGTCCCTGATGCGGATGAGGTTAAGCGGAATCCGCGGTCGCGCAGTGCGAGGCTGCGGGCTGCCGAGAAACTTTGAACAGGCTGGGAACAGGCAGTCTGTTTGGAAATGCAATAGCGAGAAGAAGATGGACGAAACATCATATGGGAAGGATCCCGAAATAGATCCGACGTTGCGAGAGGAGCAGGAGCGGCGTGAGCAGGATGAGGAGTTTGCGCGGCGGGTACGGCGCGAGGTACGGCGCATCAATCGCGGAGAGGCGGATCGGGATATGGAAGAGGAGGAACGGGCCGAAGAGGCCGAGCGCGAGGCCGAGGAGGAGAACCGTCGTCGTCGCGAACGGCGTTCGTCGCGGCTGGTGGCGCTGCTGTTTACCGGAGGCATTCTGACAAAGGAGGAGGTCAAACGGCTGTATCCCTACCTGATGTGTGTGGGGGCGATGTTCTTCCTGTCGATATTCGTGTTGTTTTCGGCATTGCGGCTCGACATACGCCGCACCAGAATGGAAAAGGAGTTGCAGCAGTTGCGCGAGAAGTCGGTAAGGCAATCCGAGCGCATCTACAGCCTTACGTCGCGTCAGGCGATCATGGAGCAGCTGGAGGCGCGTGGGCTTGAACTCGAGGAACTGCCTACGCAAACATTCATTATCGATGGCGATTGATTATGTCGGAACAACCCCAAATACCTATCAAGAAACTGATCCGGCGGCGGGTGACGATGCTCTATCTGCTGTTTTTCCTGTTGGCGGTGGTGATTGTTGTGCGGCTGGTGTGCATACAGTTTGCGAGCCCCGAAACGGCGGCCTTTGCCCAGGTGCTCTCCAAACGTATTCTGACCACGAAGACCGTTACGGCACGTCGCGGCGACATACTCATGCGCGGCGGCGAACCCATCGTAACCACCTTGACCCGTTATCAGGTGGAGCTCGACTTCGGAGCCGAGGGGTTCGATTCGGTGGAGATGTTCCGCAAGAACTCCGATTCACTGTCGCTGCTTTTGGGACGCTATTTCGGCCCCGAGGGTTATGGTAGTGACTATTTCCGTAGGATATTCCGTTCGAACTATGCCGGGCGGCCTCGTTACAAGCGGGGCGACCGCCGCCGTCATACGGCCGTCAAGCTCTTCCCGCGCATGGTTGACTATGTCGAGTGGCTCGAATTGAAGCGATATCCGCTCTTGTCGAACATGACGGCCACCTACCGGCTTGTCGAGGACAACATGCGTGTCTATCCGTTGGGCGGCATTGCCAAACGTACGGTGGGCAAGGTCACCTCGTGGGGCAAGAACCAGTTCGGAGTCGAAGAGGTGATGGATTCGCTGCTGAGCGGCCGCGACGGCATACAGTCGAGTCAGCGCATAGCGCCCCGCTTCTCGACCAATGTGGCTACGAACGATTCGATTCCCAACCGTGCGCGTGTCGATGGTCTGGATGTGGTTCTGACGCTCGACCGGCGGATTCAGGAGATTTCGGATGTGGCGCTGCGAAAGAATATGGTTGCCAACCATGCCATATGGGGAACGGCGATTGTCATGGAGGTCTCGACAGGGAAGATCCTGGCTATGTCGAACCTTTCGGAGGTGTCGCCGGGTGTGTATGCCGAGATCGAGGACAATGCCTACAAACGTCAGTGCCCGGGTTCGACCTTCAAGCTGGCATCGCTGCTGGCGCTGGTCGAGGACAAGGGTTACGATATCGATGCACGGTTTCCGGTTGTAGATGGCGAGGTGACCTCGGCGCCGAAGGACAAGCGGGTCAAGATCGGTAACGGATATGTCCGCGACGACCATGCCTTTTCGGATACGATGACCATGAAACAGGCCGTGGCCCTTTCGTCAAATATCTTCTTTGCCAATGCGATTTACCGCTCTTACAAGGATCATCCGGAGCGGTATGTAGCCTTTTTGCGGTCGCTGCACCTCGACCGGCCGATGGGTCTCGAGGCGTTCGGGGAGAAAAAGCCGCTGTTCAACGACTACGATCCGGAAAACCGCGAAGTGCGCAACCGTTGGCTCTACAACAACCGTTTGTGCCAGATAGCCTACGGATACGAGAACGAGTTGTCGCCCATACAGACGGCTACGCTTTACAATGCGGTTGCCAACGGCGGGCGGATGGTTGCGCCGATGCTGGTCGAGGAGATTCGCCGCAACGGTACGACCATAGATCGTTTCAAGCCGCGGGTGCTGAACGAGAAGATCTGTTCGGCATCGTCGCTGCGGAAGGTCGAGGAGTGTCTGGAGGAGGTTTCGGCTACGGGTACGGCACGGGAATATTTTGTTCGCGATACGGCCTTGTTCCGTGTTGCGGCCAAGACCGGTACGGCGATGGACATGCATGCGCCCGGACAGTACCTGGGCAGTATGGCAGCCTATTTCCCGACCGACAATCCGAAATATACGGTCATGGTGGCTGTTCAGAATTCGCCGTCGCGGGGGCGCTATTACGGAGCGGGTGTGGCCGGTCCGGTCATCCGCGACATCATATACAGTCTCTACACCCTCGAGCGCGACTGGCGTCAGCATTTCGAGGTGTCGGGCAAAGATGCCTATCCGACGGCAATCAAGGGCGGCGATGTCGATCAGATGCGTAAGGTGGCCTCGGCGCTGGATGTCCGCTACCGCACGGATCACCGTCACGGCTGGGGCAAAAGCGAAGCCGATTCTACGGGACGGGTTTCGATACACGACGTGACGCTGACGGAGGGCCTTATGCCGGATGTGCGTGGTATGGGGCTGAAGGATGCCTTGTATCTGCTTGAGAGCCGCGGGTTGCGAGTTGGGTTTGTCGGGCATGGACGTGTGGTGCGTCAGAGCATAGCTTCGGGGGCGGCAGTAAGGCGTGGCGAATATGTGACACTGACATTGAGCATGTAAATTAACGATATAAATATCAAACGTTTGAACGGAGTTATGAAAAGCGTTGAATCAATCCTGGCGGGCATTACGGTTGAGCGCGTGGTCGGCGACAGCGCGAATATGGTGGAGTCGCTGACGCTCGATTCGCGCAGCGTGGGCCGCGGGGCGATGTTCTTTGCCGTCGTGGGCACGCGCAGCGACGGGCATGACTATATAGATTCGGCGGTCGGGGCCGGAGCGTGCGCGGTTGTGTGCGAACGGCTGCCCGAGCAGCTCGATCCGGCGGTATGTTACGTTGTTGTGGCGGAGAGTTCGGCTGCGGTGGGGCCCATGGCGTTGAACTTTTACGACAACCCCTCGTCCCGTCTGAAACTGGTGGGCATAACCGGTACTAACGGCAAGACCACGACCGTGACGCTGCTGTACGAACTGTTCCGGAATATGGGACATCGTGCGGGGCTGCTTTCGACGGTCGAAAACCGTATCGAGGATACGGTGGTTCCGGCCGACCACACCACGCCCGATCCGATTACACTGAATGCTCTGCTGGCCCGCATGGTGGAGGCCGGCTGCGAATACTGTTTCATGGAGGTGTCGTCGCACAGCATAGTGCAGCACCGCATCGGAGGTCTCCGCTTTGCGGGGGGGATCTTCTCGAATATTACGCACGACCACCTGGATTACCACAAGACCTTTGCCGAGTACCTGCGTGCGAAGAAGATGTTCTTCGACGGGCTTCCGGCCGATGCCTTTGCACTGGTCAACATTGACGACCGGAACGGCGAGGTGATGGTTCAGAATACCCGTGCCCGGGTGAGCCGGTTGTCGCTGCGGTCGATGGCCGATTTCATGGGGCGTGTGGTCGAGATGCATATCGACGGCATGCTGCTGCGTTTCGACGGCGAGGAGCTGTGGGTGCGGTTTGCCGGCCGCTTCAATGCCTACAACCTGCTGACGGTCTATGCGGCGGCGCGGCTTCTGGGGGCCGACAAGGCGGAGGTGCTGCGTCAGCTGACGCTGCTGGAACCGGTTCGCGGGCGTTTCGAGACGGTGAAGTCGGCGGACGGAGTGACGGCGATCGTGGACTATGCCCATACGCCTGACGCGCTGCAGAATGTCATTGATACGATTAACGAGATACGGCGCCCGACGAGCCGGCTCTTCGTTGTAGTCGGGTGCGGTGGTGACCGCGACCGTACCAAACGGCCCGAGATGGCCGAGATAGCTATCCGCGGGAGCCACATGGCGATCTTCACGTCGGACAATCCGCGGACGGAGGATCCCGAGGCGATACTTGACGACATGGTCGGCGGGCTGGAGAAGGGAGTTCGTTATCTGCGGATCACGGACCGTCGCGAGGCGATCCGTACGGCGACGATGATGGCCGCTTCGGGCGATGTGATCCTGGTGGCCGGAAAGGGGCACGAGACCTACCAGCAGGTAGGGACGGTGAAGCACCATTTCGATGACCGCGAGGAGGTCCGCCGGGCTTTCGACGAGTTGAGGAGCGCAGGTAATCAAAAGAGTTAAACAACAATAATAGAGGGGGTGGGGAAAAATATGCTCTATTCATTATTCGAATATCTTGGTGAACACTACACCCTGCCGGGGGCGGGGATGTTCCAGTATTTGTCGTTTCGGGCGGCGATGGCGATCATATTCGCACTGCTGATAGCGATAGTCTTCGGCCGCCGCATCATCAACATGTTGGCCCGGCGCCAGATCGGCGAGGAGATCCGCAACCTTGGTCTGGCGGGACAGATGCAGAAGAAAGGTACCCCGACGATGGGCGGTCTGATCATTCTGCTGGCCATATTGGTTCCGGTGCTGCTGTTCGGCGACCTGGGGAATGTATATGTGCAGCTGGTAATCATATCAACCATATGGTTGGGATTCATCGGCGGTCTGGATGACTACATCAAGGTTTTCCGCCACAACAAGGAGGGGCTGAACGGACGTTTCAAGATCATCGGACAGGTGGGGCTGGGACTGATCGTCGGCAGCGTTATGTGGCTCAACAGCGATATCGTTGTTCGCGAAGGGGCTACGCTTCCGGCATCGGTGCGCGAGGAGGTGGCCGACATGTCCTATTTCGCCCCCGAACGCGAGCATGATATTTCGGAAGAGGTTGTTGCGGGCGTCAAGACCACGCAGACAACCATCCCGTTCATCAAGGACAACGAATTCGACTACAAGTGGCTGGCCGGTGGCAACGAGACCCTCGGCTGGATCGTGTATGTTCTGGTTGCGATCTTCATCATCACGGCGGTCTCGAACGGTGCCAACCTGACCGACGGCCTGGACGGGCTGGTCACGGGAGTCTCGGCGCCGATAGTCTTCGTGCTTGGAATATTGGCCTATCTGTCGGGCCACATAGTCTACGCCGACTACCTTAATATAATGTACATACCGCACAGCGGTGAGCTTGTGGTCTTCGCGGCGGCATTCCTCGGAGCCCTGATCGGCTTCCTGTGGTACAACAGCTATCCGGCGCAGGTATTTATGGGCGATACGGGCAGTCTGGCCATCGGCGGTCTGATCGGCGTCTTTGCGCTGTTGATCCGAAAGGAGCTGCTGCTGCCGATCCTGTGCGGAGTATTCCTGGTCGAAAGCCTTTCGGTGATGATCCAGGTCGGTTATTTCAGATATACGAAAAAACATTACGGCGAGGGCCGGCGCATCTTCCTGATGGCGCCCCTGCACCACCACTACCAGAAACGCGGATTCCATGAGTCGAAGATCGTGATACGCTTCTGGATCATGTCGATGCTTCTGGCGGCGGTTGCGCTCGTAACGTTGAAGATACGATAAAGGAGATATAGAATTATGGTACGTAAAAAGCGGGTTGAGCGGATTGTAGTGCTGGGCGGAGGCATCAGCGGCTACGGCTCGGCCATTCTGGCCAAAAAACTTGGGATGGATGTCTTTTTGTCAGATTCGGGCAAGATAGCGGATCGCTATCGGACGGAACTCGACCGGTGGAGTGTCGAATATGAGGAGGGCGGCCATACGATGGATCGCATTCTGGCGGCCGACGAGGTGGTGAAGAGCCCGGGTATCCCCGAGAAGGCGCCGGTCGTGCAGGCTTTGCGCGAACGTGGTATACCGATCATTTCGGAGATCGAGTTTGCGGGGCGTTACAAGGGTCGTGCGCGGACGATCTGCATTACCGGTTCGAACGGCAAGACCACGACCACGACGCTGATCTACAAGATCATGAAGGATGCCGGCATGAATGTCGCACTGGGCGGCAACATCGGCGAGAGTTTCGCCTATTCGGTCGCTACGGGAAGCTACGACTGGTATGTGCTGGAGATAAGTTCGTTCCAGCTGGACGGCATGTACGATTTCCGGGCCGACGTGGCGGTGCTGATGAACATCACGCCCGACCACCTCGACCGTTACGGCTACTGCTTCCAGAACTACATAGATTCGAAGATGCGGATAATCCGCAACCAGCACAGCCGTTGTGCATTTGTCTATTCGGCGGACGATCCGGTCATTGCGGCCGAACTGCCCAAGTACGACCTGCGGATGCGGCAGCTGCCCTTTGCGGCCCATACGGCCATTGCGAGCGGGGCGGGAGATGCGGTGCTGGATAGCGACGGGACGTTCGTTGCATCGGTGGGCCGGCGGTCGGTCGAGATCGCAACCTCGGAGATGAAGATCCACGGCCTGCACAATGCCTATAATGCCATGGCGGCGGCTTTGGCGACCCTGGCGGCGGGTGTCGAACCGGAACAGGTGCGCAGGAGCATCCTCTCGTTCGAGGGTGTGGAGCACCGCCTGGAGCGGGTTCTGGAGTCGGCCGACGGGGTGCTGTTCATCAACGACTCGAAGGCCACGAATGTCGATTCGGTGTGGTATGCCCTTGAGAGCATGCAGCGTCCGACGGTCTGGATTGCCGGCGGTACGGACAAGGGAAACGATTATGCACCGCTGATGGATTTCGCACGGCAGAAGGTGCATACGCTGGTCTGCATGGGTGTCGACAACCGCAAGCTGATCGATTCGTTTACGGGTGTCGTGCCGCAGGTCATTGATACACATTCGCTCGACGAGGCGATGCAGGCGGCTTGCCGTGCGGCCCGAAAGGGTGATACGGTGCTGTTGTCGCCGGCGTGTGCGAGCTTCGACCTCTTCAAGAACTACGAACACCGCGGCGAGGAGTTCAAACGCTGGGTGAACGAGCATGTCAAACGGTAGATAGCGTATGGTTGGCCAGGAGAAGGAGATAGAGCAGGAACGCAGCCTGTGGGGACGTCTGTTTACGGGTGACCGTGCACTGTGGATCATCATAGCTTTGCTGTTGGTGATTTCGGTGCTGGTGGTCTATTCGTCGACGGCCAAGATGGTCTATGCCGGCTCGTCGGACAAGGGAACATATGCCTACATGTTCAAACAGATGCTGTTTGTGGTTGTGAGCCTTGCGGGAATACTGTTTGTCCACAAGTGGAACTATCAGGTCTACAGCCGGTGGGCATGGCTGTTCTACTTTGTGGCTGTGGCGCTGACGATCGGGGCCTATATTCCGGGTATCGGCAAGTCGATCAACGGGGCTCACCGCTGGATCTCGATGGGTTTCTTCGATCTGCAGCCCTCCGAAATGTTGAAGGTGGCGACGATCCTTCTGCTGGCAAAGATACTGGCGTCGAGGCAGACCCGCGCCGAGAAACTCGAACTCCTGCCTCCGCTGGCCTTCTGGCGCTGGGGCCGGAACAGGAAACGGGTCTGGCGGATCATCCGCGAGGAGACGATACCGGTCCTGGGGCCTGTCGTAGTGGCGTGTGCGGTAATTCTTCCTGCCCACACCTCGTCGGCGGCCATGCTCTTCTTTATCTGTTGGATCATGATGGCTATCGGGCGTATCCGCAGCCGCGAGTTGTTCAAACTGTTGTTCCTGGCTCTTCTGGCGGCGGTACTGGGCATGGCGGTGCTGAGGGTCGGCCGTACTGATACGGCCCATGGACGAATGTACGACTGGGTGACGACACTGTTTTTCGATCAGAGCAACCGTCCGATCGAGGACCTGACCGATACGCAACGTGCCATGACGGCGATCTACAACGGCGGTCTGACGGGTCAGGGCGCCGGTCAGAGCCTGATGCGCGTCGAACTGATCCACCCCGAGAGTGATTATGCCTTTGCGATCATTGTCGAGGAGTACGGATTGTTCTTTGCAATCATCGTCATGATGCTGTACCTTTGGGTATTCTATCGTTCAAAACTGATTTTCGAGAGGTGCGGTACGGCTTTCCCGTCACTGCTGGTGCTGGGGCTCGGATTGATGATAACATTCCAGGCGCTGGTACACATACTGGTGACGATAAACCTGTTTCCGGAGACCGGACAGCCGCTGCCGCTGATCAGCCATGGCGGTTCGTCGATACTGTTTACGTCGATAGCATTGGGAATGATTCTGGGAGTTAGCCGGCAGACGAGCGAACAGACGCTCGATCGTCCGCGCGGCGAATCGTTGTATGAAAATAAATCGAGATGAAGAGACTGAAAATCATATTGAGCGGCGGCGGTACGGGTGGACATATCTATCCGGCGGTCGCCGTTGCCGAGGCGCTCAAACGGCGTCTGGGCGATGATGTCGAACTGTTGTTCGTCGGGGCCGAGGGCAAGATGGAGATGGAGAAGTTGCCGGCTCTCGGATACCGTGTCGTGGGGCTTCCGACGGCGGGATTACAGCGGCGGCTGACGATGAGCAATTTCCTGCTACCGTTCAAGGTGCTGAAGAGCATTTCGCGGGCCCGCAGGGTTGTCAGGGAGTTCGGTGCCGATGTGGTGATGGGCTTCGGGGGTTATGCGAGCGGTCCGGTGTTGTGGGCTGCGCAGCGGCTCGGGGTCCCGACGCTGATACAGGAGCAGAACTCCTATGCGGGCGTGACGAACAAGATCCTGGCCCGCGGGGCGCGGCGTATCTGCGTTGCGTATGACGGTATGGATCGGTTCTTCCCGGCCGACAGGATCGTGATGACGGGCAATCCGTTGCGCGGGCGCTTCTCGAAGACCGGAAACCGTGCCGATGCATTGGCCCATTTCGGGCTTTCGGACGACCGGCCGGTGATACTGGTGGTCGGGGGCAGCCTGGGTACGCGTACGCTGAACAACATGATGAAGCGTTGGGTTGCGGATCACGAGGGTGGCCGGACGGATGTTCAGGTGATCTGGCAGACGGGTAAATATTATGAGGCCGAGATGCGTGAGTTTCTCTCGCAGCACCCGCTTGAGGGTGTCTGGCAGGGGGCCTTCATCGACCGTATGGATATGGCCTACGAGGCGGCCGACGTGGTTGTTTCGCGGAGCGGGGCATGTACGGTTTCGGAGCTGTGCCTGGTCGGGTGTGCGACGGTGTTCGTTCCTTCGCCCAACGTCGCCGAGGACCATCAGACCAAGAATGCCATGGCGCTGGTCGAAAAGGGCGCAGCGGAGATGATCCCCGATTCGCGGGCCGTGGAGGAGGCCATGGCGAAGGCTGTCGGGCTGCTCGGAGATCGGGAACGGCTGGAGTCGCTGCGCCGCAACATTTCGGCCCTGGGAATACCTGATTCGGCAGACCGTGTTGTGGATGAGATACTTTCGGTATTGGAACAGAAGTGATTTTATAGCAGGATGAAGACTGAGAATATATATTTTGTAGGTATCGGCGGTATCGGGATGAGTGCCCTGGCGCGATACTTCATGCACAAGGGTTACCGTGTTGGCGGGTACGATCTGACCCGTTCGCACCTGACCGATCAGCTCGAAGCCGAAGGGGCTTCGGTGCACTATACGGATGACATTGAGTCGGTCGACCGCGTATTTCTCGATCCGGAACGTACGGTTGTGATCTACACGCCGGCCGTGCCGGCTGACCACGGTGAGTTGACCTATTTCCGCGACCATGGGTTCGAGGTGCTGAAACGTTCGCAGGTGCTGGGACTTGTGTGTGAGGACAGTTATGTGATGGCGGTTGCCGGTACGCACGGCAAAACCACCACGTCGACACTTGTTGCATGGCTGAACCGCTGTCTGACCGATGGCGGGAATGCCGTTTTGGGCGGTATCTCGAAGAATTTCGGAAGTAACCTGGTTCTGGGCAAGGGGCGCCGCATGGCGGTCGAGGCCGACGAGTTTGACCGCTCGTTCCTGCGGCTGTCGCCCGATGTGGCGGTGATTACGTCGGTCGACCCCGATCATCTTGACATATACGGGACCTATGAGGCCGTTCGGGAGGCCTTCTCGCAGTTTGTCGACCGTATCCGTAGCGGCGGTACGCTGATCCTGAAGGCGGGTGTCGACATACGTCTCGGCAATCCCGACATAACGGTGTGGAGGTATTCGCTCGATGCCGAGGGCGATTTCCATGCACGGTCGGTTGTCTGCAATCCGGATGGCTGTTACAGTTTCGATCTGGTCTGCCCCGACCGTGTGATTGCCGGGTGCCGGCTGGGGATTCCCGGGATTCTGAATGTCGAGAATGCCGTTGCGGCCGTTGCTGAGGAGTGGGTAGCCTCGCGGCACGAGGGCGTGGAGCTGGATGAGGAGCGTTTGAAACGCGGTCTGGCGGAGTTCTCGGGCGTCAAACGCCGTATGGAGGTCTATGTCAATACACCGCGGCAGGTCTATATCGACGACTATGCCCACCATCCGCGCGAGCTGAACGCCACGATCACATCCGTCAAAGCCATGTTCCCGGGCCGGAAGTTGACGGCGCTCTTCCAGCCGCACCTCTATACCCGTACGCGGGATCTGTGCGACGGGTTTGCCGAGGCGCTGTCACATGCCGACGAGGTGGTTCTGCTGCCGATCTATCCGGCCCGCGAAAAACCGATCGAAGGGGTCGATTCGCAGATGATCGCCCGCAAGCTTACGGTCCCGTACCGGATCGTGGAACGCGACCGGCTGGTCGAGACAGTGGCGTCGATGGATACTGATATTGTGGTAAGTTTCGGAGCGGGAAACATCGACCGTTGTGCCGAAGCGCTTGCGGAGGTGGCCGCGAAGAAGGCGGCAGCCGATCCTCGGTCGGCTGTACCGGAAGCCGATATTGCGGCAGTGAAGTTGAAATAGTTGAATGGAATCTTGTAGATAAAGCAGTTGTAGAACGAGGTTTTTGTTATGCGTAAGTTCGGACGGATAGTGTTTTTTTCGCTCTTCTGGGCGGCCGTGGCTGTCATCCTGATCATGATAGCCCATCGTTCGCATCGGTTGGCGAGTGAGCGTACCGTCTCGGGAATCGAAATCGAGATCGCCGACAGCAGCCGTATCGATTTTACGGATGTGGGCACGATCAAACGCTGGATCTCCGCCGCCGGAATCAATCCCGTAGGGCGTCCGGTTGACGAGGCCTCCTTGCGCGATATCGAACGGGTGATACTCTCGCACGGTTTTATCCGCACGGCCGAGGCCTATACCACCCTGTCGGGCGTGATTCGGGTCGAGGTGACGCAGCACCGGCCGATCATGCGCATGTGCCTTGCTGGGGGGTATGACTTTTATGTTACGGATCGGGATGAGATTTTCCGGTCGCCGGAGCTGTCGGCTGTCTATGTTCCGGTTGTGACGGGAGGTTTCTCGGTGCCGTTTGCAGCCGATTTCGAAGGGCCGTCGCGGGAGACTCTCGACCGGCGTCTGGCAGCCCTGGATGTGCGCATCGACAGCATCGAGGAGCAACAGAATGTAATCCGGATCGAACTGCGGGCCATATCGAAAATGCGTAGTGAGATACGGAGCCGACAGATAGACCGCAGGTTTACCGAGTCCAAAGAGGATTTTGCGGTTCGGGTGGAGCAGCTGAAGCAGCACAAACGGGATTCGCTGGCACTCTACAACTACCGCCGGACGGTACGGGAACAACGCATCGAGGCGAAGGACCGCGAGATCGAACGGGTTCGGGAGAGTCAAAAAAAATTGCAAAAAAACTATTCAGATTTCATTAATCTCATTAACTTTGTGAAATTGATAGATGACGACGACTTCTGGCGGGCCCAGATAGTCGAAATCATTGTATCCCAGTCGCAGAACGGAGAGTTGGAATTGCGACTGATTCCGCGTGCAGGAAGGCATACGATCATTTTCGGTCGTATCGAGGATGTCGAACGGAAACTCGACAAGCTGCGGCGGTTCTATCGCATCGGCCTCGACCGTGAAGGTTGGGATCGCTATCGTACCATCGACATACGCTTCAAGGGACAGGTGGTTTGTTCGCCGGCAGCGCGGTGACGGTACGACATGTGTGATATGTAAACAATTGAAAAAACAGTACAAATAGAGATACAGTGGGGAATAAACATTATGTAGTTGCAATCGATCTCGGATCGAAAAACGTAACCGTGGCGGCTTCGAGCGGACGTGTCGACGGCCGGATGGTTGTCGATGCCGTGGTTCGCAAACCGTCGCAGGGCGTGTGCGGCGGCGCAATAGACAATATAGAACTGGCGGTGGCCTCGCTCAAGTCGGCCGTCGCCGAACTCGAAAAACAGCTGAATATCGGCGTATACGAGGCCTATTTCGGCATCTCGGGCGAATTTATCCGTTGTGCGAGCCACAACGACTGGGTATCGGTGGGCGACCAGAGCAACGGCGTCAGCCAGAGCGATATCGACGAGCTGTATGCCCGTATGGAGAAGGTCTGCGCACCGAATGACGACGAGATAATTCTGGAACGTATTCCGCAGAACTTCATGGTCGACGGCAGCAAGGAGGTTGCCAATCCTGTTGGATCGTTCGGACAGAGCCTCTCGTCGACCTTCAACTTCATCCTGAGCACCAAGACCCCTATCAAGCGCCTGACAAATGCCGCCCTCAAGATGGGGATCAAACCGCTGAAGACATATATCAATCCGGTGATCACGCCGGAGGTCCTGTTGCGCCCGTATGAGAAGGAGGAGGGTGTTGCGGTGGTTGACATCGGTGCGGACATAACGGATGTTACGATCTATGCGAACAACGTACTTCGCTATGCGGCGTCGATTCCCCTGGGATCGGATGTGATCAATCGTGACATCAGTACGCTGAGCGTGCCGCGGCAGTTCGTCGAACAGATGAAGGTCGAGTATGGCAATGCCTCGAAGGAGGATGTCCCGAAGAATGAGGTTATCGAGTTCCCGATACACAAGGGCAAGAAGAGTATTCTCAAATACAATCTGGCCGCGATCATCGAAGCGCGTGTCTGGGATATAGCCGATTACGTTACCGAGGAGATCAAGCATGCCGGCTACGAGAAGAAGCTGCCGTACGGAATAGTTCTTGCCGGCGGCGGGTCGAAACTTGCCGGCCTGGCCAAGGCGTTGTCGGAGTACATGAAAATGGATGTGCGGGTTGGCACACCGGAGGATGTTGTCGATGCGGAGAGCGTCAAACTTGTCGACGGTCCGGAGTACGATGTTGTGACGGGACTGTTGTGGCGCGGGCTCGAAACGGGCAAATACTGCTATGTAGACCAGCGTCCTGTTCCGCCCCAGCCGGGAGTCAGGGATGAAGATCGTGTAGCACCGGCACCGGCTGCTCCGAAGGTGGATGAAGGCGGTGCGCCGAAGAACGAAAATACAGCCGCCGGGGATGATCAGAAGGATGACGGGAACAAACCCTCGCCTGCAAAACCGGATGACAGGAAGGATGATCGTCCTGATGACAAGGGTAAGAACGGAGGACACGGTGGCACGGAAAACCAACATCGACCGAAGGGAGGATTTGTCGACAAGTTCAAGCGTTTCATCGGCAACCTGTCGGACAAGATGGACGAGATGGGCGGCAGCGGCGACGATGATGTGATATGATTGTAACGGAAGGTCGATAAGAGAAGAGGTAAGAGCTATGAGTGACGATGTTTTGAATTCGCTTCGTACGCGGCGCCAGTCGTATCCGATGATCATGGTTATCGGAGTTGGCGGTGCCGGCGGCAATGCGGTGAACCATATGTGGCAGTTGGGCATCAAGGATGTCGATTTCATGGTGTGCAACACCGACCAGCAGGCGCTCGATATCAGCCCCGTAGAGATCAAGGTCCGTTTGGGCCGCGACGGTCTGGGTGCCGGCAACGATCCGGCCGTGGGACGTCGCGCCGCAATCGAAAGCCTGGATCAGATCAAGAATCTGTTCGAGGTCCATTCAACCAAGATGATCTTCGTGACGGCCGGTATGGGAGGCGGTACGGGTACCGGAGCCTCGCCGGTCATAGCCAAGGCTGCCCGCGAAATGGGAATACTGACGGTCGGAGTGGTAACCTCGCCGCTCAAGATCGAAGGTCAGATACGCTACGAACAGGCCATGCGCGGTATCGAGGAGCTGAAAGGCAATGTCGATTCGCTGCTGATAATCAACAATGACAATATCATGGCCATGGGCGGCCGCCTGACGGTTGACGAGGCCTTCAGTCTGGCTGACGACGTATTGGCCTCGGCGGCCAAGGGTATAGCCGAGATCATCACGATCAAGAGCCCGCGGACGAATGTCGACTTTGCCGATGTGCGCCGAGTGATGTACAACAGCGGCCGTACGCACATGGGTGTCGGACGGGCCAAGGGTGAGGACCGCGCCGAGAATGCTGCACGGGCTTCGTTGAGCTCGCCGCTGCTCGACCATAACAGTATCCGCGGTGCCAAGAACATACTGCTCAATATCAGTACAAACGTCAAGGATGGCGTGATGTGGAGCGAGTTGGGCAAGATTCTGGAGGTGATACAGTCGGATGCCAAATATACGGATGAGAACGGCCGTCTGCACGATGCCAATATCATCTGGGGCAACAGTGTGAAGCCGTATCTGGATGAGGATCTGGAGGTAGTGATTGTCGCTACGGGGTTTGACGCTGCAGGCCAGGATGCCCGCAAGCAGGATAATACCAATCCGATACCTCCGATCGTGCCGCCTACGCCAGCCGTTCCGGGCGTGATCGACCTTCGCAAGGGAGGTCCGACGCCGTCGCGTCAGCAGCCGGCTGTGCTGCGGGCCCGTTCGAACCGCTATCCGGATATCGACAAGTGCAAGAATATGGCAGCCTACATACGTCGCAAGATAAAGTTTGTGGTCGATACGTCTACCGGCTCCTCGAAGTCGGTCATCGACTCGGGCGACAGCGACAAGACCCCGAAAAACAATGGAGGTACGTTGTTTTCGGTCTGATGCGGATGCCCGGCCCGAACATTAGTGTGAACCAATATTTTATAGTTTGATAACTCCGCTTCAAGTAATATCCGTAATACCGTTCGATGTCGGTTCGCTGGTGGCGATGCTGGCCGTATTGGTGGTATTGTTGTCGATTTCGGCCTTCGTGTCGGGATCCGAAACGGCTTTCTTTTCGCTCTCGCCACACCATCTGCGCGAAATAAAGGCGGCGCGGACACGTCGGGCTTCGGTCATGCTCGACCTCCTGTCGCACAGCGACAACCTCCTGGCTACGATCCTCGTGGTCAACAATCTGGTCAATATCTGCATCGTAATACTGAGTGCCCGAATCATGGACATGGTATTCGTCTGCTCGTCGGCGGCCTGGACATTCGTCTTCAAGACGGTGATCGTGACATTCCTGCTGCTGCTGTTCGGCGAGATCCTGCCCAAGGTGCTGGCAAATTCGTCGCCGATGCGTTTCGCACGTTTCGCCGCCTATCCGCTGCGGTTTCTGCGGACCGTATTCAAACCGTTGTCATTCGTGCTGGTGCGCTCGGGAGATGCCATTAACCGACGGCTCGATACCAAACGCGACAATATCTCGATCGACGAACTCTCGAACGTCATTGACATCGCATCGACGGACCAGACACAGGAGGAGCGTAAGATGTTATCGGGGATTGTGAACTTCGTCAATACGGAGGTCGCCAGCATCATGAAACCGCGTGTAGATATCGTGGCTCTGGATATATCGGACAGCTACTCCGATGTCAAGCAGACGATCATCCGGTCGGGTTTTTCGCGGATTCCGGTCTACGAGGAGAATGCCGACAACATCAAGGGTGTGCTGTATGTGAAGGACCTGATTCCCTACATACACAACGGGGATGATTTCAACTGGAGTTCTCTGCTGCGCAAACCATACTATGTGCCCGAACACAAGAAGATCAACGACCTGCTTGAGGAGTTCCAGGCCAACAAGGTGCACATGGCCATCGTGGTGGACGAATACGGTTCGACGATGGGACTGGTTTCGCTTGAGGATATTCTGGAGGAGATCGTGGGCGAGATATCCGACGAAAACGACAGCGTCGAAAGCTTCTATACGAAGGTGGGCGACAATGTCTACGTTTTCGACGGCAAGGCCCATATCGGAGATTTCGAACGGGTTCTGGATCTGCCGGAGGATCTGTTGTCGGACGTGAAGGGCGAGGCCGAAACGCTGGCCGGCCTGATGCTCGAGATAAAGCGTGATTTTCTGCGTAAAGGCGATACGGTCCGTACGCACGGGCTGCTGCTTACGGTGGTTTCGACCGAAGGCCACCGCATCGACAAAATCAAGGTTGAAAAGGAACAATGACCCTCTGCGGCATCGAAATAGCAGTCGAACCGCTCGATCGTTCGGCCGAAGAGTATGCCGTGGGATTGAGCCGGCAGGAACTGGCGTTTGCCGATGGGCTGACGGGCGGACGGCGGCTTGAATGGCTGGCCTGGCGACGGTTGCTGCGGTCGAAGGCTGAGGCCTGGGGACTGTCGTCCGATCAGCTGAAAGTGGAATATACACGTTTCGGTGAGCCTGTTTTTGCAGATATGCGCGGATATCTGTCTGTGTCGCACTGCCGGGGCTATGTGGCTTTGGCCTATGTGTGCGAGGGGCGTTGCGGTATCGATGTCGAGATGACGGATCGCCCGTTCGGAAAGGTGCGGCGGCGTTATCTGAGTGCAGCTGAGATGGCACTCGCCGGAGCTGAACATCCGCTTTTCATGGCGGCGGCCTGGTGTGCAAAGGAGGCTCTGTATAAATGTCTTGGACGCAGCGGTGTCGATTTTGTGGCGGACATGCGGATCGTGGCGGTCGATTTGGAGTCCGGAGCCGTTGCGGTTGAGGCTTTCGGCCGGGCGTATGATGTGGCGGTGACACGGCTCGACGGAGCCGTAATGGCCGTAACTCACGACTGAATTGAGTTTCGTTAAAGCAGATATAATATACATGTTGGCCGATGGGAGTCACGTATGAGAGCGGCAAGACAGTGGTTCGGCATGTTTTACGACCCGAAAGTCGTGATGTTACATACTGAAATTATAAACCAAAAACGCCGGTAAATGCATGACCGGAGTTTTTGGTATGTATTATTAACTTGATTATAGATCTTCGCCTTTGGCTTGATTATAAACGTTGTCGTAAAATATGGCAATATAATAGCTGCCAAATCTTTCAACAATCATAAACCATACATTTTTGTTGGCAGTAAGATTGAGAACGGTATCTGCTATTGATAGCGCTATTTCTTCTGTAGGGTTGGCGATTTGCTCTTCAGTGTATTGCGAAAGCAAGTGATTTTTTATTTGTAGAATAGTGGATTCTTCAGGAAGCTGAAAGTAGGAGGCTTGGAATCGTTTATTATTTACGTTCATCTGGTAGGAAATATCTTCATCTTCTGAAATGGTTTGATCATCATTTAATGATGTATATTTCTTGTTGTTCTCAAACTGATGACACAAATTGTTGAATTCAATCTTAATATCTGTTTCGCTTGAAGGGGTGTTATAGATAACCATAATGCGGTATACCTTATTGTTGTTTGTCGCTATATAAATGGAAACGTCTTTGCCATTGAACTCTCCCTCCAATACGTCGCTATCTATGTCATTGGGGGTATATCCTTTGGCTTTGAGCTTTTGGATAATTTCAGCTTTTGTCCCGTCAATTGGAATTCCAAGAAATTTAGTTATATCGTTTTGTTGTATTTGATGTAATTCCTGGGCATAGACCGCTGTGATTGCGAACAGAATAGCCATAAGTATTAATAGCCGTTTCATATAGGTATGGTTTAGGTGGTATAAATTAAATGGTTGTCTTTTACAAAGATAAAAGAAATTATTGATAAACAAAAATCAATCTATATGATATTTAATTTGGATAAATTGGGGGGGATAATTAAATAACGGCGACATACCTTTGGGTATGTCGCCGTTTTCTTTTATGCCTACTGCTATTTGCTGGAGAGGGTGTTATTCTACCCAGATCACCTTGTCGGAATCGTCTTTTTGCGAGTGGGGAGCCACTTCGGCTGCCGGATATCCGAGGGCGATAAAGCACAATGGTCGCCATGTCGCCGGAATGGGCAGGAATGTCCGCAGGTACTCCTCGGCCGATTGCCCGTCGGGTTCTGCCTTGAGGCGCGGACGGCCGTTGACGTGCACCCAGCATGAGCCAAGTCCGGCATCGGTGGCAGCCAGTTGGAGAATCGTTGCGGATATCGAGGCGTTGTCGACCCACAGGTCGGTGACGGATTCATCGCCTGCGACCAGTATCGCTGCCGGAGCATCCTTCATGAATGCGGCTCCGTAATCGCGCATAGTCGAGATGCGTTCCATATTCTGGCGGTCGGTTACGACCATGAACCGCGACGAGCGTGTATTCCGCGACGAGGGTGCCGTAAACGTTTCGGCAAGCAGTTGCTCGATGGTTTGGCGGTCGACCGGACGGTTTTCGAATTTGCGTATGCTGCGGCGTTTGAGCAGCGTCTCTTTCAGTTCCATAACTACCTCTGTTTTTTTGTTCGATACGTCTGCAAATGTAATGAAAATTCGAACAAAAATCTTACCTTTACCAATTCGAACAACAATTATATTGTCAGACATTATGGAACAGAAGGTAACGGCAGCCCTGATCTACGATTTCGACGGTACGCTTGCGCCGGGCAACATGCAGGAGTATGATTTCATTCCGGCCATCGGCAAGAGCAACAAGGAGTTCTGGCACGATTCGAACGAACTGGCCCGGGCGCAGGATGCCGACATGACGTTGACATACATGGCGCGGATGATTCAGGAGGCCCGCAGTACCGGTCTGTCGCTCAAGCGCGAGGCATTTCAGGAGTCGGGACGCCGCATCACGCTCTACGACGGTGTGAAGGAGTGGTTCGGCCGGATCAACGCCTATGCCGCCGAGCGCGGGGTGCGGATGCTGCACTACATCAACTCGTCGGGTATCAAGGAGATCATCGAGGGTACGTGCATTGCCCATGAGTTTCGGAATATCTATGCATGTTCGTTCCTTTACGATGTTGACGGCATAGCCTACTGGCCGGCCGTGGCGGTGAATTATACCAACAAGACGCAGTTCATTTTCAAGATCAACAAGGGTGTCGAATCGGTATTCGATGCCACGCTGGTGAACCGGTATATCGAGGAGAACAAGCGGCCGGTGCCCTTCAAGCGGATGATCTACGTGGGCGACGGGACCACCGACATCCCGTGCATGCGGCTGGTTAAGAACTTCGGAGGACATTCGATTGCCGTGTATAACCCCGGGCAGAAGGGGGCGCAGAAGGAGTTGGCATCGCTCATCCGCGACAACCGTGTGAACCATGTCTGCGCGGCCGACTATACCGAAGGGTCGTATATGGATACGGTCGTGAAGACGATCATCGACAAGATTGCGGTCGACTACCGGCTCGAACAGATGGAGGTGGTAAAATAGACGTGCGCATGTACGGATTAGGCCGTTGCTGCCGCCGATGGCCGTTTTGAGTGTATGGGGAGGGGTGATGGGTTTTGGTTGAAACGGATGCGGGCGGCGCTTAGGTAAACAAACGATAAAAACGGAGGGAGTTATGAGAAAGATAGTTTTTGCGACCAACAACCAGCATAAGCTCGATGAAGTTCGGGCGGCTCTGGGTGAGGAGTGGACCCTTCTGACACCGCGCGACTGCGGCATTACGGAGGAGATCCCCGAGACGTCCGATACACTCGAAGGCAATGCCCTGCAAAAGGCTCAGTATATCTATTCGCGGACCGGTCTCGACTGTTTTGCCGACGATACGGGGTTGGAGGTTGAGGCTCTGGGAGGTGCTCCGGGAGTCCATTCGGCGCGCTATGCCACCGACGGCCATGATTTTGCGGCCAATACGGCGCTGTTGTTGCGTAATCTGGAGGGCGTCGTGAACCGGCAGGCCCGTTTCCGTACGGCCATAGCGCTGATAATGAACGGCGTGGTCTCCATGTTCGAGGGGTGTGTCTCGGGGGTGATCACTGAGGCGCCGAGCGGCGAAGGGGGATTCGGATATGATCCGGTATTCCGGCCCGACGGCTTCGACCGTACATTTGCCCAGATGAGCCGCGAGGAGAAAAACGCCATCTCGCACCGTGGACGTGCCGTAGCCGAACTGGCACGTTTCCTCTCCGATGACGGGCCGCAACCCGTAGCAATCAGAGAGGTGCAGAACGGCCCCGACAATAAAAAAATATTTTTCTCCGTTAAAATGAAACGATGAACAGATTGGGTTTCATAATCGCCCTGATTGCGGTGATGTTTACGGTGCGGGTCTCGGAGGCATGTGCCGGCGAACCGATCTATATTGTCAACGGCCGCGAGTACAGCGGCGAGGAGATGAAGCGGATCGATCCGGCGCAGATCGTCAGTTCGGAACAATTGCCTGTAGACGAGGCCCTGATCGCCCGGTATGGCCAACGGGCTTCGGATGGTGTTATTGTCGTGACCTTGAAATACGATACACCGCCGTCGTTCCCGGCCGATCCGGTTTCGTTCAACCACTACATCGAACAACAGGTCGACTGGGGAGAGGATGAGATGCCGGCACGGGTGATATATCGCTATGTGATTCGCCGAGACGGTACGGCCGAGCTGACCGACCTGATCGAGTCGACGGACAATCGGCTTCGTGGCCGTGTTGTACGGGCCGTGCGCAAGGCGCCCAAGTGGATACCCGCAAAGTGCAACGGTGAGGCCGTGGAGGTGGAACAGGTTTTGAATATCCGGTTGCCGCACCGGCGCTGATCGTGTGCGAGTGGAGGGGGGGGGATTTAGAAGCGCCCGGGTAGTGGGAATATGCTGTAGAGTAACAGACAGTGCTGTTCTGCCAGTTGCTGGGACGGAGTCTGCCCGCCCAACCGGAACAGACTCAATGCAATAAAACGGTGAAAAGGCGGAGATGAGTTGCCGGATTGAAAAAAAATACATACCTTTGCGGCCGCAAGCACTTATGGGATGCATCCGTACAGATGTTGCATTGAGTGGTGCCCGAGAAACAAAAATTAATCAAACATTATGAAAACCATTGAAATCAAGGCCGCAAAACGGGATGTTTTCGGCAAGAAAGCCAGCAAGTCGTCGCGCCGCGAGGGTCTGATTCCCTGCGCAATCTATGGCGGCGGCGAGACCGTACACTTTACGATCGACGCCAAGGATGTAAAACCGTTGATCTATTCGCCCAACTCGTATATCGTTAATTTCGATATCGACGGCCGAAAAGAGACCGGCGTAATGCGCGAGGTGCAGTTCCACCCCGTACGCGAACAGATCCTGCATATAGATTTCTATCGCGTTCAGCCTGGCAAGGCCGTAGCGATCGATATCCCGGTACGTCTGACCGGTAGCTCGGAAGGCGTTAAGGCCGGTGGTAAGCTGGTTCTGAGCAAACGTAAGCTCCGTGTGAGCGGTCTGGTGGAGAACCTCCCCGACGAACTGGTTATCGACATTACGAATCTGGGTGTCGGCAAGTCGATCTTCGTCGGCGACCTGAAGTTCGACAACCTGACCCTGCTGACCCCGGCAACGACTGCCGTATGCGCCGTTCGCGTAACCCGTGCATCGCGCGGTATCGACGCGAAGTAGTCGCAGGCAGATAAAAACCGTACGCATTGAAGTATCTGATCGTAGGACTGGGTAATATCGGTGCGGAATACGCACATACCCGTCATAACATAGGTTTCACAGTATTGGACGCCTTGGCTGAGGCGTCCAGTGCTGTTTTTACGCCGTCGCGTTACGGGTCGGTGGCCGAAATCAAATATCGCGGCCGGACGGTGATCCTGCTCAAACCGTCGACATATATGAACCTGAGCGGCAAGGCGGTGCGATACTGGGTGGATGCCGAAAAGATCGCCCGTGAGAATCTGCTGGTCGTGGTCGACGACATTGCACTGCCTTTCGGGGCATTGCGGATGCGGGCCAAGGGCAGCGACGGCGGGCATAACGGACTGAAAAACATAAACGAGTTGCTCGGCAGCGATGCCTATGCACGTTTGCGATTCGGTATCGGCGGCAACTTCACGCAGGGACATCAGGCCGATTATGTGCTTGGCGAGTGGACCGACGAGGAGCGGAAGGCGTTGCCGGAACGTATCGGTGTAGCGGTCGAGGCCGTAAAGTCTTTTGTCGCGGTCGGCGCGGCTTTGACGATGAATCAGTTCAACAACAAGTAGTCGCAGCGGCTCTTGCAACCGTCGCAGGAAAAGTTCTTTTCCGGCTTTCCGGAACGATGACTGGAGAGGGGGGGGAGGTGAAGAGAGAAGCGAAACGGTTGTCGGATGTCGGCCGGAACGGTTTCAGGATAAGGAAATAGGTATGGACAATCATGCTCGAAACATGCTATCAATACGAATTGCTCGAAGCTGGATGCGATGAAGCGGGCCGCGGATGTCTGGCCGGAGCGGTCTTTGCGGCGGCGGTAATCCTTCCGCGGGACTTTCACCATCCGCTGCTGAACGATTCGAAACAGATGAGCGAGCGTAACCGCGAGTTGTTGCGCGGGATCATCGAACGCGAAGCCGTAGCGTGGAGCGTGGCTGAGATCTCGGCCGGTGAAATTGACCGTATCAACATCCTGAACGCCTCGATGGAGGGGATGACACTTGCGGTTGAGGGGCTTGGCCGGAGGCCTGAGTTTCTGGCCATCGATGGCAATCGTTTCCGTTCGCGGCTTGAGTTGCCGTATGTCTGCGTGGTGAAGGGTGACGGAAAATATGCCGATATTGCGGCGGCATCGGTTTTGGCAAAGACGCATCGTGACGAGTACATGCTGCGGCTTGATGCCGAGTACCCGCAGTACGGATGGCGGCGGAACAAGGGATATCCGACTCGCGAGCATTGTGCGGCGATTCTGGAATATGGGCTGACCCCTTATCACCGATTGTCGTTCAACCATACGGCCGGACAGCTGGACCTGTTCATCGGCGGTTGATGAGTCCCGCGACGGGTGAGCGGGCAGAAACGGCGGTGTGAGACGGGCGGAGAGTGTGTCTGGCGGATAGATTGTCACGTGATGAGGGTGGGTGTCAGGCGGAGAGAGTGTGTCGCGTGATGACGGAGATGGGGGAAAGTTGGAGTTGCGAAATGACGGGTCGGAGCGGTCGGAACACTTGATATGCGAAATGAAAGCAAAACTGGCGGAGAGCCTCCGAAAGGGAGCAGCTTTCCGCCGTTTTTTGTTGTTTTGTGGATGTTTTGCGTCGAAGAGGTGAGCGAAAAAGTTGGCCGATCGGACAAAAGAGCTTATATTTGTCAGAGGTTGTATAGTTGAACATATTATGGCAAATCGCAAGGAAAAAATAGTGGAGTGGCTGATGGTAGTATTGGGTATTGTAGCAATTGTCGGCGGCATCGTCGTCATGAAGCAGAACAATTCGCCAGCCATTCATCGTGAAATGTGGTTCATTGTGCTGCTGGGGCTGATAGCGGCTGTCCGCGGTGCGTTGTGGCTTATTAATGGACGGAAATGAAGCTGACAGCCATACTGCTTGCGATGCTGTTCGTCGCAGTCGGTGTAGCGGCTCAGGAACCGGAGTGTCCGGTGTGCCTGCGGATTCCGAAGGTGGATGCGGCGGCCGGTTCCCGGGCGGTAGCGTGGCCCGAACGCCCTCTTCTGGATGGGCTGAGCGATGCACGTGACGGGAAGAGCGCAGACAGCACCCGCGTATGGCTTGGATACGATGATGAGAGGCTGTATTTTCGGTTTGAGGTGTGCGATACGACCCTGCACATAACTCCGGCCGACAACGAAAAGGAGGTCGGCGGGCTGGATCGGGCCGAGTTGTTTTTCAGTGTCGATGAGAAGATGTCCCGCTACTATTCTGCCGAAATGTCTCCGTATAACGTACTGGACTATTCGGGGCGATACTACCGCCATTGTGACGAATCGTGGAATTTCGGAACCCTGGAGTACGGGTCGCAGGTGACCGGCCGCGGATACAGTATCGAAGGCTCCGTAGAGCTGTCGGAACTCGAATCCCTCGGAATCCTGTCGCCGGACGGCCATATGCGGTTGGGTATTTTCCGCGGTGACCGCATCGGTGCCGGAAAACCGTTCGGATGGTATTCGTGGATCAAGGCCGGCACGTCAAGGCCCGATTTCCATATTCCTGCCTCGCAAGGCATGGCTGTTTTGGTCGATTTTTAAACAAGATATCTTATGAAACAGTTGTTTATGCTATGTGCAACGGCCGGTATGGCTGTTTTTTCGGGAGGATGCAGCGCTCCGGAGAAGGTTCCTGAACCCAAGGTCTGGGCATGGCTGGCCGGCTCGCTCGATATGAGCGACGAGGATTGGGATTACTACTTCAGCAAGGCCCGGCAGGTGGGTATCGATGCCATACTGTTGCAGGTTCATGGCGGCTATCCGAAGGTCGGGGCCGACGAGACCGATCTGACCGACCGTGAAGCACTCGAGATATTGAAAAGGGCGGTTCCGTATGCAGAGCGCTACGGGATCGAACTGCATGCCTGGATCTGGACTCTCAACCGTTGCGAAAAGAACCTGCGCAAGATGCACCCCGACTGGTATCAGGTCAATGCCGAAGGCAATTCGTGCCTCGATATCAAGCTTTACAACCGTGAGCACTACCGTTGGCTCTGCCCGTCGCACCCCGAGGTTACGGAGTATCTGAAGGCGTGTGTGGCCGAACTGGCTGATGTCGATGGTGTTGCTGGCGTGCATCTCGATTTCATACGTTATCCGGATGCCATATTGCCGTATGGTTTGCATGAATCGCGCGGCGTGGTGCAGGATCGCGTATATCCGCAGTGGGACCACTGCTACTGCGAGACCTGCCGCGAGAAGTTCATGGCTCAGGGCGGAGCCGATCCCATGACGCTGGAGGATCCGACCTCGTGCGAGGAGTGGATGCAGTTCCGGTGGGATGCCGTGGTCGACCTGACCAATGCCCTTTGCGACGAAATCCATAAACATGGCAAGATGGCGACGGCAGCGGTATTCGCTTCGCCGGCCGAGTCGCGTAAACTGGTGCGTCAGGATTGGAGCCGGTTTGTCGAGGCCGACGTGCTCTTCCCGATGATCTACCACAAGTTCTATAATTACGATGATCCGTGGGTCGAGACCGCTACGCGAGAGGGTGTCGAGGAGATGGCAGCCAACGGTTGCAAGGGCAAGCTCTGCTCGGGGCTTTTTGTCGGCCATGTGCCCAAGGATAATATCGACCAGCTGATCGGTTATGCCGTTGCGGGCGGTTCGGACGGGATATGTTTCTTCTCGATGAATACCATGGAGCAGACCGATGGCTATTGGGATGCCTTTGCCGCGGCGATAGAGCGCTTCAAAAAGGGTGAACTCGAAGTAAAACAGTAGAGTCGCAGGTTACTCCAAACCTTTCTGAGACTAATTCTGAATATGGTTGTGCCACCAATGTAGACCTGACCATATATTGAAAAAGATCCGCCGGTACCAGTCCCGTAATTACGGATGGTGCCGGCGGATGTTGTTTTTATTGTCTTGCGGCCTGTTGATGCGATTTTGCAGCCGGTGAATGTAACCTGGCAGCCGGTCATGCCTGCATACGGAGGTTGCTGCACGTTATAACGGCTTGGCTTTTGGTCCATGCACGTTCCCGGCGTTTTCTGTACGAGAACCGGCCGGTCCGGTTCAACTGCTTATTGTTGGCCGGATGCAGGAGCCCGGCCTCGCAACCGCTCAGACGTGTTATGTCTATACAGCCCTCGGTCCGAGGCGTGCCGGATATAATTACAGTTCGCTCTCCTTCAGGCGCTCGGCGTTCTCGGCCACGATCAGATGGTCGATTACATCCTGTATGTCGCCATCCATGAAGGCCGCCAGATTGTAGACCGTATAG
The DNA here is from genome assembly GCA_900550925.1 of uncultured Alistipes sp. Classification (GTDB taxonomy): domain Bacteria; phylum Bacteroidota; class Bacteroidia; order Bacteroidales; family Rikenellaceae; genus Alistipes. Next base: position 14,959 of record URTU01000002.1, on the reverse strand, counting down.
TTTATGCGGTGGTCGGTGATGCGGCCCTGCGGATAGTTGTAGGTGCGGATCTTGGCCGAACGGTCTCCGGTCGAGACCATCGTTTTACGCTTCGAGGCGATCTCGTCGAGATATTTCGAGTATTCGAGGTTGAAGACGCGCGTACGCAACTCCTCGAGAGCCTTGTCGAAGTTCTTGAGCTGCGATTTCTGGTCCTGGCACTGCACGACGATACCTGTCGGGATGTGGGTCAGTCGGATAGCCGAGTATGTCGTGTTGACCGACTGTCCTCCCGGACCCGATGCGCAGAAGATATCCTTGCGGATGTCGTTCATCGAGATCTCGACATCGAACTCTTCGGCTTCGGGCAGCACGGCAACCGATGCTGCCGAGGTGTGTACACGGCCCTGGGTTTCGGTCTGGGGCACACGCTGCACGCGGTGGACACCCGATTCGTATTTCAGGGTTCCGTAGACGCCGCTGCCCGTGACCTTCATCACCACCTCCTTGTAACCGCCTGCTGCGCCCTCGCTGAAGGAGTTGATCTCGTACTTCCAGCCGCGGCTCTCGATATATTTGGTGTACATGCGAAGCAGGTCGCCTGCAAAGAGTGCCGCTTCGTCGCCGCCCGTACCGCCGCGGATCTCGACGATGGCATTCTTCTCGTCCTGCGGGTCCTTCGGGATCAGCAACAGTTTGATCTGCTCCTCGAGCAGGGCTATTTGAGGTTCGAGTTCGGCCACCTCGGCGCGGGCCATTTCGCGGAACTCCTCATCCTTCTCGTTGGCCAGCACATCCTTGGCCTCCTGAAGGTTTGCCAGTGCCGTACGGTAGCGTTCGCTGGTTTCGATGATCGGTTCGAGCTCCTTGTACTCCTTGTTGAGCTGGATGAAGCGTTTGACATCGGCGATCACTTCCGGATCGGTCATCTGTTGGCCCATCTCCTCGTATTTTAGTTTCAGACCGTCGAGGCGGGCCAATATCGTGTTGTCTGCCATAAAAAACTTACTCTCTTGCTTTTCTTTGGCGCAAAGATACGCAAATCGTCGTAAAAATTCAATATGCCGAGCCGTCGGGACGACTGTTTTTTGAGTGCCACGGCGGCAGCGGAGGTCGGGAGCGTCGGGCGGCAGCGGGAAAAGGCATGGCGATCCGAAAATTTTTCATACCTTTGTTATTCGTATTGATACGGCGTATCGATGGATTCAACGAAACATCTCTCACTCTCGGAACTGCAGCGGTCGGTGAAGGCGCGGCTGGAGGCGGATTTCCCGCTGCCGGTGTGGGTTGCGGCCGAGATTGCCGAACTGAAGGTCAACTATTCGGGGCACTGCTACCTGGAGCTGGTCGAGAAGGGCGGTGATAACGGGGTGCCGCGGGCCCGGGCGTCGGCCGTGATATGGAGGTCGCTGTACGGCCGCATAGATGCCTATTTCACGGCCACGACAGGCCAGCCGTTGGGGGTGGGGCTGAAGGTGTTGCTGAAGGTGGTTGTTTCGTATCACGAACTGTATGGCTTTTCACTGCAGGTGCAGGATGTCGACCCGACCTATACGCTGGGCGATATCGCCCAGCAACGCCTCCGGACGATCGAACAGTTGCGGGCCGACGGCGTCTGGGATATGAACCGCGAACTGGGGCTGCCGCCGCTGCCGCAACGCGTGGCGGTTATTTCGAGCGCTACGGCGGCCGGTTACCGCGACTTCTGCAAGGAGTTGCTGCGGAGTCCATACCGCATCGAGACCGAATTGTTCGACGCCTTCATGCAGGGGCACGGGGCTGAGGATTCGATTGTCGATGCGCTGGAGCGTGTGGCCGCCGTGCAGGAGCGGTTCGACCTTGTGGTGGTGATCCGCGGCGGCGGTTCGCAAAGCGACCTCTCGTGTTTCAATTCATACCGTCTGTGTGCGCATCTGGCGCAGTTCCCGCTGCCGGTCGTTACCGGTATCGGGCATGACAAGGACGAGAGCGTGGCGGATATGGTCGCCGCCCTCGAATTGAAAACCCCGACTGCCGTGGCGGCCTGGATCGTGGAGCGTTTCGCCGAGGCTGATGCTCGGCTGGATCATTTGCAGGAGTCGCTTGAGAGAGTTGTCGGAGATGTTTTGCAGACCGAGAGGAAACGTGTCGAACGGGTCGGGATGATGCTTGCGACGCATGCCGTTTCGGTGACGAAGTGGTTTGAAATGAGGTTCGAGAGATTGTCTGCCGATCTGCGGCGGGGTGCTTCGGCGCTGCTCTCTGCCGAACGGAAACGTGTGTCGGATGCCGGGGCGGCATTGCCGAAATATTCGTCCTTGTTGCTGGCCGGGGAGCGCGAGCGGCTCGGAAACATGCAGCGGCTGGTCGGGAGTTATGATCCGCAGCGGATTCTGGACCGCGGGTTTGCGGTTGTGAGCTATTGCGGGACGGCGGTTACGGCTCCGGATCAGGTGCCGTGTGGGTCGACGGTTGAGATACGTGTGGCAAAAGGTGGAATGAAAGCAAAAATTACGGATAATGGCAAAGACAAGTAGTCAGAAACTCTCCTATACGGAGGCTATCGAGGAGGTTGAACGCATCCTTGCGAAGATGGATTCGCGGCAGATGGATGTCGATGCACTGGCGGCGGAGGTGAAACGCGCGGCCGAACTTATCGCGCAGTGCAAAAAACGCCTGTACAAGGCGGAGAAGGATGTTGCGGAGGTGCTTGCGGATGAGGAGGAGAAGGCATGAAACGATTGATACGCTTCTTCCTGAACCTGTTCCCGCGGAGCCTGCTGCAGCGGATGGCCGGGTGGGCGGTGCCGATTCTCGGACTGTTCTATCTGGGTCGCGGCCGCCGGTGTCCGATCTGCGGGACGGTGCGCCGAAGGTTCCTGCCATACGGGTATGTCACCTCGCGGACCGATGCCCTCTGCCCCAACTGTCTGTCGCTCGAACGTCACCGGTTGCTGTGGCTGTGGCTCCAGCGCGAGAGCGATCTGTTCGAAACGCGTCCGAAACTGCTGCACGTGGCGCCCGAGGTGTGTCTGATGCGCCATCTGCGCCGACTGTACAAGGGCTGCGGGGAGAACTACGTTACGGCCGACCTGGAGAGTCCGCTGGCCGACCTGCATTTCGATATTCAGGATATACCGCTGGCCGACGGGTCGTTCGACGTGATCTTCTGCAACCATATTCTCGAACATGTCGAGGATGACCGGCTGGCGATGCGCGAAATGTTCCGGATCATGCGCCATGGCGGTTGGGGAGTGATGCTCTCGCCCGTGGACCTGTCGCGTACGACAACCTTCGAGGATGATTCGATCACCGATCCCCGCGAACGGACCGCGATCTTCGGACAGTACGACCATCGCCGTGTCTACGGGACCGATTATGCCGACCGTCTGCGTGAGGCCGGATTCGAGGTTGAGGATATTGATTATGCGGCCCGGTTTACCGAAGAGGAGCGCCGGCTCTATGCCCTGCCGGTCGACCATCTCTATATAGTGCGGAAACCCTGAGCCGTTTGCCGTCACTGACTGAGTGATGGGTGTTGTGAAAACATTACGGCCGCCATGCATCGTGCATGGCGGCCGTATTTGTTGGCGCTTGCTGCGGAAGACTAATCTTCGTCCTGGTCGACGTAAGCCTTGAGCAGTTTGTCCTGGACGTCGGCCGGAACCTGCTCGTACGACGCGAAACGCATCGTGTAGGTGGCGCGGCCGTTGGTCAGCGACGAGAGCGTGGTCGAATAACGGTACATCTCGGCCAGCGGCACACGTGCATTCAGACGGTCCAGGCCGTGTTCCGACGACATGCCCTCGATAATTGCGCGGCGGTTCTGCAGGTCGCTCATCACGTCGCCCATCCGGTCGCTCGGTACGAGTACCTCGACGCTGTAGATCGGCTCCATGATCTTCGGGCCGGCATTGCGGAATGCCTCCTTGAATGCATTGCGGGCGGCGAGTTTGAACGAGATTTCGTTCGAATCCACCGGATGCATCTTTCCGTCGTAGATCACCACGCGGATGTCGCGGGCATACGAACCGGTCAGCGGGCCTTCGGTCATCTTCTCCATGATACCCTTGAGGATCGCCGGCATGAAACGAGCGTCGATGGCGCCGCCAACAATCGAGTTGTAGTACTGGAGTTTGCCGCCCCAGTCGAGGTCGTACTCCTCCTTGCCCTTGACGTTGACTGTGATCTCCTTGCCGGGAACCTTGTACTTGGTCGGCTCGGGCATGCCTTCGTAGTATGGCTCGATGACCATGTGCACCTCGCCGAACTGGCCTGCTCCACCCGACTGCTTCTTGTGGCGGTAATCGGCCTGGGCAACCTTCGTGATGGTCTCACGATAGGGGATGCGCGGCGCCGAATATTCGATCTCCATCTTGTTTTCGTTTGCAAGACGGCTCTTCAGGATGTTGAGATGGAGTTCGCCCTGTCCCTGTATGATGGTTTGCTTCAACTCCTTGGAGTATTCGACAAGGATTGTCGGGTCTTCGTATTTGGCCTTGTTGAGCAGTTCGCCGAGCTTCTCGTCCTCGCCGCTCTTGACAGCCTTGACGGCGGCACGGTAACGCGGTTCGGGGAATACGATCGGTTCGATCTCGACTGGTGCCGTCGGCAGTGCCAGAGTGTCGTTGGTGCGGGTACCCTTCAGTTTCACCGTGCAGCCGATATCTCCGGCGGCGAGTTCGGTCACCTTGATTCGGTTCTTGCCGGCAACGGCGAACAGCTGCGAGATCTTCTCCTTGTTTCCGGTGCGGCTGTTGACCAGTTCGAGACCTTCGGTAACCTTACCGCGGATCACGCGGAAGTAGCTGATTTCGCCAAGGTGCTGCTCCATCTGGCTCTTGAAGATGAAGAGTGCGCAGGGGCCGTTCTCGTCAGCCTCGATTTCGGTTCCGTCGGTAGCGAGGAACTTGGGTGCGGTAGAGGGGCCCGGAGCGACGTTGATGATGAACTCCATGATACGTTTCGAGCCGATGTCGCGTTTTGCCGAAGCGCAGAAGATGGGCATGCAGTCTCGTTTTGCGACACCCAGTTTCAGACCGCTGCGGATCTCGTCCTGCGTCAGGATACCCTTGTCGAAATAGAGCTCCATGAGGGCCTCGTCGTTTTCGGCGGCGGCCTCTACGAGGATCTGGTTGAGGTGCGTTGCGCGTTCCATCTCCTCGGCGGGAATATCGAGTTCTTCGCGTGTTCCGTTCTCGTCCTTGAAGCGGTACATCTTCATCATGAGCACGTCGATGAATGCATTGAACGACGGTCCCGGGTTGATGGGATACTGTACGATGACCGGTTTTACGCGCGAGGATGCCGAGATGCTTTCGAGCGTATCCTCCCAGTTTGCGGTTTCGGCATCGAGTTTGTTTACTATTGCGATGACCGGTTTGTGAAGCTGGGCGGCATAGCGGGCCTGGATTTCGGTGCCGGCCTCGAAGCCTTCGGTGGCATTGATGACCATCAGTCCGACGTCGGCGACCTTGAAGGCCGAGAAGAGGCTTCCGCAGAAGTCGTCCGATCCCGGGGTATCGATGATGTTGAGCTTGCGCCCCATGAACTCCGAGAAGAGGATGGTCGAATAGATCGACCGTTTATATTCGTGTTCGATATCTGTATTGTCAGAAATGGTATTTTCACCCTCGATGGTTCCGCGGCGGTCGATAACCTTGCCTTCATAGGCCATAGCCTCGGCGAGGGTGGTTTTCCCGGAGCCGGATGCCCCGATGAGAACAACGTTCTTGATCTCTTTTGTTGAATAGTTTTTCATTGCATTCAGGTATTTGGTTTTAGTTTCAAGTTCAAGACCCTAAATATAGCGATTTTATTTGAAAAACCAAGCACCGTGATGCATAAAATGCAAGACGGGGCCTTTGCGGAGGTGGTGGAGAGTGGTGCCGGCAGCTTTTGAGTGTAGGGATGGGAGGTGTATTTGGCGGCGGTTTCGAGTGTGTCTGAGGCCGGTGTGGGGAGTGCGGGAGGGGCGATTGATCATGGAAGTCGTGCGGAGCCGGCCTATCGTACTCCGGCAGCCGGAGGTAACGAAACGGGGCAGGAGTCGGACGATGGTGCAGGACGGCTGTGCGCGAATTGTGAAAATGCATTTAATTTAGTATCTTGCCGCCGTAAAACAATTATCGGAAGGTCGGATTATGGATGAGGGACTCTCTTTGGATGAGCGCTACGGGAAACTGAAGGAGTTGGTGCGGACCAACTTCTCGACCGTAACGCAGGATTTGGTGGACAAGGCGCTCGTATATGCCGATCGGGCCCTGGCCGGTTACCGCAGATATGACGGCAAGCCGCTGCTCGACCATTCGGTGCGGGTGGCCGAGATCGTTATTTCGGAGATCGGCCTCGGACGAAACTCGACGGTGGCAACGCTGCTGCACGATGTGGTGCGTCTGGCGGCCAAGTCCGATCCGGAACATTTCGAGGCCGTGATGAACGACATCAAGTCTCGGTTCGGAGATTACGTGGCCAACATTACGCGCGGCCTGTGCAACATTTCGGATGTCAACACCAAGGTGTCGAAGGAGCAGGCCGGTAATTTCCGCGACCTGATCGTCTCGCTGTCGACCGACCCGCGCGTAATCCTCATCAAGCTGGCCGACCGGCTCGAAGTGATGCGGTCGCTGTCGATCTTCCCGCAGTCGAAGCATCACAAGAAGAGTTGGGAGAGTCTGAACCTCTATGCCCCGATCGCCCACAAGCTTGGCCTTTATACGGTCAAGAGCGAGTTGGAGGATATCGCGCTGAGCTATCTCGAACCCGAAGACTACCGCAGCATACGAGCCTCGCTGGAGAGTACGGCTACCGAACGCGAACAGTTGATACAGCGTTTTCTGGAGCCGATCATCCCGCGGCTCGACAAACTCGGCTACAAGTACCACATCAAGAGCCGCACAAAGTCGATTTTCTCGATCTGGAACAAGATGCGCAAAAATCAGATTCCGTTCGAGGAGGTTTTCGACATCTTTGCGCTGCGGATCATCGTCGACTGTCCGCAGGAGGTCGAGAAGACACTGTGTTGGAATATCTATTCGATCGTGACGGATTTCTACACGCCCAACCCCGACCGTATGCGCGACTGGATCTCGATCCCCAAGTCGAACGGTTACGAGTCGCTGCATACGACCGTTGTGACCAAGGAGGGCAAGTGGGTCGAGGTGCAGATCCGTTCGGAGCGCATGGACGAGGTTGCCGAACGTGGTATTGCGGCGCACTGGCGCTACAAGGGTGTCAACCAGGGGGCTGCGACCAGCGAGCAGTGGCTCAACCGCCTGCGCGAACTGATGGAGGATACGACCCATTCGCTGGTCCAGCGGTTCGATGCCAAACCGGCTTCGGGCGAGATTTTCGTCTTTACGCCCAAGGGCGACCTGCGCAAGCTGCCCGAGGGGGCGACGGTGCTTGACTTTGCGTTCGACATACACTCGAATATCGGGTCGACCTGTTCCGGGGCGCGGGTTAACCATCGCAATGTCTCGATCCGCGAGGTGCTGCACAATGGCGATATCGTCGAGATCACCACGCAGAAGAACCAGACCCCGAAGTCCGACTGGCTGAATGTGGTCACCACCACGAAAGCCCGCAACAAGATCCGTCAGTTCCTGCGTGAGGAGCAGGCCCGCCAGGCCCGTCTGGGGCGCGAGGAGCTCGAACGCAAGCTGAAGAACTGGAAGCTGAACATCTCGATCGACGATGCGGTGATGTACCTGTGCAAGTGGTACAAGATTCGCACGGGGACGGAGCTTTACAGCCGGATCCTGGAGCAGAAGATCGATTTTGCCGACATAAAGGATGTCCTGACGAAATATCTGAGCGGCGAGGCCGACGAGCAGCGCAAGCTTGCGGCAGCGGCGGCCGATTCGTCGAAGGGCTATACGCGGCGGTCGTCGGGGGATGCCCTGATCATCGACGACAGCATCCACAAGATCGACTACAAGCTGGCCAAGTGCTGCAATCCGATTATGGGAGATGACGTGTTCGGGTTCGTGACGATCAATTCGGGAATCACGATTCACCGCAAGGATTGTCCGAATGCGGCCCGTCTGCGCGAGAATTTCCCCTACAGGGTTATCGAGGCGCGGTGGCGCGATACGGTTGTCGACGGTGCGTTCCGGGCCTCGATCAAGGTGGTGGCCGACGATACGACGGGTATGGTGAACCGTATCACGGAGGTCATAAACCACGACCTGAAGCTGAACATACGTTCGATGAGCATGTCGTCGTCCGAGGGGACGCTGTCGGGAGTTGTCAATGTCGAGGTGCCGAGCAGCAACGTGGTCGACATGTTGATTTACAAGATCCTGCGCATAAAGGGTGTACAGCGGGCCTACCGTATCAACAAGTGACGGGCCGGGCGGCAAAGAGGCTGGACTGGCGCGATGAGATATGCAAAAAACAGAGGCCGTTTCAAACGAGAAACGGCCTCTGTTGTGTTGTGGAGAATACGAGATTCGAACTCGTGACCTCTTGCATGCCATGCAAGCGCTCTAGCCAGCTGAGCTAATCCCCCGGGATTGTGCGACAAAAATAGGCAAAATTTCTGATTCTGCAATTATTGTCCCGCGAAAGTGTGTGAAAAATGTCTCCGTTATGGGTGGTTTTGCGGAAGCAGCGCAGGCATGATGATCGGTTTTTGGCCCGATAACACCCGTCAATCGGGTAAAACTGAGCACAGAATGTCGATTATCCGTGAAAAAATCTTACTTTTGCAGGATCATTTACTGAATGTTGAAATAAAACGACGATATAAGAGTATGGAATACGATTTCAGGGCCATCGAAGCCAAATGGCAAAAAGAGTGGCGTGAACGCGGAACCTATAAGGTCGAGGTCGACCCCTCGCGACCGAAATTCTATGTGTTGGACATGTTCCCCTATCCGTCGGGTGCCGGCCTGCATGTGGGCCACCCGCTCGGATATATAGCTTCGGATATCTATTCGCGATACAAGCGTCTGTGCGGATTCAACGTCCTGCACCCGATGGGATACGATGCTTTCGGTCTGCCGGCCGAGCAGTATGCAATCCAGACCGGTCAGCACCCCGCTGTCACGACGGCCCAGAATATCGCCCGTTATCGTCAGCAGCTCGACAAGATCGGTTTCTCGTTCGACTGGAGCCGCGAGGTGCGTACATGCGATCCCGGATACTACAAGTGGACGCAGTGGGCATTCATCGAGATGTTCGGACACTATTACGACAACCGTCGGCAGTGCGCCCGTCCGATCGACGAACTGATTGCGGCATTCGAAAAGTCCGGAACCGAGGGTGTCGATGCGGCCTGCACGCATGAGATGAGTTTTACGGCTGCCGAGTGGAACTCGTGGGACGAGAAGCAGCGGGACCGTGTGCTGCACAACTACCGCCTGGCCTACCGTGCCGATACGATGGTGAACTGGTGCCCGGGGCTGGGGACCGTGCTTGCCAACGATGAGGTGAAGGACGGCCTGTCGGTGCGGGGCGGTTATCCGGTCGAGCAGCGGCGCATGAAGCAGTGGCTGCTGCGTGTCACGGCCTATGCCCAGCGGCTGCTGGACGGTCTCGATGGTCTCGAGTGGAGCGATTCGCTCAAGGAGATTCAGCGGAACTGGATCGGCCGCAGTACCGGCGCCCAGATGTTCTTCGACATCAAGGGCCGCGACGAGAAACTGGAGATCTTCACCACGCGTCCCGATACGGTATTCGGGGTTACGTTCATGGTCATCGCGCCCGAACACCAGTGGGTTGGGATACTGACGACCGACGAGAACCGGAAGGCCGTCGACGAATATATCGAACAGACCAAGAAGCGTTCCGAACGTGAACGTATCGCCGAGACGCGTCGTGTGAGCGGGGTCTTCACCGGATCGTATGCCGTGAATCCATTTACCGGCAAGGAGATACCGATCTATGTTTCGGACTACGTGCTGGCGGGATACGGTACGGGTGCCATCATGGCCGTGCCGGCGCACGATTCGCGCGACTACGCCTTTGCCCGCCACTTCGGGCTGGAGATCGTTCCGGTGGTCGAAGGCGGTGACATTTCGAAGGAGAGCTACGATGCCAAGTCAGGCAAGATGATAAATTCGGGATTCATTACGGGGCTCGACGTCAAGGAGGCCATCGAACGGATGTTCGACGAGGTCGAGCGCCGCGGTATCGGCCGCAAGCGGATCAACTACCGCCTGCGCGATGCGATCTTCTCGCGGCAGCGCTATTGGGGCGAGCCCTTCCCGGTCTACTACAAGGATGATGTGGCGCATGTGCTGCCGCTGGAGGCGCTGCCGCTCGAACTGCCCGAGGTGAAGGACTTCGGACCCACGGAGCAGGGCGAACCGCCGCTGGCGCGTGCCGAACACTGGGCAACGCCGGAGGGGTATCCATATGAGTTGTCGACGATGCCGGGTTTTGCCGGTTCGAGCGCCTACTACCTGCGCTACATGGACCCGCACAACGACAAGGCGCTCGTAAGTCGTGAAGCCGACGAGTACTGGCGCAACGTCGATCTCTATGTCGGCGGCATCGAGCACGCTACGGGGCACCTGATGTATTCGCGTTTCTGGAACAAGTTCCTGTACGATCTGGGCTATGTCTGCGAGGAGGAACCCTTCCGCAAGCTGGTCAATCAGGGCATGATTCAGGGCCGTTCGAACTTCGTCTACCGCGTGGTCGGGACCGACAAGTTCGTGTCGTACGGCCTGAAGGATCAGTACAAGACACAGGAGATTCATGTCGATGTCAACATTGTCCGCAACGACCTGCTCGATCTGGATGCCTTCCGCCGCTGGCGCCCCGAGTTCGCAAAGGCCGAATTCATCCTCGAGGATGGCAAATATGTCTGCGGTTGGGCTATCGAGAAGATGTCCAAGTCGATGTACAACGTCGTCAACCCCGACTACATCGTCGAGAACTACGGCGCCGACACGCTGCGCATGTACGAGATGTTCCTCGGGCCGCTCGAGCAGTCGAAGCCCTGGGATACGAACGGCATCGACGGCGTACACAAGTTCCTGCGCCGCTTCTGGGGACTCTTCTTCGGCCGCGACGGCGCACTGAAACTCAACGATCAGAGCATGACGCCGGCCGAGCGCAAGATCCTGCACAAGACCATCAAGAAGGTGCGCGAGGATATCGAAAACTTCTCGTTCAATACGTCGGTTGCGGCCTTCATGATCTGCCTCAATGAGTTGGGCGACTGCTCGAAACGTGAGGTGCTGGAGCCGCTGACGGTGCTTCTGGCCCCGTTCGCTCCGCATATCGCCGAGGAGTTGTGGCATGTGCTCGGACACGATACGTCGGTCTGCGATGCCACATATCCGGAGTATGATCCCGAATGCCTTGTGGAGAAGAGCCACGAATATCCGGTTTCGGTCAACGGCAAGGTGCGCGCCAAGAAACAGTTGGCGCTGGATGCCTCGCGCGAGGAGATCGAAAAGGATGTTCTGGCCGATCCGACCGTAGCAAAATGGCTGGACGGCAAGACCCCGAAGAAGGTGATCATCGTTCCAGGCAAGATCATCAATATCGTTGTCTGATACTGCGGGGCTGCCTGGGGTGATGCCGTTGCCGGCAGCGGGCCTTGCGTTCTGCTCCCCTGACAGGCGGCCGTGCCGCGGGTGCGGCTATGGGGCGATGCGCGTGAAAGTGTCCGGCTGTGAGGAGCCGGTTCGCGGTGAGTGCGGACTGGCCCGTATGGTTGCGGCTGTGTTTGGCATGACATTCAATGAAAGATTCAGATATGGGAAAGTTTGTTCGAACAGCTTTTGTGGCGACCGCCATGCTGTTGATGTTTGTTCCGGTGTCGGTCTTCGGGCAGCGATACGGCGAGGATCTGTGTGTCGACCTGCTGACCAATGATACCGCCCCGACCGACAATGGCCTTGAGGGCGACGAGTGGGAGGATCAGCCAAACAGCCTGACCAACACGGTGCGTTCGCAACTGTTCATATACAAGGCGGCCGCTGACGAAGAGAGTGGAGCGGCTGCGGGACGGTGTGTGATATTGTGCCCGGGCGGTGCCTATCGCCGACTGGTGATGGATCGCGAAGGGTATGCCTTTGCGCAGTGGCTCGCCGAGAACGGTATTACGGCGGCAGTGCTTAAATACCGCCTGCCGAACGGCCATCCCGAAGTGCCGATCGAGGATGTGCGGGCTGCGGTGGACTATCTGGAGGCGAATGCCGAAGCGCTCGGAATCGATACGGCGCATCTGGGCGTCATCGGATTCTCGGCCGGCGGTCATCTGGCGGCCATGGCGGCTACCGAGGAGGGAATTTGCGACAGGCTGGCCTTTGCCGCACTCTTCTATCCGGTGATAACCGACCGCGAGGAGTATGCCGAACCGACGTCGATGAAATATCTTCTGGGTGAAGGGTGGAGGCAGCAGTCGGGACGGTCGGATTACGGTGCGGAGCGCCGGGTCAACGGTAATACGCCGCCGGTGTTGCTGCTGCTGGCAGATGACGACCGGGTTGTGTCGCCGCTGAACAGCACGATGTTTTACGATGCCCTGAAGCGGTCGGGTATCCAAGCCGAAATGCACGTCTACCCTTCGGGCGGTCACGGCTGGGACCTGCGCAAGGAGGGAGCGTTTTGTCAGACATGGAAGCGTACGCTTCTCGAGTGGATCCGTGCGCACTGATTCGGTGAGGACGTTGCAAATAGCAGTAAACCAATTGTTGAGGAGATATAAGAAATGACTTACGAACAACTTTTCAGGCAGATACTTGCCAAGCGCAGTTTTCTGTGTGTCGGGTTGGATACCGATGTGCGCAAATTGCCGGAATGCGTGCGCTCGGAGGAGGATCCGATCTTTGCATTCAACCGTGCGATAGTCGATGCGACGGCTCCGTACACGGTTTGCTACAAGCCCAACATGGCCTTTTACGAAGAGCATGGTGCGGCCGGCATAACCTCGCTCGAGCGTACTTGCAGCTATATCCGCGAGAAGTACCCCGAGATGTTCATCATTCTCGACGCCAAGCGCGGCGATATCGGCAATACGTCGGCAATGTATGCACGGGCCTTTTTCGAGAATGGTTCGGCCGATGCCGTTACGCTGTCACCGTACATGGGACGCGATACCGTCGAACCGTTCCTTGCCTACGAGGGCAAATGGGCCGTCATACTCGCCCTGAACTCGAACGCTTCGGCAGCTGATTTCGAGATACTGCCCCTGGCCAACGGTCGCAAACTCTATGAGCAGGTGCTCGAAACGGCTTCGGAGTGGGGCTCGCGCAACAATACGATGTTCGTGGTGGGGGCCACGCAGGCAATGATGCTCGGCGGCATCCGGAAGATCGTACCCGACCACTTCCTGCTTGTGCCTGGAGTGGGCGCCCAGGGAGGCTCGCTGAAGGATGTTGCAGCATACGGAATGAATTCGCATTGCGGCCTGCTGGTCAACTCGTCGCGCGGGATTATCTACGCCTCTTCGGGCGAGGATTTTGCAAGTGCCGCAGCCCTCAAGGCGCAGGCTATGCAGCAGGAGATGGACAAATTGTTGAAGATGTATTTGTAGTCGGTTGCGACGTTATATATGGAGGCGCTGCGGCTGTTGCAGGGCCTCCGAAAATATGGTTTGAGTATGTTCGGGCAGGATCTTCGGGTCCTGCCCGAATTGTTGTTGGGAATATTGTGTCGGCATGCTGTTTTATTTGTGTATTCCGAATGTATTATACTGGTATACAATATGATAATAATAATCCGCCGCAAATTTGATAAGCTATAATTATGTATCATGGAATACAATAAGAAAATATGATCAGCCAAATGCCCCCAAACAGGGCAAATCGGCTGAAAATGGGCGTCAAAAAGCGAAAAAAGAGAGCGAAAAGTGCTGTCAATGAAAAATAATTCGTATCTTTGCAGTCCATTTTGGATAATGGAATAACGAGATTTCAAACAAAACTAAAGGACAAAACAGTAAGAAAATGCCTACTATTCAACAGTTAGTAAGAAATGGCAGAGCGCAGATCAACGACAAGAGCAAGTCGCCGGCGCTCGATGCGTGTCCTCAGCGTCGCGGTGTATGTACCCGTGTGTACACCACTACACCCAAGAAGCCTAATTCGGCAATGCGTAAGGTAGCACGTGTGAAATTGACAAACGGTAAAGAGGTCAATGCCTACATCCCGGGCGAAGGCCACAACCTGCAGGAGCACTCGATCGTACTGGTGCGCGGCGGACGTGTTAAGGACCTTCCGGGTGTACGTTACCACCTCGTTCGCGGAGCCCTCGACTCGGCTGGTGTGGACGGACGTCTGCAGCGCCGCTCGAAATACGGAGCAAAACGCCCCAAGGCTGGAAAAGGCACTCCCGCTAAGAAGAAGTAAACCGAAAAGACAACAACACTGAAGATATTTTTTTAGAAAAATGAGAAAAGCTAAGCCAAAGAAGCGAATTCTACTTCCGGATCCCAAGTTCTCGGATGTACTTGTAACAAGGTTCGTAAACAACCTTATGTTGGACGGAAAGAAGAGTATTGCCTATTCGATATTCTACGATGCGTTGGATATCGTTGGCGAGAAGATGAAGGATGCAGACAAATCGCCCCTCGAAATCTGGAAACAGGCGCTCGAAAACATTACCCCGCAGGTCGAGGTTAAATCGAAGCGTATCGGTGGTGCCACCTTCCAGGTTCCTACCGAGGTGCGACCCGAGCGCAAGATTTCATTGTCGATGAAAAACCTTGTCCTTTACTCTCGCAAACGCGCCGGGAAGTCGATGGCAGAAAAACTCTCAGCCGAAATAATGGCCGCCTACAATCAGGAAGGCGCCGCATTCAAACGTAAAGAGGAGATGCACCGTATGGCCGAGGCCAACAAGGCATTCGCACATTTCAGATTTTAGTTAGAGGCGAAGACAATGGCAACAAGAGATTTACATTATACTCGCAATATCGGTATCATGGCTCATATCGATGCCGGTAAAACAACTACCTCTGAGCGTATTCTTTTCTATACGGGTAAAACCCACAAGATCGGCGAGGTACACGAGGGTGCCGCTACCATGGACTGGATGG
>URTU01000001.1 GCA_900550925.1 uncultured Alistipes sp. | reverse complement strand
CGATGCGCTCGGCGGCCTCCTGCTTGCCGTAGCGCTTCTCGATCTCGGCCTTGATCAGGCGGAAGGCGATGGCCGGTTCGGTCGTCGTGCCCGATTTCGAGATCACGATGGCGGCGATCGAGTGCTCCTTCGAGGCCTCAAGCAGTTCGTGGATGTAGTCCTCCGAGATGTTCTGTCCGGCGAATACGACCGTGGGCTGTTTCTGCTCCCTGTGCAACAGTTTGAAGGGATTGCTCATCGCCTCGAGCACGGCCTTGGCCCCGAGGTACGAGCCGCCGATGCCGATGCAGATGATCAGGTCGGCCTTGGCGCGCAGCTTGGCGGCTTCGGCCTCGATGGCGGCGATGTCGGCCTCGGAGATCGACGAGGGGAGGTGTACCCATCCCAGAAAGTCGTTGCCGGCGCCCTTGCCCGAGTGGAGCAGGGCGTTGGCCTCCATCGTCTGTTTTTTCATGTCGGCGGAGATCTCGACTCCCGCCTTGCTGATGTCCAGTTTTACGAGTTCCATGGTTGTCCTATTTGATGTCAGATCAATCGGTTTGTCAGGGCCTGCATGCTCTTGCGGGCCGATGCCCCGCGGTAGAGCACGTCGTAGGCCATCTCGGCGATCGGCATGTCCACCTTGTGGCGGAAGTTGATGTGGCGGATGCAGTCGGCGGCGAAGTAGCCTTCGGCCACCATCGTCATCTCGTTCAGGGCGCTCTTCACCGTGCAGCCGTGGCCGATGAGCAATCCCAGCCGCCGGTTGCGGCTGTAGGTCGAGTAGCAGGTCACCAGCAGGTCGCCCAGGTAGGCCGACACCAGGGTATTGCGCCGGTCGGGGTAGCTCTCCTCGAGGAAGCGCGTCATCTCGCCGGCGCAGTTGGCGATCAGCACGGCCAGGAAGTTGTCGCCGTATCCCAGCCCCACGGCGATACCCACCGTCAGGGCGTAGATGTTCTTCAGAATGGCGGCGTATTCGATGCCGTAGAGGTCGGTCGAGTAGCTCAGACGGATGTAGTCGGTTGCAAATTTCGAGCCGATGAGCCGTGCGTTGTCCGGGTCGGTGCAGACGACCGTGAGGTAGGAGAGTTTGCCGCGCGAGACCTCCTCGGCGTGCGAGGGGCCCGAGAAGAGCCCGATCTGCTTGTAGGAGAGGTTGTAGCGGTCGTGGATGTATTCGGCGACGGTCTGGTAGTCGCCCGGGACGATGCCCTTGATGGCCGAGACGATGAACTTGTCGTCGAGCGGCTCGGTCAGCGGCTCGAGAAAGGTCTTCAGGTAGGCCGACGGGGTGGCCAGGACGAGGATCTCGGCATTGCGCACCACCTCGTTCAGGTCGTCCGACGGGGCGATGCGCGAGCGGTCGAACTCCAGGTCGCTCACGTAGCGGGGGTTGCGCCCCTCGGTGCGCAGCCCTTCGAGCACCTCGGGGTTGCGGACGTACCATCCGACGCAGGGTTCGTTGGCGGAGAGTAGCCCCGCAATGGCCGTGGCCCAGCTTCCGTATCCGATCACGGCGCAGCGCGCCTCTTTTCCGATTTTATGATTCATGCCGTGGGGTCTCTGGTTTCGTGATACAAATGTAATTAAAAAAAATTAGAAAAAAACAGAAATTTTCCATGCCTTTTTGTTACCTTTGTCCGGATATGTCTATGCGGGAGCCGCGGCGGATGCGGCGGTGCGCCCGGTTGCGGCATATCCGCTTGATTCAGAATAATTTGGTGAAACATATTTAGTTGGGTGTAGCATTATGGGCATTTTTTCACTGACGCAGGAATTGGCCATCGACCTCGGAACGGCCAATACGCTGATAATCTATAACGGGAAGGTCGTCGTCGACGAACCCTCGATCGTGGCGCTCGACGTCCACACGGGCAAGCTGGTCGCCATCGGGCACCAGGCGCGGCAGATGCACGAGAAGACCAACCCGAACATCAAGACGATCCGTCCGCTCAAGGACGGCGTGATCGCCGACTTCAACGCCACGGAGCTCATGCTGCGCGGCATGATCAAGAAGGTCAAGACCTCGGGCAGCCTCTTTGCGCCGTCGCTGCGCATGGTGATCTGCATCCCGTCGGGCTCGACCAACGTCGAGATCCGTGCCGTGCGCGACTCGGCCGAGCATGCCGGAGGCCGCGAGGTCTACATGATCTATGAACCGATGGCCGCGGCGCTCGGCGCCGGGCTCGACGTCGAGGCGCCCGAGGGCAACATGGTCATCGACATCGGCGGCGGTACGACCGAGATCGCCTGCATCTCGCTGGGCGGTATCGTCTGCTCGGAGTCGATCAACGTGGCGGGCGATGTCTTCACCAACGATATCCAGAGCTATGTGCGCCAGCAGCACAACATCCGCATCGGCGAACGGACGGCCGAGGCGATCAAGTGCTCGATCGGCGCCGCCGTGTCGGATCTGGAGGAGGAGCCCGAGGACTTCGTCGTGACGGGCCCCAACATGCTGACGGCCCTGCCGCAGACCGTGTCGCTCTCCTACAGCGAGATCGCCTATGCGCTCGAAAAGTCGCTGTCGAAGATCGACGCCGCGCTGATGAAGGTGCTCGAGTCGATGCCGCCCGAGCTCTATGCCGACATCGTCAAGAACGGCATCTACCTGGCCGGCGGCGGCGCCCTGATCAAGGGGCTCGACCGGCGTCTGAACGAGAAGACCGGCATCCCCTTCCATGTGGCCGAAGACCCCCTGCGCGCCATCGCACGCGGTACGGGTATCGCCCTGAAGAACATCAACCGTTTCTCGTTCCTCATGCGCTGATGCGAATGAGGGGACGGAGTGCCGGAACCGGGTGCGGGACCGTTTCGCGGCGCGGCATGCGCCGGGCGGGATGCGGGTTGCCGTGTGCGGCGGTACGGACGGTGGAAATACGGAAATAGATGAATGTACGATTGCGGGCCTCGGTCCGCAATCTAAATTATAAGGAATACTTTGCACAAACTGATCGAGTTCATACGCAGCGTCTATGTCGTGGTGCTGTTCGTGGTGCTGGAGGCGTTGGCCGTCAGCTACTATGCCCACTCCACGAACTATACCCAGGCGCGTCTGCTGGCCCGTTCGACCCGTCTGGTCGGGGGCGTGCACGGCTTCTTCGCCGGCATCGGCCACTACTTTTCGCTCGGGCGCGAGAACCGTCTGCTGCTCGACCGGGTGACGCGGCTCGAGGAGCGGCTGGCCCAGTACGAGGAGGCGGCCACGGCCGCACGGCTGGACAGCTACATGCAGGACATAGGCGAGTCGAAATACCGGTTTGCCGTAGCTTCGGTGGTTTCGAATTCGACCAACCGGCTTCAGAACCTGCTGACGCTCAACCGGGGACTGCGCGACAGCATCCAGACGGAGATGGCCGTGCTGTCGCCCGACGGGGCGATGGTCGGCTATGTCGTCGCCTGCACCGACCGTTACTCGGTAGCGCTCTCGGTGTTGAACACCTCGTTCCGGGCAAGCGGCAAACTCGCCGATTCCGACTATTCGGGGTCGATCTGCTGGGACGGGCTCGACCCGCATGTGGTCGTGCTCGACGAACTCTCGAAATATGCCGATCCCAAGCCGGGAGACGAGGTTGTGACGACCGGTTTTTCGCAATATTTCCCGCCCGACGTGCTGATCGGCTGGGTCGAGAGCGCCACGCTCAACGAGACCCGGACGGCCTATACGGTTCGGGTGCGTCTCGCCGCCGAACTCTCGCGCCTGAGCGACGTGGTGCTGGTCGGCAACCGCGATCTCTACGAGATCCGGGCGCTGCAGCAGAGCGAACAAGTTGAACAACATACACGAACGAATTGAGATGTATAGAACGTTGCCCTATCTCGGACTTTTCGCTGCAACCGTGCTGTTGCAGGTCTTTCTGTTCGACAATCTGTCGATCAGCGTCTACCTCAATCCGCTCGTCTACATTGCCTTTCTGATCCTGCTGCCGTTCGAGACGCTTCCCGTCGTGCTGCTCGGCGCCGGACTGCTGCTCGGCGTCACGATGGACTTTGCCATGGGGGCCGCCGGCATCAACACCATCGCCACGCTGCTCGTCGCCTTCCTGCGCCCGACACTGGCCGGGCTGACCTGCGGGCGTGAGAATGCGCGCGAAGGGGGCATCCCCTCGTCGGGCCGCCTGGGCGAACGGGTCTTCATCAACTATGTCGTCGTACTGACGCTGCTGCATCACGCCGTCTTCTTCCTGCTCGAAGCCCTCTCGTGGGACCACGTGCTGCATACGGTGGTGCGCATCGTCGTCAGCTCCGTGGTGACCGTCGCGTTCGTCTGGATCGCGGCCCGGATCTTCACGGCACAATTCTCGGCTCGCGTATGAACGGCTCCGAAGGATTCGTGCGGATGCGCACGCTGCAGGTCGTTGTCCTGCTGATCTTTGCCCTGCTGCTGGGACGGCTGGCCTACATCCAGCTCTTCGACTCGCGCTACGACGAGATGGCGCTGGTCAATGTCCTGCGCCCGGAGGTCCAGTATCCGCCGCGCGGCGAGGTCTACGACCGCAACGGAGAGTACCTGGTCCAGAGCCGTGAATGCTACGACCTGATGGTGGTCTATCACGACCTCGACCGTGCGGGTTTCGATACGATGCGGCTGTGCCGTATCGTCGGGATTGAAAAGGAGGAGCTGATCAGGCAGCTCGACAAGGCCAAGACCCGGTCGCGGGTTCCGTTCATGGTCATAAACCAGTTGCCAAAGGAGGTGAAGCTGCGGTTCGACGAGTGTAACTTCCGGGGATTCTATACGGTTTACCGCACGATACGCTCCTATCCGCGCAAGATCGGCGGCAACCTGTTGGGATATGTCGGCGAGATAAATGCCGAGCAGTTGCGGCGGCATCCGGAGTACCGGGCCGGCGACTATATAGGCATTTCGGGTATAGAGTCGGCTTATGAGGAGGTGTTGCGCGGGGAGAAGGGTGTTAAAGTCAATGAGATAGATACATACGGAGTGGTCAAGGGATCGTATCGCAACGGCATGTACGATTCGCTGCCGGTTCCGGGGAAGTCGATCGTATGTACGATCGATGCCCGTTTGCAGGAGCTGGCCGAAGAGCTGATGGCGGGCAAGGTGGGCAGCGTTGTGGCCATCGAACCGTCGACGGGCGAGATCCTGCTGATGGTCTCCTCGCCGACGTACGATCCCGACGAACTGGTCGGCAAGAACCTGCGCACGAACTATGCGAAACTGTTGAGGGATCCGCATCGGCCGCTCTACAACCGTGCGGTGTCGTCGCACTATCCCCCGGGGTCGACCTTCAAGCTTGTGCAGGGGTTGATCGGGTTGCAGGAGGGTGTCCTGACGCCCGAGACACGTTATCCGTGCCATGGCGGTTATGTCTACGGCAACCGTATCATGAAGTGCCATGCGCATGCCTCGCCGCTCGATCTGGAGGCGGCCGTGGCAAATTCATGCAATGCCTATTTCTGTTATGTTTTCCGCAGCATCATCGACAATCCGCGCTACGGAAGCGTCAAGGTGGGGCTGGACCGTTGGGCCGAATATGTACGCAGTTTCGGGTTCGGACGCACGTTGGGTTCCGATTTCGCAAACGAGACCCGCGGATATGTCCCGACTTCGGAACGCTACAACCGTGTCTATAACAATTCGTGGCGTTCGCAGACGGTCATCTCGCTCTCGATCGGTCAGGGCGAGTTGGGCTGTACGCCGTTGCAGATGGCCAATCTGGCTGCCATCATAGCCAATCGCGGATACTACTACATACCGCACATAGTCAGTTCGATCGAGGGGCAGGATTCGATTGACCGGCGCTTTTACGAGCGTCAGTACACGATGGTCGACTCGACCTGGTTCGAGCCCATTGTCCAGGGCATGTGGGACGGTGTGAATGTGGCCGGAACGTCGTGGCGGGCGGCAGTGCCCGGGCTCGACATCTGCGGCAAGACCGGTACGGCCCAGAACCCGCATGGCCGTGACCACTCGACATTCCTGAGCTTTGCACCGAAGGATGATCCCAAGATAGCCATATCGGTATATGTCGAGAACGGCGGTTTCGGCGCAACCATTGCGCTGCCGATCGCCAGTCTGCTCATAGAACAGTACCTGACCGATACGATTACCCGTCCGGCGATGGTCGAGCAGGTCAAACAGATGAAGATTTACTATCCGTCCTATGCTAAACGACAGTGAAACCCGGCACAAAAGCTCCCTTTTCTCGGGCGGCGTCGACTGGATCAGCATATTTTTATATGCAGGTCTGGTGGCTGTCGGCTGGCTGAGCATCTGTGCCGCCTCGTATGACGAGACATCGTTGCAGCCCTTCTCGTTCAATCACTTCTATATCAAGCAGATACTCTGGATCGGATTGTCCTTTGCACTGGCACTGGTGGTGATGCTGCTCGACGGGAAGTATTATCACATGCTGGCCTATCCGGCATATGTGGTCAGTCTGTTGATCCTGATCGGGACGCTCTTTTTCGGCAAGACCGTCAACGGCGCCAAGGCATGGATCGAGTTCGGTGCTTTCAGCATCCAGCCTGTCGAGTTGATGAAGATCGCAACGGCGCTGGCCCTGGCACGCGTGATGAGCTCCTATACGTTTTCGATACGGCGGACAAGCGATCTGCTGCGCGTAGTGGCCATCATCGGCATACCGTTGATAATAATCGTGCTGCAGAATGATACTGGTTCGGGAATCGTACTCTGTTCGTTCATCTTCGTGCTCTACCGCGAGGGATTGAACAAGTGGCTCTGTATCCCGATACTGTTGATTGCCGCGCTGTTCATCGGCTCGTTCGTACTGACGCGGATGACCATGCTCGTGCTGATGATCCTGATCTGCGTGATCAGCGAGGCCGCCATGAACGGCATGTGGCGGTCGCGGGTGCGGTATCTGGCTGCGCTGGCTTTGGCTGCCGAATTGCTGTACGTACTTGTCAATTTCGTATTCGGAGCGTCGCTGTCGGCCTATGCTTCGCTGTTGACCGTAACGCTGCTGTCGCTTGTCGTGGTGGTTGTCTACGCCTTCCGCAGCAACCTGCGCAATATTTTCATTTCGGTGGCTATGTTTGTCGGGGCGATGATCTTCCTGCCCACTACGGACTATATCTTCAACAAGATCCTGCAGCCCCATCAGCAGGACCGCATATACAGTTTTCTCGGCATCAAGAACGACCCGCTGGGAATCGATTTCAACGTCAACCAGTCGAAAATCGCAATCGGGTCGGGGGGCCTGTTCGGCAAGGGATTCCTGGGCAGCACGCAGGTCAAGTACAACTTCGTTCCGGAGAACCATACCGATTTCATCTTCTGTACGGTCGGCGAGGAGTGGGGCTTCCTGGGGTGTCTGATTGTTTTGGGAATGTATTGTGCGCTGATCCTGCGCCTGATGCGTATGGGCGAACGGCAGGGCGAGCCTTTCGGACGCATATACTGCTACTGTGTGGCAGCGATCTTGCTGTTCCATCTGTTTGTGAACGTAGGCATGACAATCGGTCTGTTCCCGGTCATGGGCATCCCGCTGCCCTTCATGAGTTACGGCGGGTCGTCGTTGATGGCATTTACCCTGTTGCTGTTCATAGCAATACGTTTCGATGCCTCGCGCCGCCGATACGAAGAGTAGAAACGGGTGTTACAATACGATTACATTTGTGTGCGGAATTTGTGAAGAGCCGCACCTCTGGTTAATTTTGCAACATATTTTGCAGAATCCCATGTATAGAGCATGAAACAACATCAACCGCAAGGTCTGACTTCGAAACAGGCAGCCGAAAACCGTCGTCTCTACGGCGCAAATATCATTACTCCCCCCAAAGGTGAATCGGTCTGGAAACTCTTCGCCGAAAAATTCAATGATCCGATCATACGTATATTGATGATAGCGGCCGCATTGTCGCTTATCGTCGTGCTTGTCGACGAGGAGTCGAGCGTGACTGAACTGATCGGTATCTTCTGCGCAATCATTCTGTCGACGGTGGTCGGATTCCTGTTCGAGTACGATGCCATGCGCCGGTTCCGGCGGCTCAACCGCGAGGGTGACGACGTCGAGGTTACGGTGATGCGCGACGGTGCCATGACCCGTATCCGCAAGAGTGAGGTTGTTGTAGGAGACGTTGTCTTCATCGAGACGGGACAGGTGGTTCCGGCCGACGGAACGCTGGTTGAGGCAGTTTCGCTGTCGGTCAACGAATCGACCCTGACGGGCGAGCCCCAGACCGAAAAGACCGTTGATGAACGCTTCTTCGACAAGGAGGCCACATACGCCTCGAATGCCGTATTCTACGGTACGACCGTTGTCGACGGATACGGCGTTATGGAGGTTACGGCCGTTGGTGACCGCACCGAGTTCGGAAAGGTGGCCGAGCAGGCTACCGTAGAGCATGAGGAGCCGACCCCGCTTGCCCGCCAGCTGGAGCGTCTGTCGCAGAAGATCGGACGCGTCGGAATGGTGCTTTCGGGAATTGTCTTCGTTGCGCTGATTGTCAAGTCGGCCGTTTTCGGGACTATGTTGGAATATGGCTGGCTGCATGCCGTAAACGAGGTGCTGCAGATATTTATGGTTGCCGTGGCGATGGTTGTCATGGCCATGCCCGAGGGGCTTCCCATGAGCATCACGCTGAGCCTGGCTCTGAGCATGCGCCGGATGCTCAAGACCAACAACCTGGTGCGCAAGATGCATGCCTGCGAAACGATGGGTGCGGCGACGGTGATCTGTACCGACAAGACCGGTACGCTGACCCAGAACCGCATGCAGGTCGACGAACTGATCGACTATGGCAATGTCGGTATGGCGGCGTTGGGCGAGATGATAGCGGTCAATACGACGGCATTCCTCGACGGGGCCGGTGCACCGATCGGCAATCCGACCGAGGGGGCTCTGTTGTTGTGGATGCGGGCGCAGGGTGTCGATTATGCGGCGGAACGCGAGAAGTGCGAGATAGTGAACCGTCTGACCTTCACTACCGAGCGTAAATATATGGCTACGATAGCCGATACCCCGACTGGCCGGCGGCTGTTCGTGAAGGGGGCTCCGGAGATTGTACGTGCGATGTGCGAGGCTGACGGCCGTGACGATGCGGTGCTGGAGGATCTGCGGCGCATGCAGAATGGAGCCCGGCGTACGATTGCAATGGCCGTGGCCGAAACGTCGTCGGACAACTGTCAGGAGGCAATCGCTTCGGCGAAGTTGCGCTTCGTGGCAGTGGCCGGTATCTTCGATCCGGTTCGTGAGGATGTGCCGGCAGCCGTAGGCGAATGTCTTTCGGCAGGTATTGCGGTCAAGATAATTACGGGCGACACGTCGGCAACGGCCCGCGAGATTGCCCGCCGGATCGGGTTGTGGGATGACCGGACGGACGGCCCGCGCAATGAAATCACCGGCTCGGAGTTTGCAGCCATGAGCGACGAGGAGTTGTTGGGCCGCGTGCGCGATATCAAGATCATGTCGCGTGCCTGCCCGCTCGACAAGCAGCGCATGGTCAAGCTGTTGCAGCAGTTGGGCGAGGTTGTGGCCGTGACGGGCGACGGTACGAATGATGCTCCGGCGCTGAATTTTGCGGATGTCGGCCTGTCGATGGGCACCGGAACCGCCGTGGCAAAAGAGGCGAGCGACATCACGCTGCTCGACGACTCGTTCCGCAGTATTGCTACGGCCGTGCTGTGGGGCCGGTCGCTGTATGACAACATTCGCCGTTTCGTGATGTTCCAGCTGACGATCAATTTCGTGGCCATTGCGGTGGTGTTTATCGGGTCGCTCTTCGGCGAGGCCCTCCCGCTGACCGTAACCCAGATCCTGTGGGTAAACCTGATTATGGATACCTTTGCGGCTATGGCCATGGCTTCGCTGCCGCCGTGCCGCGAGGTGATGCAGCGCCCGCCGCGCCATAACGACGATTTTATCGTCTCGCGCACGATGTTCCGTACGATATTGTCCACGGCAGCACTCTTTACGGTGGTTCTGCTCACGATGCTGTTCGTGTGGAGCCGGGGCGGAGGAATCGATGTATATCACCTGACACTGTTCTTTACCACGTTCGTGTTCATGCAGTTCTGGAACATGTTCAACGTGCGTGTATACGGCATTGCAGGCTCGATGTTCAAGGGGCTGAGCCAGTGCCGGACATTCTTTTTCGTGCTGCTGGTGATTGCTGTCGGACAATGGTTCATTGTCGAGTTCGGCGGAGAGGTTTTCCGTACGATCCCCATCAGTCTGCGTGACTGGGCAATCGTAATCGCCGCCACGTCGCTGACCATGTGGTACGGGATGTTGGTAAGGGCGCTGTCGCGTAAAAGTGTCGGTCAGTTCTGACCGAAGTGAGGGTGGGGAGAAGGTTCGCCCCGCTCTGATCGATGTTAAAGGGGGGGGTAAGATCTGTTGGCCGAGTCCGGAGGTGTGGGTCTGCTGCCGTTAGGAGCGGAGTTTGTCTGCACGCGTGGAGACGGACAGTTGCCAGCAAAAGCATTGGCCGGATGACAAAAAAAGCGATATTTCGATTTTTTATTGCCGGAAAGTTTGTTGGTAAAAGTTTTTTACGTACCTTTGCACCGCTAAAAATCTCCGTAACGGGACGAAATTATAGCATGATGGCCCATTCGTCTATCGGCTAGGACGCAAGATTTTCATTCTTGAAAGAGGAGTTCGATTCTCCTATGGGCTACGAATCGAGAGAGAAACAAGAGAATTAAAAAAAGAGTTATTATGGCAAACCATAAGTCATCGGAAAAGAGAATCCGTCAGACCGTTACCAAGCGTGCTCACAACCGTCTTTATCACAAGACGGCCCGCAATGCCGTTAAGGCGCTTCGCAATACCAGCGAGAAGAGCGCAGCCGAGGCATTGCTGCCGAAGGTAAGCTCGATGCTCGACAAACTGGCCAAACTTCACATCATTCACAAGAACAAGGCCGGTAACCTGAAGAGCAGCCTGCAGTTGCATGTCAATTCGCTCTAATCTCGGGATTCCCGGGCGCGGGCGGAGCGTGTTTAGAATCGATGCTCCGTGAGGAACGTGTAGCGATATAAAGGATTTGAGATTTTAGGGTGTCTTTCACAAAAGACACCCTTTTTATTTTTTTGCCGGAGCGGTGTGTAGGTGTGGGAAGGGGCGGAAAAAACTGCGTATGTCGCTGCCGAGGGGGTGCCATGCTTGGGCAGTCAGGTCTGTCGCTGCCGGAGGATGGCCGATAGATTCCGGATTTTATTATTAAAAAGTGTATCTTTGTCCGTGAAACGATTAATGCTTAAGAGAATATGACTGTCAGGGAAAAACTGTACGAAATGGCCGATCCGGCCTATCGTGATTTCAATGCCTCGCTGATTCCCGGGGCCGGCGAGATGCTTGGTGTTCGGATTCCTCGGTTGCGGGCGCTGGCCCGCGAAATTGCCCGCGGGGATTGGCGCAGATTCGTCAGTCAGACCGAGTGCCGATACTTCGAGGAGCGGATGTTGAAGGGAATGGTGATCGGGTACGCCAAATGTCCGACGGATGAGAAGCTGGAGCATGTCGCGCGGTTCGTTCCCGAGATCGACAACTGGGCGGTATGCGACTGTTTCTGCTGGCGGCTGCGGGCCGATGAACGGGAGCCGATGTGGCAGTTCATACAGCCCTATTTCCATTCCGTGGCGGAATACGAAATACGGTTTGCGGTGGTGATGGCGACCGGGAACTTCATCGACGGGGAGCATCTGGAGGCGCTGTTGAAGTTGTTCGGGGAGTGCCGTTGCGAGGCCTATTATGCCAGTATGGGTGTTGCGTGGGCGGTTTCGGTGTGCTGTGTGAAGTTCCCGCAGCGGACGATGCAGTGGCTCGGCGAAGGGTGTCCGCTCGATGACCGTACATATAACAGGGCATTGCAGAAGATAATCGAGTCGTACCGCGTGAGCGATGCCGACAAGGCTGTTATCCGTAAGATGAAACGGCGTTCGCGATAGGTGGCATGCCGCCGTACCGGTATTGCCAATGTCGGTTGGGAGGAGTGTATGTTGGGGCTCTATTGACAGTTTTGCGGCACGAGCCGTCACGGCGGGGGCGGTTATTTCGGAGCGGTGCGGACCGTCGGGTGACAAAGTGTCAGAGCGGCGTGCCATAATATTTGTAAAACCGGTGCCCGGATGGCATTTTTTGTCACAAAACTGTGTCAAAAACCGTTTGGCATACCGATTGATGAATCAGGAAGCGAACTTTGTTCAGCGAATAAGTATTTGCAAACAATTTAAAAATATACGACAATGAATGTAAAACCATTATCAGACAGAGTTCTCATCCTGCCCAACCCGGCAGAGGAGAAGACGGCCGGCGGATTGTTTATTCCTGACACGGCCAAGGAGAAACCCCTTGCAGGCAAAGTTATAGCCGTAGGCCCCGGCACCTCGGAGGTGAAGATGGAGGTCAAGGTCGGCGATCAGGTCCTGTACGGCAAGTATGCCGGCACGGAGATTCAGATCGATGGCGAAAGCTATATTATCATGCGTCAGAGCGATATTCTGGCAATTATTTGATGTTAATCGGTTCAATTGAAAAATCACAACAACTATGGCAAAAGATATAAAATATAATGTCGAAGCCCGCGAAATGTTGAAAGAGGGTGTCGACGCATTGAGCAACGCAGTGAAGGTGACGCTGGGTCCCAAGGGCCGCAACGTCGTTATCGACAAGAAGTTCGGTGCTCCGCAGGTGACCAAGGACGGCGTGACCGTAGCCAAGGCGGTTGAACTGGATGACGCCTTTGCAAACATGGGTGCACAGATGGTCAAGGAGGTCGCTTCGAAGACCAATGATGATGCCGGTGACGGTACCACTACCGCAACGGTTCTGGCACAGTCGATCATCGGTGTGGGTCTGAAGAACGTCACCGCCGGTGCAAACCCGATGGACCTCAAACGCGGTATCGACAAGGCTGTCGAGACCGTTGTGGCATCGCTCAAGGAGCAGAGCCAGCAGGTGGGCACCGATTTCGCCAAGATCGAGCAGGTCGCTACGATTTCTGCCAACAACGACCCCAATATCGGCAAACTGATTGCCGAGGCTATGGGCAAGGTCAACAAGGAGGGTGTGATCACCGTCGAGGAGGCCAAGGGTACCGATACGCATGTCGAGGTTGTCGAGGGTATGCAGTTTGACCGCGGTTACATCTCGGCATACTTCATCACCGATACCGAGAAGATGGAGGCCGTGCTTGACAAACCTTATGTGTTGGTTACCGACAAGAAGATCTCCACGATGAAGGAGCTGATGGGTATTCTGGAGCCGGTTGCTCAGAGTGGCCGTTCGCTGCTGATCGTTGCCGAGGATGTCGACGGCGAAGCTCTGTCGGCCCTGGTTGTCAACAAGCTGCGCGGTACGTTGAAGATCGCTGCCTGCAAGGCTCCCGGATTCGGTGACCGTCGTAAGGAGATGCTCGAGGATATCGCTGTGCTGACGGGCGGTACGGTAGTTTCGACTGACAAGGGCATGAAACTCGAGGATGCTACGCTGGCAATGCTCGGAAGCGCCGAGAAGGTTACCCTGAACAAGGAGAACACGACCATCGTAAACGGCGACGGCAAGAAAGAGGCTATCGCAGCGCGTGTAGCCCAGATCCGTGCCGCCATCGAGAAGTCGACATCGGACTATGACAAGGAGAAGCTGCAGGAGCGTCTGGCAAAACTGGCCGGCGGTGTGGCAGTGCTCTATGTCGGTGCGGCAACCGAGGTTGAGATGAAGGAGAAGAAGGATCGCGTGGACGATGCACTGGCAGCAACGCGTGCAGCCGTCGAGGAGGGTATCATCCCGGGCGGTGGTGTAGCCTACATCCGCGCTACGGCAGCTCTGGACAACCTGAAGGGTGAGAATGAGGATCAGACTACTGGTATTCACATCGTAAAACGTGCGATCGAGGAGCCTCTGCGTCAGATCGTGACGAATGCCGGCGGTGAAGGTTCGGTTGTAGTCAACAAGGTCCGCGAGGGCAAGGGTACGTTCGGATACAATGCCCGTGACGACCGCTATGAGGATCTGTTGGCTGCAGGTATTATCGATCCTACCAAGGTGGCTCGTGTAGCGCTGGAGAATGCCGCTTCGATTGCGTCGATGTTCCTTACCACCGAGTGCGTTTTGGCCGAGAAGAAGGAGGAGAATCCTGCTGCGGCAATGCCGGCCGGCGGAATGGGTGGCATGATGTAGTGATGCGTACCCGATACGCGGGTTGAAAAAACGGGTCTCAGGAGACTGAGACCCGTTTTTTTGTTTTTATTGGTTTGCATCGAGGCCCGATTGCCGTATGGGACGGTATAGCGCCGCTCGTGATGTGTATTGTGGCCGCCCGGGGCCGGTAATGAATACGGCGGGACGGGCCGGTACGGCATATGGGATTAAGGACCGTATGGGTCAGGCTACCACATACCAGATATATCCGATGTATAGAATGACGAACAACGCCCCTTCGAAGCGGTCTATTACGCGGCGGCGGAATGTGAACGCGGTGAGCCATAGCAGTACCGAAGCGAGCAGTACGGCCGCCAGGTCGGTGATCGAAATACCTCCGAGCGAGAGTGGTGTGATCGTTGCCGAAGCGCCGAGCACCAGGAAGATATTGGTAATGTTCGAGCCGAGGACATTTCCCATCGACATTTCGGGTTTCCCCTTCACGGCCGAGACGACACTTGCGGCGAGTTCGGGAAGTGATGTTCCGCCGGCCATGAGCGTGATGGCGATAACCGACTCGCTGATCCCGAACGATCGTGCCATCTGTGCGGCATTGGTCTGGAACAGATTGCCACCGAAAACCAGTGCCGCAAGGCCTCCGATGATCATCACGAAGGTGAGCCACAGCGGGGTTGTCTTTTGGGGGGTGGATTGCTGCTCGGAGGAGGTTTTGGCCTCCTGCCCCGATGCCGAGAATATCGAATAGCAGATGAAGACGATGAAGAGCAGAAGCAGAATGATGCCTTCGTCGCGGCCGACGTTGTCTGACGAGTCGCTGCCGAGAGCCACGTCACAGCAGACCACCAGCAGGATCACCGAAGCCAGTACTCCGAACGGGATATCTTTCTTGATGTTGTTGCCGGTGAGTGGCACCGGGGCGATCAGTGCGCTGATTCCGAGTATGAACAATCCGTTGAAGACGTTCGATCCGGTTACGTTTCCGATTGCCATTTCGCCGCTTCCGTGGATTGCCGACATGACGCTGACGATCAGTTCGGGCGTCGAGGTTCCGATTGCGACGACGGTCAGGCCGACGATGAACTCCGAGATATGGAATCTGCGGGCCAGGGCTGCCGAACCGTCGGTAAGGTAATTGGCGCCGACCAGAATCAGCGCCAATCCTGCGATGGTAAGTAATATTTCCATCATGTGACAGTTGGTGTTATGGGGTTTATTCGGGTGTATACCCTGTATCTTCAAGCAGTTTGCTGCCGGTGGCGGCGGCTACGGCCAACTGGTCACAGCGGTTGTTCTCGACCGTTTCGGCGTGCCCCTTGATCCAGACGAACCGGACCCGATGCCGGCGATATACGGCCAGAAACCGGCGCCACAGGTCGGGATTCTTCTTTCCGGAGAAGCCTTTGCGTTCCCAGTTGAAGACCCAACCCTTCTCGACGGCATCGACTACATACTTCGAGTCGGAGTATACGGTAGCTGTCGTGCCGTCGATCTTTAGAGCTTCGAGCCCCTTGATTACGGCCAGCAACTCCATGCGGTTGTTTGTTGTGAGGCGGAATCCCTCGCTTAGCTCCTTGCGGTAGGGGTGCGAGATCAGCACGACCCCGTAACCGCCTGCGCCCGGGTTTCCGCGCGACGATCCGTCGGTATATATGGTGACTTCAGGCATGGATTGTATGGCTGTGTGTTTTTTGGGGGGCTGTTCAGCGTTGCGTCGGCCGAGACGGGAGCGACTCCCGGATGCTGCCGGACCGTCAGAGCTGGTAGGTTACGTTGTCGATGCAGATGTAGCAGGGGGTGTTGATGCCGTATTCACCCGTGTCGGACGAATCCATCGAGATCTCGATCCGGTTAACCTTTCCGAGCGAGCTGAGGTCGACCGTAGTCCACTTGTCGCACAGGTATGGAGTGGTGCCCCGATAGTCGGCGGCATAGAACTCGACCTTTCCGGCTTCGGTCCCGGCCGCAGTGTAACCGGTGAAGATGACCTTGTACCAGTCGCCCGTGGTGAATTTCTTCGAATATGCGCTACCGTTGAGGATGTCGAGATAGACGTATGTCGAGTTGTTTACGGCCAGCGAGTTGATTGTAAACTCCTTTCCGGCCTCGAACGAGAATTTTGCAGGGGTATTTGTATATGCTTCGTAGTATGCCACGGCAAAATTCCTGGAATTGGCTGCGCCGCCGGTCGCGTAGACGCTGTATTGGTTGGCGTAACCGGTAGTCTGCATGTCGGTGCAGTTCGACAGTGCGAACCCGCTCCATGAGCCGTATGTCGCATCATACGAGTTGGCAAAGGTGATTCCGTTTTCGGTATAGGTGCCGTCGTTGATATATCCCGAGTCGTCGATCTGGGCCATGTCGAAGGTTACGGTAACGGTCTGGGGCTCTTCGTCTTTCGAGCACGATACGGCGGTCAGCATGGCTGCCGAGATGAAAAGAAGTGTCAGTGTGAACTTTCTCATTTTTTTTGTCTGTTTATTTTTTGTATTGCGGGGCAAAGATACGCTTTTTTCGCAAATACTCCTATTGATGGCCGTATCAATGCCTTGTCTGGGTGATCGTGGGGACTGAAATCCGCCCCGCCGGCCCGAAACATTGGACCGGCCGCATTGCTCCTGCACACGTGCAGAGGCAACGGCAGTAAAAAACGGTGCCGGTCCTTCGACGGGACCGACACCGTTTTGTGTCCGACAAGTCGGCCGGAATTAAATAATACCCTGCTCGACCATCGATTTTGCAACCTTCATGAATCCGGCGATATTTGCGCCCTTCATGTAGTTGATGTAACCATCCTCCTGGCCGTATTCGAGACATGCGGCGTGGATCGATGACATGATCTGGTGCAGTTTTGCATCGACCTCTTCGGCAGTCCAGTTGAGTTTCTGGGCATTCTGCGTCATTTCGAGGCCCGATGTAGCTACACCGCCGGCATTGACGGCCTTGCCCGGTCCGTACGGAATGCGGGCTGCGATGAAGGTGTCGATAGCTTCGGGGGTGCAACCCATGTTCGAAACCTCGGCAACGATCTCGACTCCGTTCGCTACGAGAGCCTTGGCATCGTCGCCGTTGAGTTCGTTCTGCGTAGCGCAGGGCATCGCGATGTCGACCTTCTGCTCCCACGGCTTGCGGCCTGCATAGAATGTCGAACCGGGGAAACGGTCGGCATAGGGGGCAACGACGTCGTTGTTCGAAGCGCGGAGTTCGAGCATATAGGCGATCTTCTCGCTGTCGAGGCCGGCCGGGTCATAGATGTAACCGTCGGGGCCGGAGATGGTAACGACCTTTGCGCCGAGTTCGGTAGCCTTGGTGGCAACGCCCCATGCAACGTTTCCGAAGCCCGAGATTGCGATGACCTTTCCCTTGATTTCGTCGCCGGCGGTCTGGAGCATCTGGCGCAGGAAATATACGGCACCGAAACCGGTAGCTTCGGGACGGATGAGCGAACCTCCGTAAGTCATACCCTTTCCGGTGAGGACACCGGTATTTTCACGGGCGAGTTTGCGGTACATTCCGTAGAGGTATCCGATTTCGCGGCCGCCTACGCCGATATCGCCTGCGGGGACGTCGGTTTCGGGACCGATGTGGCGCCAGAGTTCGGTCATGAAGGCCTGGCAGAAGCGCATCACCTCACGGTCGGACTTGCCTTTGGGGTTGAAGTCGGAACCGCCCTTTGCACCGCCCATCGGGAGGGTTGTCAGGGCGTTCTTGAATATCTGTTCGAAGCCGAGGAACTTGAGGATCGACGGGTTCACGCTGGGGTGGAAACGCAGGCCGCCCTTGTAAGGGCCGATAGCGTTGTTGAACTGGAAGCGGTAACCGGTATTTACCTGAACCTCGCCGCGGTCGTCAACCCATACGACCTTGAACGTGAAGCTGCGGTCGGGTTCGACGATACGTTCTGCTATTCGGTTGGCCTCGAATTCAGGGTGCTGATTGTAGGTCTCCTCCACGGTCATCAGGACTTCGCGAACGGCCTGGAGATACTCTTTTTCACCTGGATGGCGGCGTTCGAGATCCGCCATAAGATTGTTGACGTTCATAGTAGTGTAAGTTGTAGGTTTTAATCTGTTGACAAAACTAATAATTATTCTTATATATTGTAATCAGTTGGCGGAAAAAAGTTTCAGTTGTCTGTTTTTACGACGCCGCGGCTGTTGCAACCGTCGATGCAGACGTAGAGCGGCCGTTCGAAGTGTACGTGCCGCAGGAACTGACCGTCATATTGTGCGGGCATTGTGTTGAGGCGTTCGAGGTCGAATATGCCGTCGCCCCTGGAGGGGTTTATTGTGAGGTATCCGATTCCGAGCGAGGTGACGTTCTGGAAGAAGTGGGTTCCCTGACTGGGTTCGACGAGGAAGGTCTCCATTCCGCATTCGACGATTACGCGGGCTTCGGAGATGTGCGACCACTTGACCGGAATCCCGAGGAACGGATCGCTCGACCCCCAGCGTCCGGGGCCGACCAGAATGTAACCGGCATGTCGGTCCCGCATGACGGTATTGAGTTCGAGCAGTTCGCTTGCGATCTGTTCGGTCCGGAGCGTGTCGAAGGTGTCGGGCTTGACGTAGACGATGTCCGAAATGTCATACATCTGGCCTATTCCGAGTGCCTTTTCCGCATATATGATTGCACCGTCGGAGGAGTGCTCGTCCCAGTGGGCCGAGATGTTGTCGTTGACCGATATGATGGGGCGTATCTGCAGGAAGTTGAAGATGCGTTTGCTGCCCGAGGGCACGTCCAGATTTACGGCGAACTCCATCTCCACGGGGCACCGCATCTCGTTTTCGCCCATCCGCAGCAGGTCGTTGATGATCTGTGCCAGCGGGAAGGAGTTGTATTTCAAAATGTTGTTGAATGTGATTATTTTGTGACCCTTTTCATTCGGGGCGTCGCTGATCCTGTTGTCGGCCATGTCCCATGTCGAGGCGGCGTAGCGCATGTTCCGCATCGCGGCGGCTTTCGAGATGTCCATCCGAACCAGATTGACCGCCTCGTCAATCGAGATCCGGAATGCCGACGGCCGCAGGTCGAGTGCATAGAACTCTTTCTGGGTATCACGCAGTGCCAGCTCGACAGTAGAGGTTTGCAGAGCCTTCTGCGGGGCCTTTGGCGAGAAGCGCAGGGTACGGCCGCCGTCGACGACGAGTTTGCCCAAACCGAATGCGATGTTGACGATACCGTCTTCGGGACGCTCGTCGCCTATGGGATAGTGGTTTATCGACCTGGCGACGCCCGACATTGTCGGGAAGAAATAGCCGCCGTCGGCCGTACCGCACACCTGTTGCACGATGACGGCCATCTTCTCCTCGCTCAGCAGGTTCGACGAGGTGGCTATGTATGCCCGGCTCGCCGCGAAGTAGACCGATGCATAGACGCTCTTTATAGCCTTGATCAGCAGGCGGAGCATCTGGTCGTTGTCGGGCGTATTGGGAATCATGTATGTCGAGTAGATGCCGGCGAAAGGCTGGTAGTGTGAATCCTCGAGTTTCGAGGAGGAGCGCACCGCCAGCGGATAGTCGACCGTACGGATATATGCCTGCAGATCTGCGTATAGCTTTTCGGGCAGGCGTGCCGCAACGAACTCCGAGAGGATCTCCTCGTCGCTCATGTCCGAGTTGATGACATATTGCAGTCCGTTCTCCTTGATGAACATGTCGAAATAGTCGGTTGCGATGACTATCGTTCGGGGGATGAGGATACGTATGTCGGGATATTTGTTGTACTCGTGGTACTTCTGCAGCATGCTGTTGATGAAAGCCAGTCCGCGGGCCTTGCCGCCGAGCGAACCTTCGCCCATACGTGCAAAACCGATGGTGCTGCTGTAGGTGTCGGGGTCGAAACGCGCCACCACACCCTGTCCAAGCATCGTACGGTAATCCTTGATAAGGTTGACCAGCGCTTCTCGGTGTTCGGCCGTCGAGCGGAAGTGGTCGCTGCTCAGGGCGCGTATCGAGGCGGCCAGCGGGAAGAGGCCCCGCGAATAGAGCCACTTCGAGAGGTGGTTGAGCGAGGTGTGGTATTCGAAGACGTCGTCCGGGATCGAGGCGATGAGTTTCTGCATGTCGCGCAGGTCCTTGGCGCGGCCGATAATCTCGCCGGTCGAGGGGTCGTTGAAGATGAAGTCGCCGAATGCGAACTCCTGGCTGATGTATTCGCTCAGTTCGGAGAGTAACGATTTCGAGTTCTTGCGGATGAAGCCCACGCCGAGCGATTCGGCCACCTCGCGGTATTCGCTCTGTGAGGACTGCAGCAGGAAGGGCATCAACGGGTTGTCGGCCTTGATCTTCCGGCAGAGGTCGATGCCGGCATCGGCCTTTTCGTCCTGGCTGCGGTCGTTGGGGTGCAGCACGAAGCCGACATCCGAAATTACGCCGAGCAGGTTGGTCTTGTAGCGGTCGTACATGCGTATGGCATCGTCGTAGTTTGTTGCGAGCAGGATCTTGGGGCGGGCGCGTTTTCGGGCGATCTGCTGCTGTTCGTTGTAGGCATCCTTGAGGAACTCGCTGTTCTGGAGCAGCACGAGCTTGTAGATCGCCGGCAGGTATGTCGAATAGTATCGTATCGAGTCCTCGACCAGCAGAATCGACTGTACGCCGCCTTCGAGTATGTCGCGGTCGGCATTCATGCGGTCCTCGATCAGTTTGATGATGGCTATTATGAGGTCGGTATTTCCGTGCCAGCAGAATATGTAGTCGAGGACTGTCCGGTCCTGCTCCTCGATGCGGCGGTATATGTCCTTCGAGAAGCTTGTCAGCAGGACGATCGGCACCGATGGATATCGGGTCTTGACGATGCGTGCGAACGAGAATACATCGAGTTCGCCGACGTTGTACATCGTCAGTATGAAATCGAACCCCTCCTCCTTTTCGAGCAGTTCGAGTGCCTCGACTGTCGAGCTGACCCGCGTGAAGGATGGCGGGTTGCTCATGTTGAGGTCGATATATTCCTGATTGATCTGCGATTCGATATGTCCGTCCTCTTCGAGTATGTATCCGTCGTAGCTGCAGCACACCAGCAGAATCTTGTGGATGCGGAACTGCATGAACTGGAAGGTCTGTTGACCTGACTGAATTTCGTTTCGTTCGGAAGGATTTGTGTTATCGGTCATAAGTTGGTCGAGAAAAAGGTCATCTGCCTACAAAAGTAAAAAAATATTGCTATATTTGCTATCATTTCGAAAATAAAGATCATACGTAACAACATGGGATATAATATCAAGACGGTGGCCTCGCGGCGTGACGAACAGGAGTTCCTGAATCTGCCCAAACGGCTTTACAAGGGGAACAGGCAATGGGTCTGCCCGCTGGACAACGATATTCGTTCGGTTTTCGACCCGGCGAGCAACGAGCTTTTTGTCGACGGGGATGCCCGCCGGTGGCTCGTGTACAATGATCGCGGGGAGACGGTCGGACGTATCGCGGCATTCTACAACCGCCAGACGGCGTCGCTCGACAATGAACAGCCGACGGGCGGTTGCGGGTTCTTCGAATCGGAGAACGACCAGCAGATAGCCGACATGCTGTTCGATGCGGCCCGCGACTGGCTGAAGGAGAACGGAATGGAGGCGATGGACGGACCGGTCAACTTCGGGTCGCGCGACCAGTGGTGGGGACTGCTCACGTCGGGATTCGAATTCCAGCCGCTGTATGCCAACCCGTACAATCCCCCATATTACCGCGATCTGTTCGAACATTACGGTTTCCAGGTCTACTTCAACCAGCATACCTACGTGCGAAAACTGAAGGCCGGAATTTTCAACGAATCGGTCTATGCGCGCGTGAAGCGGCTCGAGGAGACGCCCGGGTACAGTTTCCAGCACATCGACATGAAGAATCTCGATCAGGTGGCCGAGGATTTCCGTATGATCTACAACAAGGCATGGGCGATGTTCACGGGCGTGAAGCCGATGGATCGCGAACATGCCCGCAAGGTGATGAAGCAGTTGCGGCCGATCATCGATCCCGAGCTGATCTATTTCGCCTACTTCAACAACGAGCCGATCGGTTTCTTCATCATGATACCCGACATCAACCGTATCATCGGCCGCTTCAACGGCCGTTTCGGACTGATCAACAAGCTGCGGTTCCTGTGGCTGCTGAAGGTGGCCCACAAGGCCGATCGGGTTTTCGGACTGATCTTCGGCGTGACACCCGAATACCACGGAAAGGGTATCGAAGCCGGTATAATCCGCGAGTTCGAGAAGAAGGTTGCCACGGGCAAACTGCACTACAAGACTCTTGAACTGGCCTGGATCGGCGATTTCAATCCGGTCATGATGCGCATGGTCGAGAATTACGTCTGCGCGACGCGGCACAAGATGCACACTACGTTCCGCTATCTGTTCGACCGCACCCGGGAGTTCCATCGCTGCCCGTCGCTGGGTATCAAGCGCCGCGCATAGATAGTTGAGAAAAATATATAAGCCAATCTAATATGAAAACTACACCATTTACCAAGTATCATATCGCAGCCGGAGCCAAGATGGCCGAGTTCGCTGGATATAACATGCCTATCGAGTTTTCGGGCATCAACGACGAGCACCGTACCGTCCGAAACGGCGTTGGTGTCTTCGACGTGAGCCACATGGGCGAGATCTGGGTCAAGGGTCCCAGGGCGCTGGACCTGTTGCAGCACATCACTACCAATGACGTGTCGAAACTTTATGACGGCAAGGTACAGTATTCGTGCATGCCCAACGGCCGTGGCGGTATCGTGGATGACATTCTTGTCTACCGTATCGACGCACAGACCTATCTGCTTGTGGTCAATGCGGCAAATATCGACAAGGACTGGGCGCATATCTGCGAACAGGGACGGGCTTTCGGCATGGAGGCGGGCCGTGGCAAGGAGTTGTACAACGCCTCGGATGAGATCTGCCAGCTGGCGGTTCAGGGCCCTCTGGCGATGAAACTGGTGCAGAAGATGTGTCCAGAGCCGATCGAGGATATGACCTATTATACATTCTGCAAGACGGAGGTTGCGGGTATCGGCGGCGCGATTCTCTCGGCGACGGGATATACCGGCGCGGGCGGTTGCGAGATCTATGTGGCCAATGAGGATGCCGACCGTCTTTGGGAGGCGCTTTGGAAGGCCGGCGAGGAGTTCGGACTGAAGAATATCGGCCTTGGGGCTCGCGATACGTTGCGTCTGGAGAAGGGCTTCTGCCTCTACGGCAACGATATCGACGATACCACGTCGCCCATCGAGGCGGGATTGGGCTGGATCACCAAATTCGTCGACGGCAAGGACTTTATCGACCGTGAGCTGTTGGCCCGTCAGAAGGCCGAAGGCGTATCGCGCAAGCTGGTAGCTTTCAAGATGGTTGAACGCGGAGTGCCCCGTCACGGCTATGAGCTTGCCGACGGAGACGGAGCGGCGGTTATCGGCCATGTAACTTCGGGAACCATGTCGCCGATGCTCAATGTCGGTATCGGTCTTGGGTATGTCGCTTCGAAGTATGCGGCTGTCGGTACACCCTTGACGGTTGTGATCCGCAACCGGTTCATCAAGGCCGAGGTGGTCAAACTCCCGTTTGTCTGATCCGGGGACGGTAAACGCAATGAAACGGCCCGCAGAGGGCCACAGTCAATACCTTATAATATACGGGCTGAATCCGGATAGGGGTAACCTCTCCGATTGTGGCTTGTTATTTGTTCTGGATTTTTATGGTTCTGTCGTGCATCCGGTCACGGCAGAACCGTTTTTTACCGCTATGAGATAAATGGAACAATTTTAGGTCAAAATGGTGTATTTTCGGTCGGTTAAACAATATATCTTTGCGGCATGAGATAAATGATTAGTTATGAAAATGTCAGTCACACACTTCAGATACCTGGCAATCATGCTCCTGATGGTTGCATCATTGCCGTTGTCGGCACAAATTCCAGCCGGAGAGGGGATAACCCTGGAGGCGGCCCTGATGATGGCCGAAGAGAACAATCCGGCTCTCCAGGCAGCGGAGTACAACCGCGAGGCAGCCGATTATGAACGCAAGGCCGCCATAGGCCTTCGCATGCCGAAGATCAACGTCATGGGATCGTATGCCTACTTCAACCGCGATATGGAGGTCGATATGAACGGCCTGAAGACACCCGTTTCGAATACCGTGAATCAGGTGATCGGAGGTCTCGGACAGGCGGGTATCCAGCTTCCGGCCGGCGTGATGGATCAGTTGTCGGGAATGATGGGACAGCTGATGGGTGCCAACTGGGGCATGACGCTTCAGGAACGCAATGTGGCATTCGTGGGCGGCAGCGTGACGGTGCCTCTGTTCACGGGCGGCAAGATCAACGTTGCCAACCGTGCGGCGCGTCTTAATCTGCAGACGGCCGAGGAACAGGGTGCCCAGAGCCGTAATGCGTTGGTGTCGGAGCTGGTGGAACGATATTACGGACTGGCATTGTCGCTGGCAGCGGTTGAGGTCCGCCAGCAGGTTGTCGACGGCGTCCGGGTGCATCTGAACGATGCCATAGCACTCGAGAAGAACGGTATCATCGCCCGCGGCGAACGTCTCTATGCCGAGGTGAAGATGGCCGAGGCCGAACGCGACCTTCAGGATGCCAAACTTCAGTTCGAAACCCTGCGCAGCGCATTGGCAAATACGTTGAACAGCCAGGCGGATTATCTGCCGGTATCGGCGATGTTCGTGCTGCAGGATATCGAGAGTGTCGATTATTTCAAGTCGGCGGCCCTGGAGCACAACCCGCTGTTGCGTCAGGTGGAGACCAAACGCCAGCTGGCCGAAGAGGGAGTGAAGCTCCATACGGCGGATTACATGCCGCAGGTGGCCTTGATGGGCGGAGGTATCTTTGCGAACTACCAGTTGAGCAATATCCTGCCGAGGTGGGCTGTAGGCGTCGGGGTGAACATCACGCTGTTCGACGGACTGTCGCGCGAGCACAAGAGGGCCGCCGCAAAACGCACGGTGGGCTATGTCTCCTCGATGCAGACCAAGGCTCAGAACGACATAACGGTTCTGGTTGACAAGTTGTACAACAACCTTTGCAACTATCGCGACCGGATACCATCGATCGAGTCGTCGATGGCCTTTGCCGACGAGTACCTGCGTATCAAGACGGCGGCATTCCGCGAGGGGCTGGCCTCGTCGGCCGATGTGATAGATGCACAGCTGAATCTGGCCGCAATCCGTATCGAACGCATGCAGGCGGCATTCAATTACGATGTTGCACTGGCACAGCTGCTCGAGGCGGCCGGTCTGAGTGACGAATTCATGTCGTATGCCCGCCGCGAAGGGGCATCGCAGATAGTGTTGAAAGATTAAAAAAGTAGAGAATATGAGCATGAAGAGAAGTAATATCATTGCCGTGATCGTTGCCGCCGTTGCGGTAATCGTGATCGTATCGGTTGCCAGCTGGCTGTTGACCAAGGCGTCACCGATGATTATTCAGGGGGAGGTTTGTGCGACGGGCTACAATGCCTCGTCGAAGATCGCCGGACGTATCGAGAAGATGTATGTCAGTCAGGGCGACATGGTCGAGAAGGGAGAGTTGCTGTATGCCCTGTCGACTCCCGAGATAGATGCCAAGTTGCGTCAGGCCGAGGCGGCGCGGAGTGCTGCCGGTGCGCAGGACCGCAAGGCGATGGCGGGTGCGCGGGTCGAGCAGATCGATGCTGCCCACAACATGTGGCAGAAGGCCGAGGCGGGACTGTCGCTGGCCGAGAAGAGTTACCAGCGTGTGAAAAACCTGTATGACGAGGGAGTTGTTCCGGCCCAGCAGTATGACGAGGCCCGGGCCAACTACGAGGCTATGAAGGCTACGGCGGCTGCGGCCAAGGCCCAGTACGACATGGCTGTGGCCGGTACCCGCAAGGAGGACAAGGCTGCTGCGGCGGCACTTCTTGAGCAGGCGGCCAGCGTCGTAAGCGAGGTTGAGGTCTATCTGTCGGATGCGAAGGTCTTTTCGCCTGTTTCGGGCGAGGTGTCGACCATAATTGCCGAGGAGGGTGAATTGGTCGGTTCGGGATATCCGGTTGTTGCGCTGATCGACATGGATGATGTCTGGGTGTCGTTCAACATCCGCGAGGACCTGCTGCCCAAGATTCACAAGGGTACCAGAATGAAGGCCTATGTTCCGGCCCTCGATCGCGATGTCGACCTGGTGGTTGACTACATTGCTGCCCAGGCCGATTTCGCAACATGGTCGGCGACGCGTACGCGAGGCGGATTCGATGTGCGGACATTCAATGTCAAGGCCCGGTTCGATTCGGAGGCGCCCGACTACCTTCGCCCGGGAATGAGCGTCCTGGTAAACTGGGACAGCGTGGAATAGATATTCGTGAGGCGTCGGTGCATTGTTGCCGACGTCTGTAACTCGAGATTGGAGAGGATACGAAAGTGAAATTCTTCAGAAACATATACGCAGCGCTCAACCGTGAACTGCAGACCGTCTGCCGGCGGCCGATATGGTTGGCCGTGACGTTGTTTTTACCGTTGGTTGCGTTTCTGTTCTTCGGGGTCATATTCCGCGAGGGGGCTCCGAGGAATCTTCCGGTTGCGGTTGTCGACAACGACCACAGCGAACTGTCGCGGCAGCTGGTACAGATGTTCGATGCCACGGCTACCTCGGAGGTGGCTTACATGCCCGCGTCGATGGACGAGGCCGAGGAGCTGATGTATCGCGGCAAGGTGGAGGCGATCGTGCTGATTCCGCGGGAGTTCGAGAAATCGATACTGTCGCTGTCGCCGACCGAGGTGGTGGCCTATATCAGCGGTATGAACATCTCGGTCAACGGCCTGCTGAACAAGGATCTGCAGACTGTGGTGTCGACCTTCTCGGCGGGAGTCGAGATACAGATGCTCATGAAGAAGGGGCTGAGCGAGAAGATGGCCTATGCGCAGATGATGCCCGTATCGTTCGACTGTCACGTACTGTTCAATCCGTATATCAACTATGCCTACTATCTTGTGCCGAGTTTCATGCCGATGATGCTGATGATCTTTGCGCTGGTGGCGACGATCTTCGTGATCGGCATCGAGCTGAAGGAGAAGACGGCCGGCGAATGGATGCGGGTTTCGGGCGGGAGCGTGCTGGCGGCCCTCATCGGCAAACTCCTGCCGACGACGGTGATGATGTCGGCCATGTGCCTGCTCATGGATACCATAATGTACAAATGGATCGGGGTGCCGATGGCCGGAAGCCATCTGTTGCTTCTGGCGGGCAGTTTACTGTTCATCCTGGCCTATCAGTCGCTGGGAGTACTGTTCATTACGATGTTGTGCAATCTGCGGCTGGCCCTCTCGATCGGCGGTGGCTATTCGGTTCTGGCCTTTACGTTTTCGGGCCTGACCTTCCCGCTGATGGCCATGAGCTGGCCGATGCGCTGGTTCAGCAAGATATTCCCGTTCACATACTATACCGATCTGTTCCTCGATCAGGCCATGCGCGGGGCGCCGGCGGTCTATTCGCTGAAATATCTGGCCTGCATAGCCATGTTTGTAATATTGCCGATGTTGTGTCTGCCGCGGTTGAAGCGCGTCGCAACCGATCAAAAATACTGGGGGAGGATGTAGGATGATGAAGTTCAATCGATTCAGAGTCAAGTGGCGCGAACTGCGGGCTGTGGTCAACAGCGAATATTATCACATCTTCCATGACGGCGGTGTGATACTTGTCCTGATCATAGCCTTCCTGCTCTATTCGACGCTCTATTCGCTGGCCTATAACAATCAGGTGCTGCGAAACGTTCCGATCGGAGTTGTCGACATGAGCCATACCGAGTCGAGCCGGCAGCTGGGGCGTCTGTTCGATGCCGGCCCGAACATGTATGTGGCTTATAATCCCGAGAGTATGGAGCAGGCCGAAGAGCTCTTCTTTGCCCGCAAGATATACGGTATAGTCTATATTCCGCACGATTATGAGACCGATCTGCTGTCGGGGAGTCCGGTGACGGTCGGGGTATATGTCGATGCGAGCAACTTTCTGATGTATCGCCAGGTCTTTCAGGAGGTTGTCAGCAGCCTGACCCTGACGGGCGTGAAGGTCGAATACAACCGGTTGGTTGCGCAGGGTGTGATTCCGCCGACGGCCAGTGTCGTGACCAATCCGGTGACGTTCCAGGCTAAAACGCTGTTCAATCCCTATCTTGGTTACGGTTCGTTCATCATGCCGGCCATCATCATCGTAATC
The DNA here is from genome assembly GCA_900550925.1 of uncultured Alistipes sp. GTDB lineage: Bacteria > Bacteroidota > Bacteroidia > Bacteroidales > Rikenellaceae > Alistipes. The sequence continues at coordinate 56,452 of URTU01000001.1, read as the reverse complement.
ATACAGCAGACCCTGCTCATCGGACTGGGCATGATCGGCGGGACGTGGCGCGAACAGGGCCTCTACCGCAAACTGGTCGTACCGGGTGAACGGCGGCTGTCGGTTGTGCCGCTGATCCTCGGCAAGAGCCTGGCCTATTTCTCGATCTATGCCGCTACGATGCTCTATGTCTTCGGAATACACTACCGCATATTCCACTTCCCGATGAACGGCAGTTTCTGGAGTGTTGTCGGGTTGCTGCTGCCCTACCTGCTGGCCTGCATATTCATGGGTATAGCCTTGTCGACCTGTTTCAGGAAGCGCGAGGAGTCGATAATGCTCTTGATATGGACCTCGATACCGGTATTGTTGCTGAGCGGAGCGTCATTCCCGCGGCAGGCGATTCCCGAATGGCTCTACACGATCGGTCTGATATTCCCCTCGACCAGTGGCGTCGACGGTTTCGTGCGCATTCAGACCATGGGGGCCTCGCTCTTCGATGTGAGCCGGCAGGTATGTACGCTGTGGATTCTGGTGGGAGTCTATTTCCTGTTGGCGTGCTTCAGTATCCGGAGGCTTCTCGATGACGACAAGACCAGAACGGGACGCCGTGGCGGCTTTCTGCGAAGGGGTGTGAAGGCATCAACGTCGACCGGACCGCAAAAGTTATAACGTCGTCAAACGGACTGACGTCAAACGCACCGGCGGGGCGCTGCAACTGAACTATAATCAGATTGCAGCGCCCCGCCGTATTTCAGGGCTGTTATTGTCGGCCGGTTATTCCACTTTTTTGTACTTCGTGAATGTGACATTGACCAACACGGGCCGGTGGTCCGATGCCAGCGGTTCGTTGATTACCGAGGCGTCGCATTCGATTGCCGCGCGGCTGTTCAGGTCAACGGCTATGTAATCGATCGTAACGGTCGGGTTGTCTGCGGGAAACGTCTCCACGGTGGTGTCGGAAATTATGTCGAAGTGCTTCAACAGTTCGGCAATATATCGGCTGTTGGGTTCGGTGTTCCAGTCTCCGGCAATGAATACCGGTTTGTTGCGGCCGTACCGTTCGAGCGCCTTCAGGATTACAGGCAGCGAGGCGTCCCGATCCGCTTCGGTCAGCGAGAGGTGCATGTCGGCAAATACGAAATCGCGGAACTCGACAATCAGCAGAGTCCGTTTCTCTTCGCGGCCCGGAAGCGGGATACGCTCTATGGCAATGGGCCTGCGGCGGCATAGAACGGCGATCCCGTACCCTCCGCCGTCAAAATCGATGGCTTTCGAATAGAAGTGCTTCATGCGGCATTTGCTGCCGAGTATTGCGGCGACATCCTGTTTGCCGCTGCGGGTGGTCATGCTGTCGACCTCCTGCAGCGCCACCACGTCGGGCATGTATCGTTCGATGGTGGCAGCCACGCGGTCGAGGTTGCGTATGCCGTCCATGCCTTTGCCGTTGCGGATGTTGTAGCTCATCATCCGTATCGACTTCTCTTGCGCATGGCCCGCATTGCCGGCTGTCACGAAGGCGGCAAGCAGAAAAATAAGGTACAGAATCCGTTTCATGTCAGTTTTTCCGTTCAAGGAGATCGAGTATTATGGTGTTCAGTTTCTGGTGTTCGATCAGGAATCCGTCGTGGCCGAAATCCGAATCTATGAGGTGGTATCGGGCCCCGGGGATGTGTCGGGCCATCTCGCAGATTTGCTCCTTGGGGAAAAGCAGGTCGGTCGAGATCGCTATCACGGCCGTGCGGGCGCGTATCGAAGCCAGCAGTTCATCTTCAGTAGCCTCGCGACCGCGGGCGATGTTGTGCGAGTCGATAGCCCGCGTAAGCGTGTAGTAGGAGTAGACATTAAAACGCCGGCAGAGCTTCTCGCCCTGATAACGCTGGTAGGTCGTTGCCCGCAGCCCGATCAGTTTTGTGCGGGCGTCGGGGTCGTCCTGCGTCTTGTCGTAAGCCTGCTGGCCGCGGTAGCTCAGCAACGCGATCGAACGTGCTGCGGCAAGGCCCTTCATTGCGGCGTCGGGGCGGTGCTGGCCGAACTCCGCATCGCTCTCGATAGCCATCCGCTGCGACTCGTTGAAGGCTATTGCCCATGGTGTGACGTGCGACAGGGTGGCTATGAGGACGAGGTTTTCGGCAAAGTCGGGCTGCTGGATGATCCATTCGCAGCACTGGTATCCGCCGATCGAACTGCCGATGAGCAACTTGACCCGTTTTATTCCGAGATGCTCGGCCAGAAGCCGGTGACAGCGCACCATGTCGCGGACGGTGATGAGCGGGAAAGAGTCGTAATAGGGCTCGCCTGTTTCGGGATTGATACTCAGCGGGCCGGTAGTCCCGTAACACGAACCGAGGAAGTTGGCACAGATGGTGAAGTGGCGGGCCGGATCGAGGAACTTGCCCTCCTCGACGGTGTGCTGCCACCACTCTGCCACATCCGAATTTGCCGTAAGCGCATGGCACACCCAGACGATGTTGTCGCGACGGCTGTTCATCTCACCGAAGGTGTGGTATGCTATGGTGAGTGACGGCAGTACGGCGCCGCTTTCGAGTTCGAACGGGTGTTCGTAATGGAAATATTGAGTCTGATCCATCTGCGTCGTTTTAACCTATTGCGGCGAATGCCTGTTCGAAATCGGCGATGATATCCTCGACATTCTCCAGTCCGAGCGATATTCGGAGCAGGGTCGGGGTGACTCCGGCAGCCAGCTGGTCGGCATCGCTCAGCTGTTTGTGGGTGGTCGAGGCGGGGTGGGTAATGACGGTAATCGAGTCGCCGATCATTGTCATGTTTGCAACCAGCTTGAGGGCCTCGACGAAGCGGACCGTACTGTCGAGCGAACCTTCGAGTTCGATGGTGAAGATGCTCGACGAGCCGAAGCGGAAATATTTTGCGGCATTAGCGTGGCTGGGATGCGTTTCGAAGCCGACGAAACTTACATTTCGGACCTTGTCGCTGTTTCGGCAGTACTCTGCCAGGCGGCGGGCCGACTCTACCGAGTGGCGTACGCGGAGCGAGAGTGTTTCGAGACCGAGCATCATCAGGTATGAGTCGAATGGCGAGGGGCAGCACCCGAGGTCGCGCAGACCGTCGACGCGGCATTTGGTGATGAAGGCCTGGTTGCCGAAGGTCTTGTAGAGGTTCAGGCCGTGATACCCTTCCGAAGGGCCGTCGATCTGCGGGAACTTGCCGTTGCCCCAGTTGTACGAACCGCCGTCGACGATGATACCTCCCATTGCGGTGCCGTGGCCGTTGATCCATTTGGTAGCCGATTCGAGGACGATGTCGGCCCCCCACTCGAACGGGTTGCAGAGGTAGCCTCCGGCACCGAACGTGTTGTCGACAACGAACGGTATGTCATGCCGGTGCGCCATCTCGGCCAGCGCCGCCAGGTCGGGTACGTCGCAGGTCGGATTGCCCATGCTCTCGACGTAGATCGCCTTTGTGCGGTCGTCGATGAGGCTCTCCATCGCCTTCGGGTCGTCGGCCGGTGCGATACGGCACTCGATTCCCGCATTGCGGAGCGAGATCTTGAACTGGTTGTGGGTGCCGCCGTAGAGGTAGGGCGAGGTGACGATATTGTCGCCGTGGGCGGCCAGCGAGGTGACCGTAATGAGTATTGCGGCCATGCCGGACGATACGGCCAGCGCTCCGGTACCGTTGTAGAGTGCGGCCATGCGCTCCTCGTATGCCGAGGTGGTCGGATTCTGCAGGCGGGTATATATGTTCCCGGCTTCGCTCAGTTCGAAGAGCCGGGCCGCATGGTCGCAGCTCTTGAAGTGGTATGCGGCGGTGGGATAGATGGCTATGCCGCGGGAGCCGGTGTGGTCGGGGTGGTAACCTCCGTGGATAAGTTTTGTTTCGAAATGAAGTTTATTTTCGGACATGACAATAGATTTGTTTTTTACACATTCTGTTTTTTTCGATCGCTCGGGGATTTGTCAGCCGCATCAGCGGTGTTGGTAACACGTGATTACCTGTGTGAAATAGAGTGCCTACCGGCACATTCGCATATCCATGTCGAACATCATGAATACGGAGGCCTGCTGTCGGAGCGACGGCATCATGGAAAGGCTGAATCCGGAATTATAGATATTCATTGCGATACGGTTGTCGATCGTGCAAAAGTAGCAACCATTTTCGTCAAATGCAATATCCGATGGGATAAATTATTGCCTGTCGTGTACGATACGTGGCCCTTTGGGGGAAATATTTGGCGAGAATCGGACGGGAGATTGGAAGCTGAGATTTCGTGGGTGGGGCATTGGGTTGCGCAGGGCGGGGTGGCTGGCGGAATCGGGGGGGCAGCGGCCTGGGCGACGCAACAATACGGCGGCGGATTTTTATAATTGCCGGCGGTATTTACTGTTAGGCGGCCGGATTTGTGGGCGGATGGAGTTGCGGGCCGGATTATCGTCTCCGTCGGGCGGAGGTTCGGGCTGGAAGTTTCTCGCATACGGCGACACCCAGCATGATCAGTGCCGTGCCGATGAGTGCCGTAACCGTGATACGCTCGTCGAGGACTATCGCCGAGGTGATCAGTGCTACGACGGGGTTGAGATACAGGTAGTTGCTGGCGTTGATCGACCCGATGCGGGCTATGGCGGCATTCCAGGCCCAGTAGCAGGTGAACGAGGCTATGAGCCCGAGAAACAGCAGATTGCCGATTACGGCCGGGCGTAGCAGAAGACCGAAATCGAGTGCGGCTTCATGGATGAATAGATATGGCAGCAGGGTTACGATGCCATAGAAGAAGACCTTGCGGGTTATGAAGAGCGATGAATAGCGCCGTTGTAACCGGACAATGATTATGCTGTACAGGGCCCACAGCACTGCTGCAGCGATGGTGAGCATGTCTCCCTTTGGGTTTAGATGCAGCACGAACCGGCCGTTGAGCACCACCAGCACCACGCCTGCAAGTGCAATGACCGATCCCGTTGCGAGCGTTCGCGAGAAGCGTTCGCCGCGGCTGAAGAAGTGTGCCGCAATGGCCGTAAGGAGCGGCGTGACGGCTATGATGATTGCCACATTTGAGGCCTGGGTATATATCAGGGCGCTGTTTTCGGCCAGGAAGTAGAGCGAACCGCCGGTTATTCCGGCGCCGATCATCAGGAGTTCGTCTGAAAGTTTGCGGCTGAACAGCGGCCGGTGCGAGAGCAGCAGGATGAGCAGGTAGGCTATCGAGAAGCGTATGACCATAATCTTGGCTGGAGACAGCCCGTTAGCGAGCAGGATCTTTGTCGATACGAAGGTCGATCCCCACACGGCGGCGGTGACCAGTGCCAGAACATGATAGGCTATGTATGAGGGTTTGTGCATTCTTGTCGGGCATTCCGATTGCCGGACAAAGGTACGAAAAAAACGGCAGCCTGATTGCCGTTTGGATGTACTGTGCGGCAAAATCGCGCAATGCGATGAGGAAATGTCCGGTTGTGAGGTGGGATATATTGCCGGAATGCCTATATTTGCCGTGAGCCGTCGCTGTTTGACGGCCGGCAAAAAAACAGGTTTTATGAAACGATCGATCTATTTTGTCGGAGTGCTCCTTGTCGGGGTTCTGGCAACCGGCTGCGGCCGGAACAAAACAATCGAATTGCCTCAAACAGCCGTCATTGAGATGGATACCACGTTCGAGGCGGGCAACTGCCGCTACGAAACATCATATTACTATGCCCATATGGCCGATGCCGACCGGTCTCCCGTATTCGGCGAGATCGAACGACAACTGCCTGCGCTGTTTTTCGGAGCGGTCGGGGAGGAGCATCTGATGGATCGGGCGGATCGCAGTTTCGAGGAGTTTGTGGCCGAGTACCATGAGTCGCTGGCAGCTTCGGCGCCTGACTTCGAAAACCGCGATTTTGTCGTTCCGTTCACGGCCGATATCGAGTCTGCGATAACATTCCCGTCCGATACGCTGTTCCAGTACGAGGTGAACAGCTATTGCTATTACGGCGGCGCCCACGGCATGAGTGCCGATCTGGTCTATCTGTTCTCGTTGCGCGACGGCCGGCCTCTCGGACTGGAGGATTTCTACTCGCCGGAGCAGTACGACGGGCTGGACCAGATGATCCGTGAGAGGCTGGCTTCGGATTTCGGGGTTATGGTCGATTCGCTGCCGACGGCCGGATTCTTCTCTGTGGAGGGGATTGTGCATAATGGGAATTTCCGGATTGCGGGAGACTCTGTCACGTTTGTCTACAACCAGTACGACATAGCGCCCTATTCGATGGGAATTATCGAGGTGACGGTCCCCTATGTGAGGAGCGAAACTCCGGTTGCGGCAAAGCCGTGACGTTGATTCGGCACCGGTTGCCGGAGATACCTTGACCACGGGTTAGGCGCGAGCCGGGGTATCCGGCACAGATGAAGGCGCTCCGGATCATCCGCCGCACGGGAAGCGATCCGGTTGTTTCGGAGGCTGTCATTGGCCGACAATACATGGCCGGGCCTTGGTTTTTAGACATTAATCTTGTATTTTTGTATTGACGGCCGGTCGGCAATGGCCCGGGAAGCCGTCGGTGCTAATATTTGCATGTTATGAAAGGTATAGTCTTGGCCGGCGGGTCCGGAACGCGGTTGTATCCGATTACGCGGGGGGTGTCGAAACAGTTGCTGCCAATTTATGACAAGCCGATGGTATATTATCCGATTTCGGTGCTGATGTCGGCCGGCATACGCGACATCCTCATTATATCGACCCCGGCCGATCTGCCCTCATTCCGGCGTTTGCTGGGTGACGGTTCGGATTTCGGCGTGCGCTTCGAATATGCCGAACAGCCTTCGCCCGACGGCCTGGCTCAGGCTTTCCTGATCGGCGAGCGGTTTATCGGGTTGGAGAGCGTATGCCTGGTCCTGGGAGACAACATCTTTCACGGGGCCGGATTCGAACCTATGCTTGCGGCGGCCGTGCAGCGTGCCGAAAGGGATTCCCGTGCGACTATCTTCGGCTATCGGGTCGACGATCCGGAGCGTTACGGCGTTGCGGAGTTCGATGCGGCGGGACGCTGCCTGTCGATCGAGGAGAAGCCGGCTCATCCCAAATCCGATTATGCCGTTGTCGGGCTCTATTTCTATCCGAACCGCGTTGTGGAGATCGCCAAGGGGATACGGCCGTCGGCCCGCGGCGAACTGGAGATAACTTCGGTAAACCAGCAGTTCCTCTCCGACGGACAGCTGCATGTCGATACGCTCGGGGACGGTTTTGCGTGGCTCGACACGGGGACGCACGATTCGTTGGCCGAGGCCTCGATATTCGTCGAGGTGATCGAGAAGCGGCAGGGCCTGAAGATCGCCTGTCTCGAGAGCATTGCCTACCGCAAAGGGTGGATCGATGCCGACCGTATGCGCCGTATGGCTGCGGCGATGGGCGAGAAGAACCAATACGGACGTTATCTGCTCAAGACGGTCGAGTCACACCGGCCGTAGCAATTTGTTAAATCATACGAGAAGTTATGGAACGCAATATATTGATTACTGGCGGAGCGGGTTTTATCGGGTCGCATGTGGTGCGGCTTCTGGTTACGAAATATCCGCAGTACCGGATCGTGAATCTCGACAAGCTGACCTATGCCGGCAATCTTGCCAATCTGGAGGATGTGGCGCAACGGCCTAACTATGTTTTCGAACGGGCGGACATCTGTGATTTCGGACGGATGCGGGAGATTTTTGCACGTTACGACATCGACGGAGTTATACACCTTGCGGCGGAGAGTCACGTTGACCGCAGCATCGACGACCCGTTCCTGTTTGCACGGACGAATGTGATGGGTACGCTGACGCTGCTGCAGGCGGCCAAGGAGCATTGGAAGGGGGAGTGGGCCGGCAAACTCTTCTATCATATCTCGACGGACGAGGTGTACGGGACGTTGGGGACGGAAGGCATCTTCGACGAGGAGTCCAGGTACGATCCGCATTCGCCCTATTCGGCCAGCAAGGCTTCGAGCGACCATTTTGTCCGCGCGTTCCACGACACGTTCGGCATGCCGACCATCGTCACGAACTGTTCGAACAATTACGGCCCGTATCAATTCCCCGAAAAGCTGATCCCGCTGTTCATAAACAATATCCGCCACCGGAAGCCACTGCCGGTCTACGGTACAGGCGAGAATGTCCGCGACTGGCTCTATGTCGAAGACCATGCCCGGGCCATAGATACGATTTTCCATCGCGGGGCGGTCGCCGCAACATACAATATCGGCGGCAACAACGAGTGGCGTAATATCGATCTGGTGCGGTTGCTGATTCGGGTTGTCGACGAGGAGCTGGGGCGCAGCGCAGGCGAGGACGAGGGGTTGATCACCTTCGTTCGCGACAGGGCCGGTCACGATCTGCGTTATGCGATCGACTCGACCAAATTGCAGCGGGAGTTGGGATGGCGGCCGAGTGTCGATTTCGAGGAGGGACTCCGGCGTACCGTAAGGTGGTATCTGGCTAATCAGCCGTGGCTCGACAGCGTCACCTCGGGCGAATATCAGAAATACTACGAGCACATGTACGGCGACCGATAACGGCCGCCGTCATCATTGTTGGGGTGATGCCGGAGAGTCCGTGTCTGCAAATCGGGCTGATGCTTTGTTTTTCCGGCCAATTGGATTAACTTTGTTCCGATCCAAACTCCACACAACAATGAACAACGTATTACAACAACCCTCGCAGCGGGTCGTGTCGATAGATATCGTTCGCGGCCTGACACTGTTTCTGATGCTCTTCGTCAACGACCTCTATATGCCCGGCGTGCCGGCATGGATGGGGCATATGGCTGCCGATACCGACGGGATGGGCCTCGCCGACTGGGTCTTCCCGAGCTTCCTGTTTATGGTGGGCATGTCGGTGCCCTATGCGATTGCAGCTCGCTACCGTCGCGGCGACAACGCCTGGCGTATCCTGCTCCACATCCTCTGGCGGACCTTCAGCCTTATCCTGATTGGCGTCTCTCTGCTCAACGCCTCGCGGCTGAACCCCGAAATGACCGGCATGAGTTCCGGTACATGGTCAATGCTCTTCTACCTGTTTTTGTTCCTGTTCTGGAACAGCTATCCCCGCAACAGTCGTTACGGAGTGTTGTTCAAGACGCTGCGTGCGGTGGGCGGTATAGGTATTGCCCTGCTGCTTGCCATTTTCCGGGCCGGTACGCCCGAAGATCCTTCGTGGTTGGTGCCGAGCTGGTGGGGCATTCTCGGACTGATCGGTTGGGGCTATCTGGCGGCTGCCGTAATCTCGCTTGTGACCCGCGGCCGTTTGTGGGGAGCTGTGGCCGGATGGCTGTTTTTCCTGATACTTAATATCCTCTCTTCGCTCGGGCTGATGCACTTCGCCGATTGCCTCCAGCCGGTGATAGGGACGCTCATACAGGGCAATACCCCGATGATCGTGCTGGCCGGAATGACGCTCGGCACCTTCATCAAGGAGTCGTCGGCCGACAATCGCCGAAAGACACTGGTGATTCTGGCGGCGGGAGTGGTATCACTGGCGCTGGGATTCTTTCTGCGGCAGTGGTTCATCATCTCGAAAATATACGCTACGCCGAGTTGGGGACTGATCTGCAACGGTATCAGCATGATTCTGCTGTCGCTGGTCTTCTGGCGGACGGATGTCTGCGGCAAGACGCGTGGCACGTCGCTGCTGACGGCTGCCGGCCGCAACTCGATGACAACCTACATCGCTCCGAGCGTCGTCTATCATCTGATCTGGATGTGCCCGTTCCATATATTGTTCTACAAACAGCCCGATAGTGCTGCTCTGGCCATAATCGGGTCGTTGGCCTGGTCGTTTGTGATGGTCCTGATGGCGATGGGTCTCGAAAGACTGCATATCAAACTGAAACTGTAGCGTCCCCCCGAGCGGCAGGCAACAGGGGTCTCGGTTTTGCCGTGACCGGCCCGGTTTTCGGGTTGCGGCTTGTCGGGGTATTGCCTTCGGCCGGCCCGGAAGTGTATGGTATGGTCTCCAGAATTGCCTTAAAATACATCGTATTCGGCAAAAAAAGATGTGAATTTGTTATGTGAAAATAATCACATTGTTTAAATTTGTGACTGATAGTGCCACCGAAACCTCTTTCGGTGGCATGCCTATGTTCAACGTTCTAATAAACTATTTTATGCTTGTGATGAAATTTAAACGAGTCTTGTTGATGACGATGAGCCTTCCCCTGCTGCTGATCGGCGGATGCGAGACGGACCTGACCGATGTCGAGAACCGTCTTGACAGTCTGGAATCGCGTGTGGATGAGCTCGAAACCAAATGTTCGGAGAATGCTACGGCGATTGCAGCCTTGAAGCAGGCGGCCGAAAACAGTGTCGCTATTTCGTCGTATGTCGAAACCGAGGACGGTTATGCTCTTACAATGTCGGATGGTAAGGTTCTCGATATTGTAAGTGCATCGGCTTTGACTCCCAATATCGTATTGGGCAGTACGCTTGGTGCGGATTATGAAGCCGATTCGTACTATATTTCGGTCGACGGCAAGGGCTGGGTCAAACTGGCTTCGGCCGATCAGCTGGTCACCGGTATGGAGGTCGATGAGGAGGAGAATCTCTTTATCATTACGCTCCTGAACGGCGATACGCTGTCGATACCCTATGCCAAGGATATGATGTTCAGTTTCGACGATGTCGACGAGGTTGTATATTTCGACCGCGGCGAACAGAAGCAGATCAATGTCACGATGTCGAATATCGCAAGTACGGTAATCGTAGCTCCCGACGGCTGGAAGGCCTCGCTGAAGAGTGATGTGCTGACCGTGACGGCCCCTGTGCTGGATAATCTCTTTGCCGAGGAGGTGGGTGAGATTCAGGTGATAGCAGTGTCGAAGACCGGCTTCAGCATCGTCTCGAAGCTGCCCGTTTCGGCAAATGTAACTGCCGAGTTCACGATTGCCGACCTTGTTTACGACGCCGTTTCGGTCATGACAACCATTACTGTTTCGGATGCTACGGAGCAATTGGCATATGCGGTAGTCTCGGCTGATTCGGAGGTTTTGGCCGAAGATCTGTTCGACGGGACCATTGAAGGTGCCGTTGTTGAGGATATCAAGGAGGGCGAATATGATATCGAAGCCGAAGTGACCGGCTTGACCGAGTTGACCGATTACAAGTTCGTCGCAGCAGCCAAATCGATTACCGGCAAGCTTACCGAGGTTACGGCAGTTCCGTTCACCACGGAAGAGAGCGGCCCGATCCTGTTGGGTATTGAGAACACGTCGGTAAACGGCTGTACTCTGGTATTCGACCGTCCGGTGGCATCGCGCGGCGAAGGCCAGATCTACGTAATTTATGTCGACCTCTATACCCCGTATTATATCTATACACCAGCGGAAGACAAAGAGTGGGTTGAGGGTGCAGACTTCAACCAGACCAATAGCTTCGACGGTACGAAAGTAAACGTTACGTTCAATGAGCCGTGGGCCGGAAATACGATGATATCCTACTCGATCGAAGAGGGTGCATTCGTAGGAGCAAATGGCAAACCGAGTGTCGAGTGCCTGTCGGAACCGAAAGTGAACGGTCTCGATGATTGGGGCTTCTATTATGGGTATGGTTGGAAAAACGATGTCGAACCGATTGATGATATCAAGTTCGCAACGACATTCGAAGGCACTTCATTTGATACATGGCGTGCGTTTGTAGCTGTTGCATATCGTGATGCGGGTCCGATCGACGAGTATGTATACGGACCGGGTAACGGCATAAAGTTCATCTATGACGAAAATGGTGTACAGAGTGAGGTTGCAGCGACTTCGTATCAGGTTGTCGACGGCAAACTGCGTGTAAAACTGCCGCGTCGTCCGGCCCAGAACGCCACTGTCAAACTGGTTCTCGAAGAAGAGGCCGTAACGGCCGAATACGGTAACTACAATGCCCGTGTTGAGAGTCAGGCATGGACCTATACGGGTGATGCGAGCGATCCCGACGAGGAGATCACGGGTGTTATTGAAGGCGTCTATACCTTTACGGCATCGTATGATGATCTGTTCAATGACAATGATAAGAAGTTCCCGTTCGACCTGCATGTCAAGAAGAATGAAGACGGTTCGTACACCGTATCCAACTGGTTCAACCTCGATACCGAAGGTGGCGTGTACAGTGATGAACCGATTCAGGTTACCGAGGGCACGAGCCTGCCGGCATACTACGATCCCGATCGTAATACGTTGATCGTAGGCCGTTCGTCGAAGGAGTCGACTACTTACAAGATCCCTTATACTATTGGCAAATGGAGCAGCTATTATGTACGTCTGTTGACGGTCAACAGTTATGGCAACCTGGTTTCGTCGAAGGGCTCGATCGAGTTCAATATCGAGAACGGAAAGTTGCTTTACACGTCGTCCAAGTTCCTGCTGGGAGCGTTGACCTCAGAAAGTTCCATCACCGGTTCGACGTATAAGGGCGCTCTGTCGGGATATACGGTAGGCACAGGCGGTTCGCTTGTATACAAGGGTGAGCTTCCCGAGGGCAGTGCTGCAAAGTCGTCGGCACGACGGATAACTGCTCCTCTGCTGCTCCCCGATATGCAGATTGAGACAAAATAGTCGGTCTGTTTGAACCATAGTGGATTCGTCCGGTCGGTAAGGCCGGACGAATTTTTTTATGCGTGAAGTCTGAAATGGGATACGCATTGTCGGTTCAGGAATCGGCATTGGCAGCAGGTTTGAGTGTGCCGGCCATTATGTTGAAGAGTTAAGTCGCGGATGGCGGATGCAGAGGTAATGGCTGTGTGTACAGATATATGGGGGGGGGTGAAAGGCGGTTATGACCGCGTCCATTCTGCGGCGGGGATTCCATTGCCCGTATTTTAAACGGCCTACAAAAAAACATTGGCCGGAGAACCATTTTCTCCGGCCAATTGTTATGAATTACGGTATGTCGTTCTGCGATCAGTTCTTTGTGGGCAGGAACGAATAGTCTTTCGAGTAGTGGAGCATCTGCTCAATGTAGCTGTCGGGATAGCTGATCTTGACATCGACCGGCTTGCCATCCTTTTCGACCAGTTCGAGTTCCGGGTTGATGAAACCGCCGAAGGGCTCGATATTCAGGGCCTCGTAACGCTCCAGAACCTCCTTATGGAGTTCGGGATCGATCTTGACGCCGTAGTTCTCGACCAGCGCCTTTCCGGCCTCGAAATCACCTTCGGACTTGATGCGCTGCACCTCACGGAGCATGTCGCCGAAGAGCGTGCGCAGCTTGTCGAAGTCGTTGACTACCAGATAACGCTTGCCGTCCTTCTCTACCCATTCGATCACGTTGTCGGCCTTGCCCTTCTCGTAGCACCACTCGGCGATCATCTTGCGGTTGCGCATGTGGGCCTCCTCGACATCCTTGCCCAGTTCGATGCGGGCATACTGTTTCATCATGCCGTTTACGATGTAGGTGATGTATTGTGCCTTTGCGACATCCAGCGAGGGGATGAGTCCAAGCTCAACCATCTTCGGGTCGCCCAGGTAGTAGAGCCCGAACAGGTCGGCACGGGCCTCTTCGAGGGTCGAACCGTAGTTCTTCAATTCGCCGCCCTTGACGCCTTCGGCCATCTGTCCCGAACCGTGGCCCAGACATTCGTGGAGGTCGGTATGGAGGTTGTCGGCCAGTGCGCCGTACTCTTCGATCAGCTTGCGGTCCTCGTCGCGCAGCACGAACTCCTGCAACGATCCGTCACCCTTTGCAGCCTGATCGTATGCGTAGGTTATGTTGTCGATGGTAACCGATTTCGAGCCGTAGTCGCGGCGGATCCAGTCGGCATTGGGGAGGTTGATTCCGATCGGGGTCGAGGGGTAGCAGTCGCCGCCGAGCATCGCCACGTTGATCACCTTGGCCGATACGCCCTTGACGTGCGGCTTGCGGAAACGCGGGTCGATCGGGGAGTTGTCCTCGAACCACTGGGCGTTTGCGCTGATGATCTCGGTACGTTTCGTAGCCTCGTCGTTGCGGATGCTGACGTTGCCTTCCCATGCGGCCTTGCGGCCGAGCGGGTCACCGTAATCCTCTATGAAGCCGTTGATGAAGTCTATGGTCGAGACGGTATCCTTGACCCAGAGGATATTGTAGCGGTCAAAATCGCGCAGGTTGCCGCTGCGGTAGTAGTCGCACAGCGCTGCAATAGTCTGCTTTTCGGTCTCCGAAGCCACTTCCGAAGCCTTTCCGAGCCAGTAGAGGATCTTTTCGATTGCCTGGCCGTACATGCCGTCGAGATACCACGTGCGCTCGACGATCTTACCGTCGGGGGTCTTGACGAGCTTTGAGTTGAGGCCGTAGGAGATCGGCTGCGGATCGTTGTGGTCGATCATATCGGCATAGAACTTCTCGACCTCGGCCTGCGTAACGCCCTCATAGTAGTTGTTCGACGAGGCGAGGATCATGTCGACACCTTCGCTCTGGTCGAGGCGGCGCGGATAGAGCGTCGAATCGAAGATGGCGGGAATGATTGCCGCAGCCAGCTCCTCACGCGAACCGAAGTCGAGCGGCAGAGCCTCATCGGGTGTTGCGGCGAACAGCTGTTCGAAATACTCCTGCGAGAATTCGGGCTGGAACTTGTCGTTGCTGTAATGGTGGTGAATGCCGTTTGCGAACCATACCTTCTTGAGGTACTTCTCGAGGGCTTTCCACTCGGCTGCCTCACGGTCGCCTTCATATGTGGTATAGATGGCCTCGAGTGTGCGGCGGATGGCCAGGTTGTACTTGAAGTTCTGGTCGAACATTATGTCGCGTCCGCATTTTGCGGCCTCGCCGAGATAGTATACGAGCAGTTTCTGGTCGAGCGGGAGGTTCTCGAATCCGGGAACCTGATAACGGATGATCTTGATATCATCGAACCGGTCGACGACCCATTTGAAATCGGCTTCGTTTTCAGACTGTTTCGGTTTGTCTGAACAAGCCGCCAACATTGTTGTAATCATACACAGTGTCAATAATTTTTTCATTACGATTCGGGTTAACGGTTTTTGACTTGGACTCTTTAACGCATCAAAGATAACTCTTTTTTTGCGGATTGCGTTATATTGCCTATATTTGTCTTGGGACGAGGCGACGAAAAAACCGTGCCGTAATCCCCCCGCAAACCACACGCATGGATGTTTTCCTGAGCATATTGGCCGTATTGTTTGCCGTAGTCGGCCTCCTGGGGTGTATCGTCCCGATGCTCCCGGGACCGCCCATGAGCTATGCGGCGATGATCTTGGTTGCGTGCTGCAGCTATTCGGACCTCGGCTGGACAACCATGGTCGTATTCTTCATCATCACGGTGGCGGTTACGGTCCTCGATTTTCTTCTGCCGGCATGGATGGCACGGCGTTTCGGCGGTTCGCGGGCCGGTGAGATCGGGGCTACGGTCGGCATGATAGCCGGATTTTTCGTATTCCCGCCTGTCGGGATACTCCTGGGACCATTCGTCGGAGCCGTTGTCGGCGAACTCGTTGTCAACCGTGAGGATACCTCTCGTGCCATGCGTGTCGGATTCGGGGCATTCATGTCTTTTATCGTCGGGACGGGACTCAAACTGATCGCATCGCTAGTCATGCTGGTCTATGTATTCAAGGAGATCATTGCGGCCTTTTTCAATTGAGAAGGTTGTTCGCGGAGTCCCTTACGATATGGCGCCGGCCGGATGTTGGCTGTATGTTCGCCGATCGGTGTGACGTTAACTGATCGACAGAATTCTGGTTAGGTGGTATTTTCAGCCGTAATGTTTGCCGGCAGAGATTGCATGCATTTTTGATGGATCAGCTTCGGCGCGAAACAGTAGGCGAATAAGAATTCGGACCTATATTTTTTGCTGAACGGGAAAAAATACATATATTTGCATGCTCGAAACATTTTGAGAGCGCGCCCGGATGGCGGAATCGGTAGACGCGTTGGTCTCAAACACCAATGGAGATGATCCGTGCCGGTTCGACCCCGGCTCCGGGTACCAATAAAAATCGCTTAATTTGTTGATATAGACGAATTAAGCGATTTTTATTTTCCAGATTTTTTTTTCCCCCCCCCACTACATCACCACATCAGTCGGTCATTGGTTTACGGTTCGGCCGGAGGCGCAGATGCGCCCGTCGCGAAGACGTATTTCGCAATCGGCCGGAGCCTTGATGTTCTCGTCGATGGTCACCGAACCGATCTCATCGGCAACGATATGTCCCGACATCGGATTCTTGATATTGGTTATGGCTCCGCGGATATCGGCCTGCAAGGTGCTGTATTCGAAGGCTCGGTCGCAGTCCGGCCCGAATGAACAGTTTTCCAGAACGAGATCCCGTGCATAGCAGAGCGGCTGTTCGCCTGTAATGTGGCAGTTGACCAGGCGCAGGTCCTTCGAATGCCATCCCAGATACTCGCCATTGAGTTCGGAGTCGTAAATCGTAACGTTCTCGACCTCCCAGAAGGCATCCTTGGTCGTAATTCGGGCGTTGTGGATCTCGGCGTTCTTTACGTACTGAAACACATATTTGCTGTCGCTGTCCAGACCGTCCACATAGATGTTGTTGCTGAACATGAACGGGTAGGTGCCTTCATGCAGGGTCAGGTTGCTGACGCGGATGTTGTTGCAGCGCCAGAATACCTCATCGGCATCATTCATTGTTACGTTTTCGATTTCGATATGGTCCATCTCGCGGAACATCTTGGGCGCATCGATAACCGTATCGGTCATTTTCAGGTGGTCGGAATACCACAGGGCCGAGCGGCCGCCGACGTCGAAATAGCAGTGATCGATCTTGAAGCCGTGGACATGCCAGAACGGATAGTTGCCTTCGATGCGGCAGTTGTAGGCTTCGATGTTGCTGCACTCCTTGATGGCCGACTCCCCGGCACGGATAATGACATTCTCCAGCCGCAGGTTGTGGGATTCGAACAAGGGGCGTTCACCTCCGAATTCTTTGTTTTTAATCAGCTTCATATCTCTTTGTCAAATAATAACTCTCAATATTTACGTTTGCACTGCCGCCCGGACAAGTGGAGCCGGTTGAACCGTGGTTGAGTATCGGTTGTCTAATCGTTCGGGTGCGGGCTTGTTTATGTGCTACTGTTGGCTGCGGGTTTGGTTTCACGCTGCAAAATTATGTAATCTTACGGCTCCATGTTGTAGATGAATTACTGATTGTATGCCCCGAATTACGGAAGGCCTCTTCAGGCGGTTTTCAGTTTCAACCATCTCTCCCGTGTCAGTCTGATCAGGAATATCGCACCGCGGAAACACAGTTCGACACACATGGCGATCCATACGCCCTTCAGTCCCAGCGTCGGAGCAAGCCAAGCGGCCAACGACAGACGTACGGCCCAGATGCTGAAGAAGTTCATCAGACACGGCACAATGGTGTCGGCAGCCCCGACGAAGACTCCGTAGGCAACGATCGAGGCGGCAAACATCGGTTCGGCAAAGGCCTCGATTCGCAGTGCCATGACTCCCAGCTGGCGAATCTCCTCGACGGGGGTCATCAGTCCGATTATGCCTGGGGCGAAGATATACATGAGTATTCCCATCAGGGCCATTATGCCCATGCCCATCAATACGGTGATTCGGGCGAAACTGAGGGTTAGTTTTCGGCGTGCGGCGCCGATGCTCTGCCCGACGAGGGTTGTTGCGGCCTCGGCAATTCCGTATCCGGGCATGTAGCAGAGGCTTTCGGCGGTTATTGCAAATGAGTTTGCCGCAATGGCGAAGACTCCCAGCGGGGCTACGATGACCGTAGTCATGATCTGTGCGCCGCAAATGACCACATGTTCCATACACATCGGGAATCCGATTCGGAAAGCGGTTTTGAGGGTTGTTGTCTGAGGGCGGAAGCTGCCGCGTTCACCGGTCAGTCTCAATGTGTTGGAGCGCGTCCATAGATATCGGAGCATGATTCCGGCGACGAGGGCTTCGGCGGCGACTGTCCCCAATGCGGCACCGCATACACCCAGTCCTGCGCCGGGCATTGTGAATGTTATTCCGGCGATGTCGAGCGGCCGGGTCGGGAAGATCAGCAGGAAGTTGAAGATGACATCCAGAGCGCACATGGTTACACCCATTATGCTCGGAATGTGCATGTTTCCGCTGCATCTCAGCATGCCTCCCGCCAGGAAATACATCTGCATGGCGGGCAGGAAGAGCGAGAAGATGAAAAAGTAGAGCGATGCATCATGACGGATCGAGGGGTCTCCGCCGAGCCATACGGGCAGCATTCCGCTGATTGACATTCCGATTGCGGCCAGCATTAGGCTGAAAACGAGAGTGGCCGTGAGCGACTGTCGCAGTACGGCCCGGGCCCCGGCCATGTCTCCGGCCCCGATTCTGTGAGCTACCTGAACGGAGAATCCCGCCGTGATTGCCGAGCAAAGGCCCCAGAACAGCCATGTTGTGGTCGAGACGAGTCCGATTGATGCAGATGCCTCGGCCCCGAGGTGCCCGACCATCGCCGCATCGATATATTGCATGATGATCGATGAGAGCTGGGCTATGACGGCCGGAATACTGAGCCGCACGGTCAGTTGCAACCGTTGTCCCATGGTCATCGGTTTGCCTTCACGGATCAGCGTGAGTAGTTTGTCTGTTTTGGCTGCCAGCCTCATCGTTTAGTGTAAATATTTTTTCCGACCGGTTTGGATGCTTCAGCTTTGGCGGGGATATTCGCAGACGGCATTCCGGCAGTTCCGTCATCAGGTGAATCGGTCTGCTGTCCGGCGGGTTGCGCCCTGCGATTGCCGACTGTCCCACTTGCTGCCAATCCCGGGCAAGTTATCCGGCATAATTTCTTTAAGGCGGTGCAAAGATCGCGTTTTTCTTGATTCGTTATGTAGACGGATTACGGATTTATCACTGTTTTATAACCTCGATTACGGAATCTGAGCACAGACTGTGTCCGTATTCGGCGATATGTTTGCTGCCAATGAGGAACTTCTGGATATCCTTTGCAGGCGTTTGAGGAGAGTTTAGTTCCGAGTCGGGATGTAAACAGACAGAGCCTGTAAATCGAGATTACAGGCTCTGTCTGCTGAGTATTTGGGTCAACTTCAGTTACGGTACAACTGTCACCTTGACACCCTGTTCGGCCATGGCATCCAGCATCTTTGCCGGAGTCCCCGAATCGGTGATCACATGATCGATGTCACTCATGTCGCAGATCTTGCTGAAGCCCCGGCGACCGAATTTCGACGAATCGGCCAATACGATGGTTTTCGTTGCGGAGTGGATCATCATACGGTTCAGACTGGCCTCCTGCAGATGCGTCGTACTGAGGCCGTATTCGGGATCGATGCCGTCGACGCCGAGGAAAAGCTTGTTGCAGGCGAAGTTGTCGAGCATACGGATTGCATACTCGCTCACCACCGAAGCCGAGGAGTGACGTATGATTCCCCCTAACTGAATGATCTCGATGTCGGGTTTGTCGAGCAGTTCCATTACCACGTTCATTGCCGAGGTGATAATGGTCATCTTCATGTTGGGGATGCAGCGGGCAAAGGCCTGCACGGTAGTTCCCGATGCGATGATCAAGGCATCCTGCGGTGAAAGCAGTTCGATGGCACGTTGTCCGATACGACGTTTCAGTTCGGGGTGGAGCTTCTCCTTCTCCGAGACCTTGCGTGTGGCTATGTATGGGTCGGCGATGATGGCTCCGCCATGGGTGCGGTATAGGAGTTTTTTCTCCTCGAGCATGTCGAGATCCTTTCGGATCGTCACGGCCGAGACCTTGAGCTGTTGGCTCAGGACTCCCACATCCACGCTGCCCGAGTTCCGAAGAGACTCCAGTATTGCCTTATGTCGTTCCGAGAGCGTCATCATGGGTGAAACAATTTCCTGCAAAAATAATCAAAAAGCGAACAGGTTGATGCCCACCTGCAGAAAACCGTCTTTCAGATCCGGATTCCACATGGCATGCGCAAAGACCGGCATCGCGAATCGTCCCAACTGCAGGTGGTAAGTCGTGCGCAGTGAGATCTGGTTGATGTTGTTTGTGCCGTAGAAGTTTTCCGAGCGGTCTTGGCTGGAGTAGTTGAGGGCAAATGTCCCGCCGACTCCCAGATCGACCGTCCAGTGTTCATTCCGGAATACGCTGTATTCGGCGTAGACCCAGGTCGAAAAGCGGTTCTCGTCGAGAGCGTTCAAGTCGCGGCCGGCGATGATTGTAGCCCAGGTGAGTCGCAGCGGTATCTTGAGGCTTGCCTCAAAGTTATAGCCGAGACTCAGGTCCAGGAAGTGGGATGTCGAGCGTTTGTTGTAGTTGAAGATATTCTTGCTGTATGGCAGGTCGGGCGAGAAGTTGAAGATATCCCACAGTGCCACCGTGAATCCGTGGGTGGAGTATGAGAGATAGTAGTCGAATTCCTTGTAGTCACCCGTGAAGTCGGAACCACCCCACAGACCGATCTTGAAACTGTCGTTGGCAAGGCCGAGGCTCAGGTCGGCGGCTAGGACGCCTCCGTCGGCCACCTGCAGCCCCCGCCACAGGTGCATGTTCTGGAGCGTACCGTTGAGGTGCAGCTTCTGCCCGAAGGCGGCCGTTGACAAAGCAAGCGCAATGAGCGACAGGATTATATTACGTATGCAGGTTTTCATGGCACGGCGTTCATCAGCAATATATCATACAGTAGAGAGCGGCGGCGATGAAACCGCCCAGAATCGGTCCCAGAACAGGTACCCATGAGTATTTCCAGTCGCTCGAACCCTTTCCCTTGATCGGTAATATGGCATGAGCGATACGTGGAGCGAGGTCGCGGGCGGGATTGATTGCATAACCTGTTGTGCCGCCGAGCGACATACCCAGCGCCACGATGAGCATTGCTACGGGGAATGCGCCGAGTGCGCCCATTCCGACTTCCGGAGTATTTCCGCGGATCGAGAGTGCGAGGATCACGAATACGAGCACGAAAGTGCCGAGAGTCTCGCTGAAGAGGTTACGTCCGTATTTCCTAATGGCGGGGATTGTACAGAATGTGCCGAGTTTAGCCTGCGGATCGTCCGTGGCATCGTAATGGTCCTTGTAGAACAGGTAGACGAGGATTGCGCCGACAAAACCGCCCAGCATCTGTGCAACGATATAAGGCAGTACGAGACCCCAGCTGAATGTACCTGCGGCGGCGAGGCCGAGGGTAACTGCGGGATTGAGGTGAGCGCCCGAGTATGGGCCGGAGATGAATACGCCCAGCATTACGGCCAGGCCCCAGGCGAGGGTGATGACGATCCAGCCTCCGTTTTCACCCTTTGACTTCTTGAGGCTGTTGGAGGCTACCACGCCGTCACCGAAAAGTACCAGAATGGCTGTTCCGATAAATTCGAACAGACACTTTACAAAGACGTCGTTCATTGGTAAAAGGTTTTAAAGTTCGGGTTGTGGTGGGTTGGTCTATTTTTTAGTATAGTCGCTCAGGGTACGTTTTACGGCATCGGCCCAGTGGGCTTTGGCATCGTCGATCTTCTCCTGCTCCCACGAGGGTTCGAATATGCGGTCGATCTGCCACTGTTTGCGAATGTCGTCGATGCTGGACCAGTATCCCACGGCCAGACCGGCCAGGTAGGCGGCCCCCATTGCGGTAGTTTCGACGACCTGCGGACGGATGACGCGCGTTCCCAGAATATCGGCCTGGAACTGCATGAGCAGGTTGTTTCGCGAGGCACCGCCGTCGACCTTCAACTCCTTGAGGGGGATTCCGGCGTCGCGCGACATGGCTGCCGTGATATCCATCGTCTGGTATGCGATTCCCTCCAGTGCGGCGCGGGCGATGTGTGCGGTGTTCGTACCGCGGCTGATACCGACGATCGTACCGCGCGCATACTGGTCCCACCACGGTGCACCGAGGCCGGTCAGGGCGGGTACGAAATATACGCCATTGGTATCGGGGACGCGTGAGGCGAGTTCCTCGACCTCGGAAGAGGAGTTGATTACGCCCAGACCGTCGCGCAGCCACTGTACCACCGAGCCGCCGACGAAGATACTTCCTTCGAGAGCATAGTTGACCTTGTCGCCGATCTTCCAGGCGACGGTCGTGATGAGGTTGTTTTTCGAGAGGATGGGTTTTTCGCCGCTGTTCATGAGCAGGAAACATCCCGTTCCGTATGTATTCTTGACCATACCGGGTTCGGTGCACATCTGGCCGAAGAGTGCGGCCTGCTGGTCGCCGGCGATACCCGAAATGGGGACCTTGTGGGCGAAGATAGTGGTTTTGGTATGGCCGTATATTTCGCTTGAGGATTTCACCTCGGGCATCATCGAGCGCGGAATGCCGAACAGGTCGAGCAGCTCCTGATCCCAGTCGAGGGTATTGATGTTGAAGAGCATGGTACGGGAAGCGTTGCTGACATCCGTAACATGTATTTCGCCGCGGGTGAGGCGCCAGATGAGCCATGTGTCGACGGTACCGAACATCAGTTTGCCCCGTTCGGCGCGTTTGCGGGCACCCGGGACGTTGTCCAGAATCCACTTGATCTTGGTTGCGCTGAAGTAGGCGTCGATGATCAGACCGGTCTTCTGGCGGATGGTGTCGGTGAGACCCTGGTTTTTCAGTTCGTCGCAATAGTCCGACGTACGGCGGTCCTGCCATACGATGGCATTGTAGATCGGTTCTTCGGTTTCGGAGTCCCATACGATTGTAGTTTCGCGCTGGTTGGTGATACCGATTCCGGCTAGGTTCAGACCGTTGATATCCATCATCGTGATGGCCTCGGCAATCACCGACGCCTGAGACGACCATATTTCATGAGGATCGTGTTCGACCCAGCCCGATTGCGGGAAGATCTGACGGAACTCCTTCTGGGCGACGGCGCACGGTGTACCTTTCTGGTCGAAGACTATGGCGCGTGAGCTGCTCGTCCCCTGGTCGAGTGCAAGAATGTACTGTTTCATAGCAGGTTTTGTAGTTTTTTGTATATTTATTGGTTTTGTTGTATCGGTATGTCTCTTTTTGCGGCTACTCAAGGCGCGAGGCGAGTATGTGCAACGGATGCTCGCAGGGCTTGCTGGTCGACATTTCGATCTGCCACTTGCAGGTTTCGCAATCCGTTGCAACGATGTCGGCTCCCGAAGCCTCGATCTGTTTGAAAAGCGGTTCGCCGATAGCCTGCGACGTTTTGTAGTTCTCCTTCTTGAAGCCGTATGTGCCGGCGATGCCGCAGCACTGTGAATCGAGCACCGTTACCTCGACTCCGGGCATCATGCGCAGGAGTTCGATCGAATAGTACCCCCAGCCCATCTTCTCCATGTGGCAGGGGGTATGGTATGCCACACGCAGCGGGGTTGTATCCTTGAACCGGAGATTGTGTTTTCCCTCCTGCAGCAGGCGGTAGATGTAACGCGTAGCCAGTTCGATTCGGTCGCGGACATCTTCGTTGCCGAGGTTGAGCAGGTGCGGGTACTCGTCGCGCAGCGTGAAGGTGCAGGTCGAGGATGTGGCAATGACATCCAGGTCACGTTGGCTGACCGAGGTGCGGATCGACCGGAGGTTTGTCTGTGCCTGCCGGCGGGCCTGTTTGTAGAGGCCGTTGGAGATCAGGGCCACGCCGCAGCACTTCTCCTTGTCGAGCAGCTGCACGCCGTAACCGAGGGCATTCATTATCCGAAGCAGATCCTTGCCCAGCTGCGGGTTGTTGTAGTTGACGTAGCACCCGTGGAAATAGGCTACCTGCTTCGGGAACTGGGCCTGTTGCTGGGCGGCGTGCTTGCGGTACCACGAGGTGAAGGTCCCGTGGGAATATTTCGGGAATACGCGCCGATGGTCGATGGCCATCACCTTGTCCATCACCATGCGGACGGGTTTCAGAGCGACGGCGGTATTTACGATCGGTGCGAAGGGCGATGCGAGCGATCCTACCAGGTCGGTATTTGCGAGCACGAAGTTCCGGATCGAGGTATTGTGTTGCGGGCCGTATTTGATACGGGCCGACTGGATGATATCACCGATACGGACATTCGAGGGGCAAGCCACTTCGCAACGTTTGCAGTTGAGGCAGTATTTCAGGGCACTGTCGAAGAAATCGGGTTGTTTGAGGCGCAACCGTTCTCCGTCTGGGCCGGCCTGTTTTGGGCCCGGATAATCTGGATTGACTGCAGCTACGGGGCAGTACACCGTACAGATGGTACATTTGATGCACTGTTCGAAATTGTTTTCGCTGACGCTGTTCTGCTGGATATTCATTGTTTTGAGCTGTTATGAATCAAATCTGCGACATGGAGGGCCGAGAGCAGCGATACGCCGGCACCGCATCCATCCTGAATCGGGTGGAAACCGGCGAGGCCTGCTCCGGCACAGTATAGGTTCTCGAAAGCGGAACCGTTCTTGAGGACGCGGAGAGAGTTGTCGGTAGCGACGCCGAAGGCCTGATAGTTGTGGCGGTCGAAGAATCGGAGCGTATACCATTCGGCACGGTTGGGGCTGGATATGGTATCGGCGCCGAAGACCGGTTCCACGATACGGTCAGGAGTCGCGACGAGTCCCTTGCTGAAGAAGCTTCCCGTGGCGAGGACGAAGTTGTCGGCCTGGAGGGGGATGTTGCCGTGGTTTGCGGTGAAGATCTCTTTGACGCGGTTGTTTTCGACGTTGGCCGAGATGACGCTGTCGCCGAGGAAATATTCGCCGCCCAGCGCACGGAAACGGTGCTGCAGCGCCTGTTGTGCCTGTATGCCCGGAATCGAAGGGGGCAGCGTGGGCAGCAGGTGGAGCGGGTGGCCGACGCGCGAACGGAGATATGCGAACGAATCGCTGCGATTGATGCCGATGATGGCCGGCAGGATCAGTACGTCGTTGTTGGGGGCGAGCCGGCGGAGTTTTTCGGCGAGTGTTTCGAGATTGGCTTCGTGGTCGAAGACGCGGGCGATGTTTGCCGACCGCATTTCGCTCGGATTGCGCCGTATCTGCTCCAGGTCGGGCATGTTGATGGTCTCGAAACGGCATTCGACGCCATGTTTTGCAAACTCCTCGGCAATGAACTCGGGGTAGAAATCGAGGAACCCCTCGACGTTTACGATGCACGCCGTCTTGAAGGGCAACCGGTCGTCGCTCTCCGAGGTCAGGTAGCCGTCTATGGTGAGCCATGTGGGTTTGACTTTTCCCATCGGGGTAATCCTGAAGTGGTTGCGGTGGCAGTCGCCGACGACCTCGATGCCTGCGCTGCGCAACAGTGCCGGAACCTCACCTGCCAGACGGGCGCAGTTTTCGGTGCCGATTACTGAGTATGGGTGGGTTGGGGCCATGTCGGCGAGACGGGCGATACCCTCCAGCGGGTCGAGAACCTGCTCGCCGTCGGGCATATGTCCCAACAGATCGAACGATCCGGACGAGAAGTGAATGGCGCTCTGTCCCTGCGAAATGATTGCACAACGTTGACCGGCTTCCGAAAGACGGATTCCGCACGCCATTCCGGCCAATCCGCCGCCGATTATTACACTATCGAATTTCATTGTTGTATAGTTTTTTCTTCGTCCGACAATCCGCATACGCTTTCATAGACCCAGGTTGTATATTCGCTTTCGCGCAGGGTGTCGCCCCATGCGATCGGTTCCATTCCCTTCCACCGTTCGTTGAGGAACGATACCAGATCGGCCTTGGCCTTTCGGGCGCAGATCGGATCCCTGCGGCCCATGATTCCTGCGGCGCGGCATGCGCACAGTTCGCCCTGACAGGTACCCATTCCGATTCGGATTCGGCGCCGCAGGTCGACCAGGTTGTTTACCGAGAGCTTCTCGAGGGCATACTCGACCTCGCCGATCGAGACCTCCTCGCACTCGCAGACCAGACTCTTCTGTATCGAGGTGCGGCTTTCGATGTTGACGGCCTGATCGCCGTGCCGCGATATGGCTGAACGGCGTTGGGCAACCGGCTTGTCGAGAATCTTCTTTTCGACATCCTTCCGTTTTTCGGCCGATCCGGGAAGCGGAAGTTCTGCGGTACGGCACTTTTGACTGTTGCCGATCTTCTTGCATACCAGGTCGGTGGCCCATTCGGCCATGAGACGGTATGTCATCAGTTTTCCGCCGGTTATGGTGATGAAGCCCTCCATGCCGTCACGTGTGGCGTGGTCGAGCAGAACTATTCCGCGGCTTACGGTACGCCCTGTCGGGTCGTTGTCCGAGGCGACCAGGGGCCGTACTCCGGCATAGGCTCTCAGAATACGTGTTGTGGCCAGTTGCGGAGCAAGCTTTTCGCCCTCGCGGAGCAAGATGTCGACCTCGTCGGGAGTAATGATCATGTTGTCGATCTGGTCGTACGGGATCTTGCTCGATGTGGTTCCGATGAGCGATATGGTATCGCCCGGCACGAGGATATCGGCATCGGCCGGTTTCCGGCAACGGTTGAGGACCATGTGGTTTATGCGGTGGCCGAAGATGAGCAGAGCTCCCTTTGCGGGGAGCATGTTCACCGTAATTCCGGCTTTGGCGGCGATTCCGTGGCCCCAGATTCCGCCGGCATTGATGATTACCTGGGCATAGAATTTCAAATTGCATTTGTTCCGGTGGTCGTATGCCGAGACGCCGATTATGCGGTTCTGTTCCCGCAGCAACTCCATGACTTCGGTATACGTACGGATTTCGGCGCCGTGCGTCCGGGCATCGAGGATGTTCGAGGCCGTTAGCCTGAACGGGTCTACGGCACCGTCTGGAACGCGTACGGCACCGATGAGGTCGGGATTTGCCGACGGTTCGAGTCTGAGAGCCTCTTTAGGGTCGATGACATCGGCACGGATACCGGCTTTCCGGCAGGCCTCGACGAAAACGGATTGATATTCGAGAGAGTCCTCGGGGAGTGTGATGAACAGGCCGTCGGTCTCCTCGACGCAGTGAGCGGCGATTTTTCGCAGGATCATGTTTTCGCGGATGCACTCTTCGGCCGACTCGTGGTCGGTGACGGCATATCGGGCGCCGCTGTGAAGCAATCCGTGGTTTCGGCCGGTAGCGCCGGTCGATATATCGGAGCGTTCGAGCAGGAGGGCTTTGATACCTCTCAGGGAGCAGTCGCGGGCAATGCCTGCTCCGGTAGCTCCGCCACCGATGATGATGACATCGTACGTATTGTTCATAGGTTGGTAAATTGATTTCCTGCAAATATAGTAACACTTTTCATATAAACAAAATAAAATGAAAGCAAAATTGTTTCATTTTGTTCCGAAAACGGCGAATAGGGACTTTTCATTTGTTTTGTTTCGTCTCGGACAAAAGAAAACAAAGTTTGGACAAATCGTTGTCTGTCGTATGTCCGATCGTGTCATGTGGCAAGATTCGTACCGGCCAGGTGCCCGGGCTTGCAGTCGGCACAACGAAGATATATATGCGTATGGGAAGTGAGGCGTGTGTCTGAGCGGTGCACATACCTGTGCCTGAGTCATGCACATACCATGTGCCATGCAATCTTATAATAAATATGGGAAGTTGCCAGGAGGCTACTTGTTCAGTTTTCGGTATTCGGTAGGCGAGATACCCTTGTGCCGTTTGAAGAATTTTGTCATTGTGGCCTGATCGGCGAAGTGAAGCTGTTCGGCGATCTCCTGCATCGACTTGTCGGTGTCGTCGAGGAGTTTGATCAATTCGCCGATCAACAGCCGGTTGATCATCTCCGACACCGATTGACCGGATATCTTGCGTACGATTCGGCTCAGATACTGTGGCGTGATACAGAGTTTCGAGGCGTAGAAGCCGACCGTATGGCTCTCCATGATGTGCCTCGGCAGCAGCGATATGAAATGTTCGAATATGTCGCGCATTCGGCCCGACTCCTTTTGAGTGCGGTCATTTTCGGCATGGTGGAGATATGTGTTTGCAATGTCGAGCAGGAGCATCCAGAATGTGCTGCGGAGCATCTCGAGCCGGAAATAGTGGGTATGGTTCTGCAGGACACTCTCGATAGCGGCAATTCTCATCATGTATGTCTTCATGATCTGGTTGCTGACAATGGAGACGGGATTCTGTTTTGCTTCGAGGACGTATGAGAACGGGAACGGCGGCCGGTGCTTGATCTGGTCGGTGAGGAATGCATGTGTAAATATCAGTTGGTATGCTTCGAGATCATGCGAAGCTTCGGTCAGTTCGATTCGGACAGTGTCGATTATATCGGCGATTCCGTTTTTTTGCAATTGGTATGGGTGGTCGTCGACATTTATGCACAGGCTGCCGGAGCAGACGAGCAGTATCGAGTGGGTGTGTTCGAAGCGTAACGGTTGTTGGGACAGGCTTTTGTGCGATATTCGCCACATGGCGAAACCTTCGTCCATGAACAGACAATCGCGGCCGTGCAGTAGTATGAAGTCATGAAAATCCATTGTTCAGCAGTATCTATCGGCAAATATAACGAAAAATTGAGCATGCAAAGTATGTTTGGCTGCCAAGCGGATATTCCGTAAGGTTTCATGTTTATGTTTTGACAAACAAAGTTTATGCATAGCCAAATGACTTGTGTGATCTTGTTGTGTGGTTTTATTTTGACAAATAATGTATAAGATTCAGCAAACTATTGTGCGATATAAACCCGTTATTTGCCAGGCAAAAAAATGGATTTTGGATGAAAGATCGTATCGTACGTGCGGCAGAAGAGTGTTTTGTGGAGTATGGGATCAATGGTACGACAATGGAACGTATAGCCGAGAAGATGCATGTTTCGAAACGTACGCTCTATGAGTTTTTTCCGGACAAGGCGAGTCTGTTGAGAGACTGCCTGAAAGAACGCATGGAGTCGAGTCTGGCGGCCCTTCGCGCGGAGATTGCAGCATCCGGAAGCCTTGAATCGATCTTGCGGATCAATGATTCGGTATTTGCCTTTTTTGAACTTCCGTGGCCAGCCGCCCGAAGAGAATTCGCCAGATCGGTCGCTGTCCGGAAAGTACTTGTGGAAGAGTATCGTAAGCCGCTGGCTGAACTCATGAAGAGATGCCTGCAGCAGGCCAAGCAGGATGGGTTCATATCGGCCGATACGGATGATGACAAGGTATTCGTGCTGTTCGAAACCCTGCCGGTGACGTTTCCCGATACGGAAACCGATGCCGGAGTCCGATACGAAGCTTTTGCATACGCCGTCAGGACATGTCTGGCGGGTATATGCACGGAGCGGGGACGAAGTGAATTGAATAAAATTATCAATAATGATCGAAAATGAGAAAATGTAGAATTTTTGGAGCCATGATATCGGTAGGTGTCGTGGCAATGCTGTTGAGTGCCTGTGGAGGCACCACGGAGTCGGGCGAGGCGGTGGAATATCCGATCCTGTCGGTTTCGACCAGCAACGAGACGTTGGACAAATCCTATTCGGCAACCATCCGCGGACGTCAGGATATCGATATCTATCCGCAGATTTCGGGCAAGATCACCTCGGTACGTGTGAAGGAGGGCGAGGTTGTCCGCAAGGGACAGACGTTGTTCGTTATCGACCGGGTTCCGTATGAGGCGGCGTTGCGAGTTGCCGAAGCCAATCTGGCAGCTGCGAAGGTCGGGGTCGAATCGGCCGAACTCGAATACAACAGCACCAAGGAGCTGTTCGAGAATGATGTGGTATCATCCTATGAGTTGCAGCAGTCGCTCAATTCGCTGCATTCGGCGCAGGCTACGCTGGCGCAGATGGAGGCACAGCAGATCGATGCCGCCAACAATCTCTCATATACCGAGGTTACGAGTCCTTCGAACGGTGTTGTGGGGACAATTCCCTATCGTGAAGGTGCATTGGTAAGCGCTTCGATGGCCACGCCGTTGACGACAGTTTCGGACAATTCGGAGATGTATGTCTATTTCTCGATGGACGAGAATTCGCTGCTGGACATGCTGCAACAGTACGGTTCGGTGGAGAAGGCGTTGGCACAGATGCCCGACGTTCAGCTGCAGTTGAGCAACGGAAGCATATATAACCATACGGGCCGTGTTGAGAGTATCAGCGGCGTGATCAGCCAGACGACCGGAACGGTTTCGCTGCGGGCGATCTTTGCCAATCCCGACCGTCTGCTTCACAGCGGCGCAAATGGCAGCATACTCTTCCCGGAACATTACGACAATGTGATCACCATACCTCAGGAATCGACCTTCGAGTTGCAGGACAAGGTTCTGGTCTATAAGGTTGTGGATGGCGTGACGCGGTCGACGCAGATCACCGTTTCGCCGATCAACGACGGTCGTAAGTACATCGTTACGGGCGGTCTGGAGGTTGGAGACCAGATCATTGCTGCCGGAGCGGGTCTGTTGAAGGAAGGCATGCCGGTTAAGGCGGCTGCAGCGACGACGGCTCCGGAACAGTCTGTAGCATCGGCTGCCGGTGTGACTGAGAAGTCTAATGAGAACGTTAAATCGGAAGAGTAGCAAGTCATGAAAGGGAATCGATTTATCGAAAAACCGGTCTTGTCCATCTGTATTTCGATAGGCATAGTATTTTTGGGCATATTGGCGTTGACGTCGCTTTCAGTTGAGAAGTTCCCCGACATAGCGCCGCCGACCGTTCACGTTTCGGCCTCCTACATGGGAGCGAGTGCCGAGACGGTTCAGGAGGCCGTGATCGTACCTCTGGAGGAGTCGATCAACGGTGTCGAACACATGACCTACATGGAGTCGAGTGCATCGTTGGGCTCGGCCAGCATCAATATCTATTTCACGCAGGGGACTGATCCGGATCAGGCTGCGGTGAATGTTCAGAACCGAGTCTCGGAGGCCCAGGGACTCTTGCCGAGCGAGGTTACGCAGGTAGGTGTCCGTGTGGCGAAACGACAGATCAGTACGCTGGCGATGATCGGCGTATACAGTCCGGATGATTCGTTCGACAACTCGTTCATAACGAACTATCTGAATATCAATGTTGTGCCGCAGATACAGCGTATTGAGGGCGTCGGTGAGGTCAACTGTATGGGAGCTACCTACAGCATGCGTATCTGGTTGAACCCCGAGACCATGGCACATTACGGACTGGTGCCTTCGGACATTACGGCGGTGCTTGCCGAACAGAATATCGAGGCGTCGACCGGTTCGTTCGGTGAGAATTCGGACAATGTCTTCACCTATACGATGAAGTACCGCGGCCGTTATCAGACACCCGAGGAGTTCGGGAACATGGTTGTACGTTCGACGGCCGACGGTCAGGTATTGCGTCTGCGCGATGTGGCCAAGATCGAACTGGGCGACCAGAGTTATTCTTATATAGGTGGTTTGAACGGTCATCCGGGAGTGATGATGATGATCAACCAGACGGCCGGTTCGAATGCCACGGAGATCAACATGAAGATCGAAGCCCTGATGGAGGAGTTGGCCGAATCGTTCCCGGCCGGATTGGAGTATGTCTATCTTCAGAATACGAACGACTTCCTGTTCGCGTCGATAAAGGAGGTGGTCAAAACTCTCATTGAGGCCGTCATACTGGTTGTGCTGGTTGTGTTCTTCTTCCTGCACGACTACAAGCTGACATTGATCCCGACCCTCTCGTTGTTGATTTCGCTGGTCGGATCGTTTGCTGTGATCTATCTGTTGGGCTTCAGTCTGAACCTGTTGACGCTGTTTGCACTGATCCTGGTTATCGGAACCGTGGTCGACGATGCGATCGTGGTTGTCGAGGCGGTGCAGACCAAAATCGAGGAGGGCGAAACGGATGCCGTCAAGGCAACGTCATCGGCCATGCATGATGTTACGGCGGCGGTTGTCACCTCGACCATCGTCTTCATGGCCGTGTTCATCCCCATTTCGTTCATGAGCGGTACGAGCGGTATCTTCTACCGGCAGTTCGGACTTACGATGGCGGTTGCCGTGGCGATCTCGATGCTCAATGCCTTGACGCTGAGTCCGGCGCTGAGTGCGTTGTTCCTGCAGCGGAATACCCCCGACCGCAAGTTCAAGAAACTGGTCAAGAAGGCCTACAACGTATCGTATCAGGCTCTGTTCCGCAAGTACGAATCGGGACTCCACTTCATGTTGCACCGCAAATGGATTTCGGCCCTGGCAATTGTTCTGGCAGCTGTTTGCGCGGTATTGCTCATGAAGAATACCAAGACCGGACTTGTTCCGAGCGAGGATACCGGAGCGTTGTTCGTTTCAATCAGCACGGCTCCGGGCAGCAACTCGCGGTTTACGGACGGCATTCTGGACAAGGTTGAGGATATCATCCGTACCTATCCCGAAGTGAAGGCCTATTCGCGCCTGGTCGGCCACAGCATGACCGGCGGCAGCGGATCGTCGAGCGGTATGTTGGTGCTGCAGCTCAAGGACTGGAGTGAGCGACCCGGGTTCGAGCATTCGTCGACGGGTGTGATGGCGCGTCTGAACAGGGATACGCGTAAGATTACCGATGCCGAGATCTTCGTGATGGCGCCGAGCATGATCGACGGTTACGGAACAGGTAATGCTGTGGAGTTGTATCTGCAGGACCGCAAGGGTGGCGATATACGTGATTTCTATAACGTTACGCAGGGCTTCCTGGCGAAGTTGAACCAGCGTCCCGAAGTGATGGCGGCCTTCAGTTCGTTTGAGGTTGACTATGTACAGTATGTTGTTGATGTCGATGCGGCCAAGTGCAAGAGGGCCGGAGTATCGCCGTCGGATATTCTTGATGTGATATCGGGTTACTACGGCGGTATCTACGCCTCGAACATCATCCGTTTCTCGAAGGTTTACCGGGTGATCATCCAGGCCTCGCCCGAATACCGGCTCGATCCCAATTCGCTGGACAACATCTACTTCCGCAACGGCGACGAGATGGCTCCGGTGAGTCAGTTCGTGACGCTGACCAAGACGTACGGCCCGGAAGGCCTGAGTCGTTTCAACCTGTTCAACTCGATCTCGGCCAACGTCACCATTGCCAAGGGATACAGTTCGGGTGATGTGATTGCTGCCATAGGCGAGGTGGCCAAGGAGACCCTTCCCGAAGGTTACGGATATGAGTTCGGTAGCGCATCGCGTGAGGAGAGCAGTTCGAACAATACGGTTTACATATTGATTGTCTGCGTGATCTTCATCTACCTGCTGTTGTGTTCGCTCTACGAGAGTTTCTTTGTTCCGTTTGCGGTGATCCTGTCGGTACCGTTCGGAGTATTGGGATGTTTTGTGGCGGCGAAGATCTTCGGAATCGAAAACAACATATATCTGCAGACGGGTATGATCATGATCATCGGTCTGTTGTCGAAGACGGCGATCCTGATTACGGAGTATGCGGCCCAGCGTCGCGAAGCGGGTATGAGTATCGAAGAGGCGGCGTTCGATGCCGCGAAGGTACGTCTGCGACCGATTCTGATGACGGTGCTGACGCTTGTCTTCGGTATGCTTCCGTTGCTGTATGCGACGGGTGCCAGTGCCAACGGTAACCGTACGTTGGGAGCAGGTGTTGTCGGAGGTATGCTGATCGGAACGATAGCCTTGCTGTTCGTTGTGCCGTCGATGTTCATCATCATGCAGCGCCTCCAGGAGAAATACGGATTAGTCATACGCAGAAAGAGAGTTGAATAATATGAATAACAGAATATCGGGCATGTTTTTGAGATTCATGCTGGCAGCCGTCGCAGCATTCGTCATGACGGGCTGCGGAATTTACGGGACATTCAAGGGTCCGCAGTACGAGATAACCGATGATGCCTACGGCGATATTGCGGATGGAGATACGGTTTCGCTGGGGAGTGTCGACTGGCGTGACATGTTCGGCGATCCGACGCTGTGTGCATTGATCGATACGGCGTTGACGAACAACGTCGATCTTCAGAGTGCGCTGTTGCAGATCGAGCAGGCGCAGGCCTCGTTGCGGAGTGCCAAGCTGGCATTCCTGCCTTCGGTAGATGTGTCTCCGAGCGCATCATATGACGGTGCGTGGTCTGTTCAGCTGCCTGTCAACGCAAGTTGGGAGATTGACCTGTTCGGATCGCTGCGCAATGCCAAGAAGGAGAAGATGGCCGAACTTTTGCAACAGGATGCCTATGCGCAGGCCGTGCGTTCGCAGCTGATCGCCACGGTGGCAACGACCTATTATACGTTGCTGGCGCTCGACGCACAGAAGGAGATATATGCACTGACCGAAGAGAGCTGGCGTAAGAATGTCGATGTAATGCGTAAGTTGATGCAGGCCGGGCGCTATAACTCGGCATCGGTTAATCAGACCGAGGCAAATTACTACGGCATCTGCAATAACCTGATAGATATAGACCAGCAGATCCGGCAGACCGAAAATCAGTTGTGTTCGCTGTTGGGGTGGACGCCCCGTACGGTTGAACGCGGCCGGTTGGAGGGGTGGAGTGTTCCTGAGACGCTGTCGGTCGGAGTGCCGGTCAGTGTTCTGGCCAACCGTCCTGATGTGCGGCAGGCCGAGTATGCCCTGGCATCGGCATTCTATGTGACCAATGCGGCGCGGTCGGCCTTCTATCCGTCGCTGACGATCTCGGGCAGTTACGATTTCCGCCACACGTTGTACAACGCATTGGGGTCGTTGCTGGAACCGCTGTTGAAGCGCGGCCAGTTGAATGCCAACCTTAAGATTGCCAAGGCCCAGCAACAGCAGGCCGAACTGGCATTCCGCCAGCAGGTGATCGATGCCGGTATCGAGGTTAACGATGCTTTCGTGGCGGTGAAGAGTGCGCAGGCCAAGTGCGAGAACTACGACAAGCAGGTTGAGAATCTTGAGAAGGCTGTGCGTGATACGCAGTTGACAATGAAATACGGTTCGACGACCTATCTTGAGGTCTTGACGGCACAACAGACGTTGCTTGAGGCGCAGATAGGCCGTATAGCCAATAAGTTGTCGGAGATTTCGAGTACGATAACCCTTTATCAGGCATTGGGCGGCGGGGCCTATTGATTCCGCAGCTGTCCGGAACGGTCGGAGGCTCAGTCCGCAAGGCGGGCCGTCGGATCCGGGAGCCGGAGTGATTAAATAGTGTCGGAGACGTTTGGTTCGATGACGCTATCCATTTGATTGTTATGTGAGAGGCGCTCCGGAGACCGTCATGGTCTTCGGGGCGTTTTCGTGTTGCCGGGGATGCCGGCTGCCATGCTGCGGAACCGAATTTGCAGGTCGGAGTGGGAGTTTCTCGAAATAACTTCGTATATTTGTCCGGAAGGGAGGTGGATAATCCTCAAGACTCTGCCTGCTGACCGGGTATTGTATCCGGCAGTGCGGAGATTCCGGACGGCAGTACGGATGTGTGGCGGAACGGGTTGAATGGCATGACCGTATCGAGGCCGTCGGCGTATAACATAATTACATACTTAAACCTTACCGTTATGAATATTGTACTATCCGGCTTTACGGCAGCGTGTGCAGCGCACATCGCCGAACGATATCATCTGAAACTGCGTCATTCGCTTGACGAGCTTGACAACAACTGTATCATCCTGCTGCCCCGCATGGAGAGCGAAGAGCAGCGTTTGCAGCTGTTCGGACACATGGCCGAATATGAGGATCGGATCGACGCGGTTATAGGCATACAGGGAGATGATTTCAGTACGGTTCACTACTGTTCACAGCCGGGCAAGTTCTTTTCGGTGAACGGCAGTGACGACGACCAGGTGGTTGAGGAAGAGCTGTCGGGCATCATCGAGACCAAATTGGGAAACATATGCGCCCATGAAGGTCTGGACCCTGATCCGGCGTGAGTTGTGTGTCGCAGAGGTATGCGGCCCGAATGAGTCCGCAGAAAAACAATGAACCCGCAGAGAAAAGCAGACTCCGGTACAACGATTCAATCATTGTACCGGAGTCTGCTTTTTAGCGTACAGCTGTGATATTGAGCTGCCGTTATTTCAGTTTGCCGTTACGGATCAGCCATTCGGCGATCTGTACGGCATTGAGGGCGGCCCCTTTCCTGATCTGGTCGCTTACGCACCAGAAGGTAAGTCCGTTCTCGTCGGTCAGGTCCTTGCGGATACGCCCGACATATACCGGATCCTTGCCGGCCATGAATAGCGGCATGGGATATATCTTTTCGGCCGGTTCATCCATCAGCACTACACCTTCGGCTTCGGCAAAGGCTTTGCGGGCCTCCTCGACCGATACCGGACGTTCGGTTTCGATCCAGATGCTCTCCGAGTGCGCACGCATCACCGGAACCCGTACGCAGGTGGCACTGACGGCAATATCCGAGTGCATGATCTTTCGGGTTTCGTTGTACATCTTCATCTCCTCCTTTGTGTAGCCGTTGTCGGTAAAGACGTCGATATGCGGGATTACGTTGTAGGCCAACTGGAAAGCGAACTTGTTGACCGTAGGCTCCTCGCCGCGCGCGAGCTGTGCATGCTGTTCGACCAGTTCGTCCATTGCGGCGGCGCCGGCTCCGCTGGCCGACTGGTATGTCGAAACGTGCACGCGGCGGATATGCGAGACATGTTCGATGGCGTTCAATGCCACGACCATCTGTATAGTTGTACAGTTCGGGTTGGCAATGATCCGGCGCGGCGGATTGACGGCATCTTCGGGATTAACCTCCGGAACGACCAGCGGGACATCCTTCTCCATTCGGAATGCGCTGGAGTTGTCGATCATCAGGGCTCCGTATTTTGTAATTGTCTCGGCGAATTCTCGTGAGGTTCCGGCTCCGGCCGAGGTCAGAGCCAGGTCAATATCTTTGAAATCGTCGTTGTGCTGCAGGAGCTTTACCTTCAGGGAGCGGTCTTCGAAACGGTATTCGCGGCCGGCACTCCGTTGGGATCCGAACAGCACCAGTTCGTCGATCGGGAATCGACGTTCGGCAAGTATGCGCAGGAATTCCTGACCTACGGCACCGCTTGCACCTACGATAGCAACTTTCATCGGGAGTCTGTTAAATGATTAAAGGGGTGATATTATTCGAAAAATTCGTCTTCGTACGATGACCGGTCTCCGGCCTGTTCCTGGTCGTATTCCGAGTCGCAGTTGTATTCGACGAGGTTGTTTGGACGTGCGAACGTATCGGTCGGTCTGACACCGAGTCGCGGGTCGGCGTAGACCTTGTTTATGAAGAGCCCGAACATCGGCAACGCCAGAGCCGCACCGCCCTCGCCGGCACCGGAGATGTGTACCGACTGGTCTTCGCCGCCGCACCATGCACCGGCAACCAGATTCGGGGTTATTCCGACGAACCATGCATCGCGGTTTTCGTTGGTTGTGCCGGTTTTGCCGCCGACCTCGCCCATGACCTGGTATTTCCAGCGCAGGCGACCTGCCGTACCGGCCCGTACGACATTCTGCAACATCGTAAGCATGGTATATGCGGTCTGTTCGCTGATAGCGTCCTGGGTAGTGGGGACGAACGAGGCGAGCAGGTTGCCCTGACGGTCTTCGATATGTGTTACGAATATCGGGTCGGTATAGACACCTGCGTTGGCGAAGGTGCAGAAAGCGCCGACGAGTTCGTAGAGCGACGATTCGGACGATCCGAGGCAGAGTGCCCACTGGGGGTCGATATAGCTGTGAATGCCCATCTTGTGGATGAAATCGGCCACGGCGGCAGGTTGTTTCGACTGCTTCATGATCCATGTCGAGTAGTTGTTACGGCTGTTTGCGAGGCCCCAGCTCAACGGGTGCATCTTGCCGTCGTAGGGATTCCGGTTGGCCTCTTTCGGGGTCCACGGTTTGCCGTTGTCGGTTTCGATGGTCACAGGTTCGTTGAGCACCAGCGTGCATGGGGTCAGCCCCAGGTGGTCGATGGCAAAGGTATAGATGAAGGGCTTGATGGTCGAGCCGATCTGCCGTTTGCCCTGCTTTGCCACGTCGTATTTGAAGTATCGGAAGTTCGGTCCTCCGACGTATGCCTTGACATATCCGGTATGGGGGTCCATGGCTACGAACGAGGCCCGCAGGATCTTCTTGTGGTGCAGAATCGAGTCCCGCGGTGTCATGACCGTATCGCGTTCGCCGTCATAGGTGAAGACGCGCATCTGGCAGGGCTGGTCGAACGAAGCCAGAATCTGCTCTTCGGTATTGCCGTCCTTTTTCATCTCGCGGTAGCGGTCCGAATAGCGTATAGCGTTGTTTATTATGCGTTCGATCTGCTCCTTTGACTGTCCGCGGAAGAGGACCTTGGTATTCTTGACCTGACGTTCCATGCGCGGCTGCACATCTGTCCGCATGTGTTCGAGCAGTGCCTCTTCGGCATACTTCTGCATCGAGGAGTTTATGGTGGTGTAGATCTTCAGACCGTCGCGGTAGATATTGTACGGAGTACCGTCGGCCTTGCGGTTTTTCTGGCACCAGCCGTAAATCGGATTTGTCTCCCACTCTTCGACCGCCACGCGGTAGTCCCAGTCGTTTGCAAACTGGTTTCGTTTTGGTTTTGGCTGGTTCATGACCAGACGCAGCATTTCGCGGAAATAGGTTGCCGTACCGTCATTGTGCGAAATGGGGTGGTAGTTGAGTTGTATGGGCAGTGCCGAGAGCGAGTCGTATTGTTGGCGGGTTATGCACCCGTTGTCCCGCATACGGGCCATGACCGTATTGCGGCGGGCAATCGAATGGTCGTAGTTGAGGACCGGATTGTAGCGGGTCGGCTTGTTGACCACGCCGACCAGTACGGCTGCCTCCTGTATATTGAGCTGTTCGGGGCTCTTGTTGAAGAAGGTCTGGGCGGCCGACTTGATACCGTAGGCGTTGCTGCCGTATTCGACCGTATTGAGGTACATGGCCACGAGCTCCTCCTTTGTATAGTTGTATTCGAGTTTTACGGCGGTGATCCACTCCTTGAGCTTTGCCAGTACGAGTTTGCCTTTACGGACTATGCCGCTCGACGAGGTGGTATCGCGCGGGAATAGGTTTTTGGCTACCTGCTGGGTTATTGTACTACCACCGCCCTGGCTCGAGCTGCCGAGGGCGATAGTCTTGACGCCGACACGGATGAGCGAGCGGATGTCGATACCCGAATGGCGTTCGAAGCGGATATCCTCGGTCGAGACGAGGGCTGCGACGAGCGGAGGCACCTGTTCACCGTCGAGGGGCAGCAGTGTTGCGCTGTCTTCGGGGAACAGGTCGGCATACTCGACGAACGAGCGGTTCTGGACGAAGAACGAACCGATCATTTTACCGTCTTCGGAGTATATTTCGGTAGCGATATTGCTTTTGGGGTTTTCGAGCTCCTCGAACGAAGGCAGTTTTCCGAACATTCCCAGCGAGGTGAGTATGAGCAGGAGGAAGAGCAGTCCGAAGGGGAACATGGCAATGATCCACAGCCATTTGATTACACGCGGGCGTTGGAGTTTCTGCCAGAGGGTATCTGTTGTTTTATTCATATTCTTTGTATGGGGCTATATATTCGACAAAAATATAACATTCCGTTCAAAAATCGAAATATGCGATCGATTAATTGGTTTCATGGCAATTGATTCGAGTCATATGCGCGGGGTGGCTGGGCGGAGTTGTCGGGCGAGGTGTCAGAATGGGAGTCCGACGCCTGCCGAACAATATATTCCGTGGCGGTTGCTTGGTTTGTAGAGCGACAGCTTGAGGGTACATGTGGCGGCATCGGGCATCCTGAACAGGTTGACGTCGAAAAGCAGGTCGGCACCATAGGATGTGATGTTGTTCCACACGTATTTCCGGGCCTGTGTGCTGAACTGCTTCGAGCAGGCGTAGTAGAATCCCAGATTCAGCCGTATGCGCTTGATATATAGTACTGATGGTATTCCGCCTTCGGGATAGCTTATCGGGAGTTGATAGTCGATTGCTCCGGCGACATAGCGTATCGGCTGAATGTTGTAGTCGTAGATTGCGCCGCGCGGATAGAGTTCCTGACTGTAATATGCATAGGGTTTGTCCTCTTCGCTGAACTGGTATACCGACCGCAGCCTGAGGCTGTGGTGCATGAAGAGTCCCGGCATGATCACCTGCCCGTATATCGAGAGGAGCTGGCCGAAATCGCTGTCCGTGGGGTTGAACGTATGCGTTATCTTTACGGCGTAGGCCCATCGCGGCATGAAGTCCCGATATGCCGTACGGACATTGTCGCCGAAGTAGAGCGATGTGGTCATCTTGTTGACGCCCTGATAGTAGCTCTTGTCGGATATGCTGTACATCAGTCCGTTGTAGTGCTGCCATTCGACCGACGGGGTGAGATAGCGGATATGGTATCCGCCGCCGATCTGCATGGGCATCGATATCCGGCCGGTGATGGTGAAGAACGTTTTGAGGTTGTCGAAGTTGGGGTCGGGCAGGTCGCTGGCGGGTTTGTAGATTGGCTGTTTGCCGCCGCCGTACTGCCCTTCGAGTTCGAAATGCGGCCCGAGGGCATAGTATTTTATACCGGTTCTGACCATCGAACCCCAGCTTCGGTTCCAGGCGTAGGTCAGGAACGACGAGGTGGATGAGAGCAGGTTCTGCGATACGATCGTAGCCCCCAGCTGCGGGTCGAACCGGTAGTCTTCCATCAGGTCGAACACGTCGAACGAGAATGGCGCCCAGCTGTGGGCATTGAAGTAGTTGAGCCCCTTGCGGTAGCGTTTTGCCGGGATTTTGGCTTGTTGGGCCTTTTGGATCGGGGCGGTCATCTTCACCGTATCGAGATTTACGACCGGCCAACGGTCACGCGGCGGATTGACGGTATTCTGCGGCAATCGGGATTGGGCGACCGGGATCAACCCTGCGCTGTCGACCTGCTGCATTGCCAGATGGTATCCGTTTCGGTCATAGACGGTCATGACGACGGCCGGGCCCTCCGGAGTCGCGAGGGGGGCCGGATCGAATGAACCGTATTTCGAAACGGAGAGCTGTCGTTGCCGGCCACTGGCCAGATCGAGGAGATGTACCTCGTCCTTTCCCGAGGCGATTGATCCGAAATAGAGGCGTCCGTCGGCGGCCCTCAGGTCGCTCAGCGTCGAGTATGACGGTTGGGTGACCTTTTCGATCTCCCCGTTCGGGCCGAGGCTGCCGATCCACATTCCATCGTCGTCGAGTGCTATGAAATAGAATCTGTGGCTGGCATTGTCCCACGCCAGTCCATGCAGCTGCACTCCTTCGGGCATCGGAGTCGAGCTGTGTATGGCGCCATTCGAGGCGGTTACGATGGAGTATATTCCGGTGTAGTCGTATTCGACCCATGCCAGCGAATCACGGCCTGTGGGTGTCGGGTATAGTGTCTGGCGTAGTCCCGAAACGGTATGCTTGCTTTTCGAGTCGAGGTCCATCCAGCAGATTTTCGAATTGTAGCGCTGGTCCCAGAGCGTACTGCGGCGGTATTCGGTCCACCATACGCGTCCGTCGAGAAGGGTCGGGCGTGTGCTGACCGATCCGACGTAGGCCAGGGTCTGTTCGTCGCCTGTTCGGGTGTCGACAAGTACGAAGCGGTTGTGGCGGTCGAAGTCGCTTTTCAAAGCCAGAATATGTGTCGAATCGACCGCCTGCGGGTATGTGTATGTAGTGTAGGAGGTAAACGGAGTTTCGATTTTCGAGGCACTGTCGTGTTGTTCGGGACGGGAGTGCCAGAATTGCAGCAGGTCGTTGAACGTATCGTGGAAAAGCCGCTTGACTCCGGTGCCGTAATATTTTTTCAGGGCGATGTCGGTTGTGGCGATCAGGAACGGGTATCGCGATGCATAGTCGGCCACATCGTTCCAGAGGCTCTTTCCGTATCGGTTGTAGCCGTATGATGAGAGCTGATACCCTAACTCATAGTGGTCGGGAATATATTCGCGGTACGATCCGCAGAACCACTTGTCGATATTTCGCCGTTCGAGTATTGCATCTCCGGCGGCCCGGTATGCCATTGAGAATGATGGTTGGAGACCGCGGCCGAAGCTGCTCATCTGGGTTTCGGCCATTACGGCATCGCCTTCGAGCGCCCATAGCGGCAGCCCCATCAGACTGACGAAAGCGCCCTGTTGTCCGAGCAGGTAGTAGAATACGCGCAGGGTGTGTCGGTTGAGGTTGTTGTATTGTACGGCATGGCGGTACTCGTGTGCGGCGAGCTGTTTGAGCCACGGCATGGCGTATGTGTTGACCGACGGGACGGTAAGCAGTTCGATCCGTTTCGGGGCCCAGATGACCAGTCCGTTCGAGGCGAAGTTTTCGGTATGCATCACCACGGGGGTATTTCGGAATGCCGGGCGGTCGAAGCCGTAACTGATGTCGGGTTTTACGGATTGGAAGTATAGCATTGCGCGGCGGGCGCCGGCTTCGAAGTAAGCGGGGTAGAGTATGCGCAGAGAATCGCTGCGGAGTTGGTTCCAGCGGATCGATGCCGGATCGACACCCCAGTCGTAATATTGTCCGTGAGCGATGCCGGCAGTCAGCAGCGCCACGGATGACAGCAATATGTATAGCCAGCGTTTCAGCATACTCTTCGGAGAGGAAACGGACGCCTGAGGCCGGAAATTGCGTGAAGGTTTCGACGGGGGTTCGGAGTCAGTTTCAGGCTCCGGCTTTTTTTGCGTTGTAACCCTGCTGTTTGAGTATCTCTGTCACGCGGTCGCGAAAGTCGCCCTGAATGATAATTTCTCCATTTTTAGCCGATCCTCCCACTCCGCAACGGCTCTTGAGCAGTGAAGCCAAAGCCTTCAGGTCCTCGTCCGTTCCGACGAATCCCCGTACGAGCGTTACCACCTTTCCGGCTCGTTGTTTACGGTCGAGCCATACGCGGAGCTGTTGATCTTTTGGCGGCAGGGTCTGGCACTCCGGTTCTTGGTCCAGTGTATACTGAAAGTCGGGGTTGGTGGAGTAAACTACGTTTAATCTGGCCTTCCAGTCGTTTCGATCCATAAATGTCGAATTGTTTCCTTTGCAAATATACTCTTTTTTCTTACATTTGTCAATATGACAAAGGTAGTTTTCGACAATCGCGGGCACCGTTCCGGGCGCTCGAAACGTGAGGACCGGGAGGTTGCGTATGAGGCGTTGCCCATCGATCCTTCGAAGCGGCTGGTGAAGGTATATGTCGAGGGGTATGAGGATGTGGCCTTCTGGCGCGGAATCTTCGACCGCTTCGACAATCCCTACTATGTCTTCGAGATCTCGGTGCCCAACCGGCCCGATATGGCCAAGGGAAAGAAGGTTCTCGAAGCGATGCTGCCCTCGAGCAACGAACAGTTGCTGCTGTGCGTAGACAGCGACTTCGACTATCTGTTCCAGTCGGTGCACGAGGAGTCATACCGCATAACGCACTCTCCGTACATGTTCCACACCTATGCCTATGCTACGGAGAATTATGTATGTTACGCGCCGTCGCTGCACAACGTGTGCGTGCGGGCGACGAAGAACGATACCCGCATATTCGATTTCGAACGCTTCATGGCGGCCTATTCGCGGACGATCTATCCGCTGTTTCTGTGGTATGCCTTTTCGGCGCGTGAGAGCAGTACGAGTGTCTTCCAGCTGGTCGACTTCAAGAACAGCGTCAAGATAAACTACCTGGAGCCGGATGACAACGCTTCGACGACGCTGACATGGCTGGCGCGGCAGGTGTCACGGCGACGTACGGCGCTCGAGAATGCGCGGCCCGACATTGCGGAACGTATCGACGATTTCGGGCGGGAGTTGCAGCAGATGGGCGTGGAGCCCGACGACACGTATCTCTACATGCACGGCCACACGCTGATGGACAATGTGGTGATGGTGGCCCTGAATGCTGTTTGCGAGCGGTTGCGGTCGCTGTCAATTTCGCGGATCACCTCTTCGTCGCAGCGAGGGCAGGCGCTGAACAACGAGATGAGCAATTACAACAACCAGTTGCGTAACGTGCGCGATGTGCTGCTCGACAATGAGAATTATACTGACTGTTTTCTGTATCACAAGTTGAGCAACGATATCGACGCCTATCTTTGCCGGGAGGTGGAACGCCTCAAGACGCGCGGATAGCGTATTGCGAGGGATCTGACGGATCCTGCCGGCCTTTAGGAGCGGATATTGTGTGTGTGGGGGGGGGGAAAAAACAAAAGGTGATGGCAGGGCAGTGGTGTCGGAGTAATTTTTTGGAGAGGTCTTATGGCGGTGCCGGATACATATAAAATAGGTATGGGCGGCGAGGATGCTGCTGCGGAGTGGTTGCGCGGGAACGGTTTCGAGCTTCTTCACCGCAACTGGCGGAACGGCCGTTACGAGATCGACATCGTGGCACGGCGCGGCGACAGGATACATTTCGTGGAGGTCAAGACGCGGCGGGCCGGAGGCCTGACGACACCGGAAGATGCGATCGACAGGCGGAAGGTTGCGTCGTTGACACGTGCCGCCTCATTGTATTTGTCATTATATGACGTATCTTTGGAGCCGCAATTCGACCTGGTGGCCGTTGACCGGTATCCGGATGGCAGTTTTACGGTGCGTTATGTGCCCGATGCCATGGAGTTCAGGTGGTGACGGGGCCGCCCGGAAGGGTGCGGACAGAAAACAAAATATAACAGAGAACGATATTCGGAATGTGGTGGTATAGTTTAGGCATAGCGGCATATACGGCTGCTATCAAGGTTGCGGCTCATTGGAATCCCAAGGCACGGTTGTGGGTCGACGGCCGCAAGGGTATTTTCGAACGGTTGCACGAGGCGGTCGGCGACGGGAAACGGGTGGTGTGGATACATGTCTCGTCGCTCGGGGAGTTCGAGCAGGGACGGCCGGTGATCGAAATGATCCATGAACGCCATCCCGAATACCGTATTCTGCTGACATTTTTCTCGCCCTCGGGCTACGAAATACGAAAGAACTATCCGGCGGCGGACATGGTATTTTACCTTCCGGCCGATACGGTTGCCAATGCAAGTCGATTTCTCGACATCGTCCGCCCCGAGGCTGCTATCTTCGTCAAGTATGACTACTGGCTGAACTATCTTGCCGAGTTGCGTCGGCGCGA
Source organism: uncultured Alistipes sp. (assembly GCA_900550925.1). Taxonomy (GTDB): domain Bacteria; phylum Bacteroidota; class Bacteroidia; order Bacteroidales; family Rikenellaceae; genus Alistipes. The sequence continues at coordinate 11,863 of URTU01000001.1, read as the reverse complement.
AATCCGTACATATATCTTTTCGTCGCTGTTCCGGCCCGATTCGGTCTTTTTCCGGCCGTGGGGCGGGGCGTTCCGGCGGGCGCTGCAGACCTTCGATACGATCTTCGTCCAAAACAACGAGTCGAAACGCCTTCTGGCCGGTATCGGGTTCGACAATGTTGTCGTGGCGGGAGATACGCGTTTCGACCGTGCCGCGGCACTTCCTTCGCAGGCGGCTCGCTACCCTTTGATCGAGAGATTCAAGGGCGACAAGAGGCTGTTCATCGTCGGAAGCAGCTGGCGGCCGGATGAGGACATATTGATCCCGTTCATCAACAACCATCCCGAGATAAAGTTCATCGTGGCGCCGCACGAGATGGAGGAGCCGCGTATCGAACGGCTGATGTCGGAGTGCCGGGGCGGTGCGGTACGTTACAGCCGTTGCGACGAGAACAGCGATGTTGCATCGGCACACCTCATGATTGTCGACGTGATAGGGATTCTGAACCAGTTGTATCAATATGCCGAGTGGTGCTATATCGGCGGCGGGTTCGGAGTCTGCATCCACAATACCCAGGAGCCGGCGACATACGGCATGCCGATCGCCTTCGGACCCAAATACCACAAGTTCAAGGAGGCGTGCGACATGATCGCCCTGGGGGCATGCCGCTCGGTCACCACGACGGCCGAACTGGAGGAGTGGTTTGCACCGCTCGAGGCTGATGAGGAGTTGCGTTTGCGGACGGCCCGCAAGGCGGCCGATTACATAGCCGCCAACAAGGGCGCTACAAATCTTATTGTCAAGACAATATTCGGTTAGCGGGCCGATCCTTGGATTGCCGTGAACGGTGTTGGTGCAGGAGGCTGCTCTACGGCCCGATGCGCTGCCGTTCGTGATGTAATGCCGTTGCGGAGCGACCGGCCGGAAGAGTTATGCCGCCGGCTGTCGTTTAAATCGGAAATTCGATTGCCGTTTGCGATTAATTGTCTAACTTTGCAACCCGTAAATATGGACTCAAAAATAATTCTAACATAATGACACAGGAAGAACTTTTCAAGAAATTGGTCGCTCACTGCAAGGAGTACGGATTCATATTCCCCTCGAGCGAGATCTATGACGGATTGAGTGCCGTTTACGATTACGGCCAGAACGGCGTTGAGCTGAAGAACAACATCAAGCGTTACTGGTGGGATTCGATGGTCAAGCTCCACGAGAATATCGTCGGCATCGACGCTGCGATCTTCATGCATCCCCGTACGTGGGAGGCTTCGGGCCATGTGAGCGCATTCAACGACCCGCTGATCGACAACCGCGATTCGAAGAAGCGTTATCGCGCCGACGTGCTGATCGAGGATTGGATCGCCAAGCAGGATGAAAAGATCGAAAAGGAGGTCGAGAAGGCCCGCAAGCGTTTCGGCGAGAAGTTCGACGAGCAGCAGTACCGTACGACATCGCCGCGTGTGGTCGAGTTGGCCGCCCGCCGCGACGAGATTCACCGCCGCTATACGGAGGCGATGAATGCAACAGATCTGGACGGGTTGCGTCAGATCATTCTCGATTGCGAGATCGTATGCCCGATCTCCGGCACGCGAAACTGGACCGATGTACGCCAGTTCAACCTGATGTTCTCGACACAGGTCGGTTCGACGGCCGAGGGGGCAAGTACGATCTACCTGCGTCCGGAGACCGCACAGGGTATCTTTGTAAACTTCCTGAATGTCCAGAAGACCGGCCGTATGAAGATTCCGTTCGGTATCGCACAGATCGGCAAGGCCTTCCGAAACGAGATCGTGGCCCGTCAGTTCATCTTCCGCATGCGTGAGTTCGAACAGATGGAGATGCAGTTCTTTGTCCGCCCGGGCGAGGAGATGAAGTGGTGGAACGAGTGGAAACAGACCCGTATGGCATGGCACCGCGCCCTGGGCTTCGGCGACGACAACTACCGCTTCCACGACCACGAAAAACTGGCCCATTACGCAAATGCCGCTACCGATATCGAATACAACTTCCCGTTCGGATTCAAGGAGGTCGAGGGTATACACTCGCGTACCGACTTCGACCTGGGCAACCACCAGAAGTTCTCGGGCCGAAAGATGCAGTATTTCGATCCGGAGACCGGCGAAAGCTATGTTCCGTATGTGGTAGAGACCTCGATCGGTGTCGACCGTATGGTGCTGCAGGTGCTGTCGGCATCGTACCTCGAAGAGAAACTCGAAAATGGCGAACAGCGTGTGGTATTGCGTTTCCCGGCGGCTCTGGCTCCGGTCAAGGCTGCCGTGTTGCCGCTGGTCAAGAAGGACGGTATGCCCGAGGTGGCTCAGAAGATCGTCGATCTGTTGAAATACGACTTCAATGTGGCATACGACGAGAAGGATTCGGTCGGCAAACGCTACCGCCGTCATGATGCCATCGGTACGCCGTTCTGCATCACGGTCGACGGGCAGACGCTCGAAGACAATACCGTAACGGTGCGTCATCGCGATACGATGCAGCAGGAACGCGTGGCTATCGACAAGCTGCATGCTATGATCGAAGAGGAGTGCTCGTTCCGCAAGCTGTTCAAGAAACAGAACCTTTAATACGGCGCTCCGGTTGTTGTAGAACGCGGCTGAAGGATCGGTATCGTGGGACGGATACTTGCCATAGATTACGGTTTGCGGCGTACGGGATTGGCCGTGAGCGACCCGTTGCAGATCATTGCCGGGGCGCTCGATACGGTTCCGACGTCGGAGTTGATGTCCTACCTGAAGCGTTACGTGGCGGAGAACGAGGTCTCGACGATCGTAGTCGGCAAGCCGCAACGTATGGACGGGTCGATGAGCGACAGCTGGAAACAGATCGAACCGTTCGTCGGGCGTCTGCGCAGGGAGTTTTCCGGGATCGACGTGGTGCTGTATGACGAACGTTTCACATCGGTGCTGGCCCACCGGACGATGCTTGAGAGCGGTATAGGACGCATGGCCCGCCGCGACAAGGCGCTGGTTGACCGTATTTCGGCGACTATCATCCTGCAGGACTACATGCAGAGCCGCAGTATGCAGCCCGATTCCGGTAGAGAATAGGACGGGGCGGTTGGCTTTAGACGTCGCAGCGGAGTGAGGAGGGATGAGTACTTCCCCCCCCCGCGTGAGCGGTATGCAGATATGTAGATGTGGCGAGGGAAGCGACAGGGGCCCGTGCAGTGATTGACCGGTGTGGCGTGCAGGAGGCGTGCAGAAATCAGCGTGGACCGTGCTGGGATCGACAGATGTCGTGCAGGAGACAGCAGGCATTGTGCAGTGATTGACATAAACCGTGCAGAAGGCACAGGAGTCGTGTGGAAATCGGCAGGGACCGTGCGAAGAGAATTTGTAGTATGTGCTGCGGAGAACGCGAAACAATTTGAAGAAGACAAAACGAGGAGGAATTAGAGATGATATTTCCGATAGTTATTTACGGGGCGAACGTGTTGCGGGAGGAGTGCAAGCCTGTTCCGGCGGACTATCCCGACCTGAAACAGTTGGTTGCCGACATGTTCCTGACGATGTACGAGGCTGAAGGTGTAGGGCTTGCGGCGCCGCAGATCGGCAAGGCGATCCGTATGTTCGTTGTTGACTGTACGCCGTGGGCCGATGAGAATCCGGCTCTGGCTGATTTCAAACGTGTCTTCATCAATCCGGAGATCTATGAGCGTTCGGAGGAGGAGGAACTGTTCAATGAAGGTTGCCTGAGCCTGCCGGGGCTGCATGAGGATGTGTCGCGGCCGGTGAAGATCCGCATGCGTTATCTCGACGAGGATTTTGTCGAGCATGACGAGGAGTTCGACGGATATGCCGCGCGGGTTATCCAGCATGAGTACGACCATCTCGACGGTAAGGTTTTTACGGATCGGTTGTCGCCGCTGCGCCGCAACCTGATACGCAGCAAACTGCTCAATTTTACCAAGGGCCGTTTCAAGGCCGGTTACCGTACAAGGCTGAAATAGCTCATGGCAGGCTGATTGTCTGTGGGGAGAGATATAACGATACGGTCCGTGGGAACAACCTTCCCACGGACCGTATTATTTTGAGCAGAGGCGAGTCACAGGTCAGAATATATCCCGCAACTCGTCGAGCTGGCGGTAATTGGTCAGGTCGACCTGTATTGGGACCACCGAAACATATCCGTTCTGCAGAGCCCATTCGTCGGTATCGGTCGATTCGGGCTCTTCGTTATAGAACTCTCCGGTGAGCCAGAAGTAATCCTTCCCGCGCGGGTCCTGCCGGCAATAGAAACTCTCGCGCCAGAACCCGCGGTTCTGCCGGCAGAGTCTGATACCGCGGATCTGTTCGGGGCGGCCCATCGGGATATTGATGTTGAGGCACATGGGCAGAGTCGGGGTATTGTCGAGCATCTTTGCGATCACCTGCCGCGCAACCTGTTTCGAGGCCTCGAAATCGGCATCCTGAGCATGGTCGAGCAGAGACAGCCCCACCGACGGAGCCCCGTAGAAACTGCCTTCGATTGCTGCCCCCATCGTTCCGGAATAGAGGACGTTGATGGCCGAATTCGAACCGTGGTTAATGCCCGAGAGCGTTAGGGCGACATGGTTGTCGGCAAGCAGGTAGTCGAAAGCCATCTTGACGCAGTCGACCGGGGTTCCCGAGAGTGCGTAGACCCTGACATCGGGACGTTCGTCGACCAGCCGCATGAAGAGCGGCCGGAACATGGTTATGGCGTGCGACATTCCGGACTGGGTCTGTTCGGGCGCTATTGCCACGACCCGTCCGAATTCGGCTGCCACGTCGATCAGCTCGCGGAAACCTTTGGCTTCGACGCCGTCGTCGTTGGTGATAAATATCAGAGGTTTGTTCATCGGTTTTCGTATTTTAAATCAGACAAAGATAGCTTTTTTTCGGTGTCGGACGGCGGGGCATGAGGCACAAATGAAGAATTTAATTCGCCAAAATTTGGTAATTATCAAATTATCGGCTACTTTTGTCGTCCCAACGGGAGTGTAGAAATCTCTTGCGAGGGTGCGAACCGTGGTCCGTTGCCTGTCTGCCGGCCGATGAGGCTGTGGCGGGGCGGGTGGCAGGATCGGGATTATCGGCCGAAAGAGGTCGTTATGGTAGGAGTCGTGCAGCCGTAATATTTCGCACTGTAACGAATAATTGTTTAAACAATGAACAAAGATCAAATCATCAAGTCTGTCGAACAGGCAATGTGGGGCGAAAAGCAACTGCCTTCGTTCAAGAGCGGCGACACGATTACCGTGACCTACAAGATCATCGAGGGTAACAAGGAGCGTCTGCAGAGTTTCCGCGGCGTGGTTATCCAGATCAAGGGACGTGGAATGACCAAGATGTTCACCATCCGCAAGGTTTCGAACGGTGTGGGCGTCGAGCGAATCTTCCCTCTCTACTCGCCCAATATCGACAGCATCGAAGTCAACAAAGTCGGTGTCGTACGTCGCGCAAGAATCTACTATCTGCGCAACCTGACCGGTAAGAAGGCTCGTATCAGGGAGAAACGTCTCAATACGGCCAAATAGTAACGATTTTGTCGATAGAATTTGTGCGGTGCCTTCTGGTCAAGGTGCCGCACAATTTTTTTGTCGTTGCCGTACGGCCGCGCGGCGGAATGCACACGTTGTCGGGGCCGGTTGGGCAAATGTGGCATCAGAAATTGACGCAGTGGACATTCAGTGGAATACCGGCTGGATTATCGGGCCGGTCGGGAGAGTTTGGGTTGTACGGGTATGGGGAGGCCTGATATGAGGCTGCCACATGGTGCTGCTATCTTTTGTTGAGTGTAAAATCGAAAGCCAGACCGCCGTCCTTGCGCAGCGAAGCCGTGATGGTGCCGCCGTGGAACATGACGGCATTCTTGACGATAGCCAGTCCGAGACCGGTTCCGCCCTGTTTCCGGCTGCGGCCCTTGTCGACGCGGTAGAAACGTTCGAAAATCCGTCCGAGATGTTCCGGTTCGACCCCGACGCCGTTGTCCGAGAAGCGCAGCGAATAGCAACTGTCGGATTCGCCGATCAGTTCGATGAATATGTCGCGGCCGCAGGAGTAGGCTATGGCATTGTCGGTCAGGTTGCGGAAGATCGACAGCAGCAGCTGCTGGTTCCCGTACAAGGGCATTTGCCGGTCGAGGAAGTCGCAGTTGATACGCATGCGGTCGAGAGGCGGCCGCAGGGCCACTTCGGCAGCCACTTCGCGGATTATGTCGCACAGGTCGACCTGGCTGCGTTGGATAACCTGGCCTCCCTCATCCATTCGGGTCAGCGTCGAGACATCCTGAAGCAGTTGCAACAACCGTTCGCTCTGGGCATAGCTCTTCTCGACAAATGTGCGCAGCTTGTCGTTCGGCAGGTCGGGATTGTTGATGATCGTCTCCAGATACCCCTTTATGGAGCTTACCGGAGTCTTGAGTTCGTGATTGATGTTGTTGGTCAGCTGCCGCTTGATGATCGTCTTCTCCTCCTGTTCGCGCAGGACCTGTTCGTGTTCGCGGCACAGGTCGTCCTTGGCCCGTTGCAGCTGGCTGTATAGCTGTACTATGTGGTTGGAGACCTCTCCCAACTCGTCGGTGGCAAAGGGTTTTATGTCGGCGATCTCCTCGCCGCGGTCGGCCCGCATGGCGAATTCGCGCAGCCTGACTATGTTTTGGCCGAGCCGGCGGGTGTAGTAGAATGCTATGATGCTCATGACGGCCGCAATGGCGATCATGATGGCTATGAAATGAATGTCGCTTCGCAGGATGGCGCCTAAGGGCATGCGGTACGACAGGGCCGAACGTATGATACGGTTGTCGATACGCGAGGCGGAGTAGAAGTAGTGGTTTCCGTTCCCGGCCGACATTCTTCGGGTTGTATATCCGTATCCGTTGCTGATTGCCTGTCTGACCTCCTGTCGGTCGGCGTGGTTTGGCATGAGTGCCACATCCTCTTCGGAGTCGTAGAGGACGTTGCCGAGGGTGTCGATCAACGTTACACGCACGTCGCGGAGCATGCCTGTTTGCCGGGCGATGTACTCATCGGGAGCGATTCCGTTTCTGAGGGCCTCGCCCAGTCCGGCATTGAAGAGTTGCAGGCGCGTGTCGAGCATTTCGATCCGGAATCTGCGTTCGCGCGAATACTGGAAGCCGAGGATACAGATCAGCAATGCCGAAAGCAGTGCCAACAGCGCAACGAACATGCTTTGATGGTACGACCATCTATTGCTCTTCAAATCCATAACCGTATCCGAGTCGTGTCACGATATTGTGGCCATACCGGCCTATTTTTCGACGGAGTCGGGTGATATTCACATCTATGGTACGGTCGAGTACAACCACTTCGTCAGTCCAGACATGTTCGAGGATTTCGTCGCGCGAGAAGATCCGTCCGCGATTTTGCAGCAGCAGTGCCAATATCTCGAACTCCTTTTTGGTCAATTGTATCTCCTCGCCATCGAGCGTGCAGCGTTTGTTGAGCATGTTGAGCGTGAGGGACTGATAGACGATGGAGTCGTTGTGCGGCTGGTCGTTTTTCGGGGTCTGACGGCGCAGGACACTCTTGACACGGGCTATCACCTCGCGCAGCGAGAAGGGTTTGGCAATATAGTCGTCGGCTCCGAGATTCAATCCGGCAACCGTATCGTCTTCGCTGTCGCGGGCCGTGCAGAAGATGATCGGGATATTTGCGGTCAACGGGTCGCGCTTGAGGGTCTGGGCCATCTTGAAGCCGCTCATCTGTCCCATCATCACATCGAGCAGAATAAGCGAATATCGGGTCAGATCGAGTCGCAGGGCTGCTTCGGCGCTATAGGCGACATCGACCTCGTAGCCCTCCACTTCGAGGTTGAACTGCAGTATTTCGCAAAGAGATTCTTCGTCGTCGACGACCAGTATCCTTGTTTTGCTCATGACGGATCCATCTTTTTTGTTCACGTGCAAAGTTAAGAACTTGTGACGTGAATCCGATATTTTTATCCGCAATTTAATTCAAATGTAATACGCGTTTTGCCGCCAGCCGTCTGGATTCGAGTGAGATGGATTGTGCGTATTGCTTAGGGGGTGCGAGTTGTGCAAGCAGTGCTGCCGGGGAAATCATTGGCCGGCCATACCGACGGTCCGTTGCGGTCTGACAGCACCGGACCTTACGGGATATTGGCCGTAGCTCGTCGATAGTTGTGAGATTGCGAGGGGACCGCGTTGTACACAAAAAATCCTTTCGGCCGGAATTCCGACCGAAAGGATCCGTTCTCTTTATCGGCTGTTTCTGTACGGCCGTTCGCCGCCTGCCGGTTATTTTGCGTAACTTACCGAACGGGTTTCGCGGATAACCGTGATCTTCACCTGTCCGGGATAGGTCATCTCGTCCTGAATCTTCTTTGCTATATCGTGCGAAAGCTGGTCGGACTGCTGATCCGACAGCTTGTCTGCACCCACGATCACGCGCAGTTCGCGGCCGGCCTGAATGGCATAAGTCTTCATGACGCCGGGGTACGACAGCGCGATATCCTCCATCTCCTTGAGACGTTTGATGTACGACTCGACAACTTCGCGACGGGCGCCGGGACGTGCACCCGAAATGGCGTCGCAGACCTGTACGATCGGAGCGTAGAGCGATGTCATCTCGATTTCGTCGTGGTGCGCACCGATTGCGTTGCAGACATCGGCCTTCTCCTTGTACTTCTCGGCGAGTTTCATACCGATTATTGCGTGCGGGAGTTCGGGTTCGTCATCGGGCACCTTGCCAATATCGTGCAGCAGGCCGGCCCGACGAGCCACCTTGGCATTCAGACCGAGTTCGGCCGCCATGATGCCTGCCAGATTTGCGGTTTCGCGCGAGTGCTGCAACAGGTTCTGACCGTACGACGAGCGGTATTTCATCTTGCCGATCAGTCGGATCAGTTCGGGATGCAGACCGTGTATTCCCAGGTCGATCGTGGTGCGTTTGCCGACCTCGACGATCTCCTCCTCGATCTGTTTCTGGACCTTGGCCACGACCTCTTCGATACGTGCCGGATGGATACGGCCGTCGGTAACGAGCTGGTGCAGAGCCAGACGGGCTATCTCGCGGCGCACGGGGTCGAAGCCCGAAAGAATGATCGCCTCGGGCGTATCGTCAACGATGATTTCGATTCCGGTGGCAGCCTCCAGAGCGCGGATGTTACGACCTTCGCGGCCGATGATACGGCCCTTGACCTCGTCGCTGTCGATGTTGAAGACCGTAACCGAATTCTCGATCGCCGTCTCGGTCGCTACACGCTGTATGGTCTGAACCACAATGCGCTTAGCCTCCTTGTTGGCACTCATCTTGGCCTCTTCGATGGTCTCGTTGATGAATGTCATTGCTTCGGCCTTGGCTTCGGCCTTCATGTTCTCGATGAGGATGTTCTTGGCCTCCTCGCTGCTCATTCCGCTGATCTGTTCGAGCCGTACGTTCTGCTCCTTGATCATGCGGTCGATCTCCTCCTTCTTGCGGTCTACGGCAGCCAACTGATTTTCGAGCTGCTCGCGCAAACGGGAGTTCTCATTGTTTTTCCGGTCGAGCTCCTTCTGCTGCTGAGCGATGCAGTTCTCATTCTGGCGGACTGCCTGTTCGCGCTCCTTGAGTTTGGCGTTGCGCTCGTTGACCTGCTTGTCATATTCGCTTTTGAGCTGTATGAACTTCTCTTTCGCCTGGAGAATCTTCTCCTTCTTTATCATTTCGCCTTCGGCCTCAGCCTCTTTGATGGCGGTTTCGCGTCGAGCCTTAATTGTATTCTTGGTCAGCACATTGGTTATCACAATGTAGACTACTACGGCTGCGACGGCCGCTATTGCGGCGATAACAATTGTCAATATGTTCATTTTCTGATAAGTACTGTTTTTTTAAAGTTTGTATAATATAGTGTTTTGTAGTTTTCAACAAAAAACCCGCATAGATATTCCAAATCTTGTTTGACGAATCTGCAATAGATAAGTCATAAGTGAGGGCTCCGGCAAATCGATCGCAAACGTCCAACGGCATCCGTCGGGATGCACCGACCTCACGGCCGGTTAAGGCCTGTTTTTGAAGGACCGAGTTAACCTCAATGTAAAAAGTGTTCAGTTTCGCAAAGCTATAAGGAATCTATGCGGGATATTCCATTTTAGTCGTATGTTAAAGAACTCATTTTGAATCGTTACGATTCGGTTCAACTTGTCGTCGTTTTAGTGTCGCGCAGGTCAGGAGTTGTTTCCGGCTTGTTTTTAGCGAGGTTTGTGCCGTCGTTTGTAAACTCTCTATATCACCCCCCCCCTCCATTTACCGTCTCTTTCAACTCCTTCCGTCTCTTACACTTCCCCCCCCCACATTCACCGTCCGGTTTCACTTCAGTGTCTCTATCTTGTGGCAACCAATCAGCTGGTATCTCTCCTTGCTGCACCTCAACTCCCCCTCCGTTTACACGCCCCCCCCACACACTTGGGAGATGGCGGCCGGGTTTAGTCGAGGCGGTTCAGACAATCGTCCAGCCGCCCGTCCAACTTCTTCAGCCGTTCTATGTCCCCATCGTCGAGCGAACGGCTTACGCGGCTTTTAATATAGTCGAGACTGATCTGCAAGGCGGCCAATGCAAGGTTGTCCTTGTCCTGAAAGCCTTCGAAACGGGCCTCCTTGATCTGCGAAAATCGAAGGTTGACCTCACGTTCCGCCTGCCGGTACTCCTCCTCGCGTTCCTGATCTATCGTCAGCGGGTACTTCTTGCCGGCTATTGTCAGCGTTATCGACAGTTTCGACATAATATCATTTGTTAAGCAGGGCTATGCACTTGTCTATCTCCCGCATAAGACGATTGACACGTGCTCTGGCCCGTTTACGGTCGGAGGCCTCGCCGCTCAGACCCTCGCTCAGTTCGAGCGTTGCGATCCGTTTTTCGGCTTCGGCAATCCGCAGCGTCAACTCCCGGTTTTTGGCTTTCAACTTGTCGCAGCGTGCTTGGAGCTCTGCCGTTTTCCTGCGCAACTGCAGGTGGCGTTCGATCAGCTCCGAGACTTTGCTTTCGACACTGTTCACTATGCTTTTGCCAGCCATTTCCGGAATTCGATTAGCTTTTCCTGTTCAAAGGTAGGAAAAATGTCGATAATATACAAATCCGATGCTGTTTATTTGCCGACGACACGGCCATAGAGATCGTAGTCTTCGGCACCGGTTATTTCGACATTGTAGATGTGGCCGCGGAGAAGCCGTCTCTCGGAGGCCGGAATCAGAATCTCCTGATCGACCTCCGGCGAGTCGTAACGGCTGCGGGCAACGTAGAAATCGCCCTGCCGCGAGTCGACGATCACCTCTTCGCGTTTGCCGACGCGCTGCGCATTGAGTTCGGCGGCGATGCCGTTCTGGAGCGACATCAGACGCTCGACCCGCTGGTTCTTGACCTCGTCGGGGACGTTGTCGGTGAGGTGTTCGGCCGAGTAGGTACCCTCCTCTTCGGAGTAGGGGAATACCCCGAGGCGTTCGAAACGCACCTCCCGTACAAAGTCGAGCAACTCGGCGAAATCCTCCTCCGTCTCGTTCGGATAGCCGACCAGAAGCGTCGTCCGCAACGCTATGTCCGGAATCGCCGTTCGCAACTTGCGGATCAGCCCGTAGGCATCGGCTTTGGTGTGCCGGCGGCGCATCAGTTGAAGCTGGCTGTCGGAGATGTGCTGGAACGGGATGTCGAGATAGTGGCAGATCTTCGGCTCGCGGGCCATGACCTCTATGACATCTTCAGGGAAGTCGGTCGGGTAGGCGTAGTGGAGGCGGACCCACTCGATACCGTCGACGCGGCACAGTTTTTCGAGCAGTTCGGCCAGGCAGCGCCGCCCGTACAGGTCGCGGCCGTAGTAGGTCGTATCCTGGGCGATGACCATCAACTCTTTTACGCCCCATTGGGCCAGCTTTTCCGCCTCCGCTAGAATGTCCTC